>NZ_JBIUZW010000006.1:0-287636 GCF_044745245.1 Herbaspirillum sp. NPDC087042 | reverse complement strand
GGATATGAGGGGTCGTATGACCGGGTGGCTGCCTTCAGCAGGCAATGGAAGGTGGGTCAAATGGAGAGGGTCAAATCTGCGAGCAAATCAACATCGACAATCTTGCAACGCCATTTCTTGCCTCAGGTTTTCCCCGATATGACTGCCGAATTTGTCGTTTTACTATCAGGCATCGACAGGAGAGTGACGGACAGGCACAGCAACGATATTGCCCTTCATCATGTATCCATAGCCGGCCAGAGCATCCTTTGCCGGAGGGAAGACTGACAGACACTCACATGTCACGTCGAAAAACCTTACAGCTCATAAGGTCTATTGTGGATATACCTTCTAAGCGATTGATTTTATAGGGGAGAGCTATCTGGCATAGCTATTGCTAAATATTGTCAGTTAGACAATGTGTCTGACGAGCATCACTTCATTCCAACAATTAAATTGATATAGGTTCGCCATGAGCAAATTTATCGCCACTCATCGCCCCATCTTCCAACGCCTGCGTGCGTTGTCGGCCCCGACGCTGGCTGTTGCCGTCCTTGGCCTGGCTTGCGCCGCGCCGGCCTCGGCCACCGCAGTCAACCTGGTCACCAACGGCAATTTCGATGCCAACAACGTCGGCAATGGCTGGTCCAGTTTCGCCAACGGTTCGGTTCCCGGCTGGACCAACACCCGCAACAATGACGGTATCGAGATCGATCACAGCGCCATCCTCGGTGGTGCTGCCTACACCGGTACCACCCAGAGCGCCGAGCTCAACGGCGGTACCTGGGACACCATCTCGCAAACCATCACCGGTCTCACCGTGGGCCAGACCTATGTGCTGTCGTGGGCCTATGGCCAGCGTCCCGGTTCGGGTCAGCAGCAGACCAACGTCTATTTCGGCGGCAACCTGGTGACCAGTGATGTGAGCAGCGGCGCGGCCGACTTCCTGACCTGGGGCCTCAACAGCTTCAGCGTCGTCGCCACCAGCGCCACCGAAGTCCTGTCCTTCGCTGCCGTAGCCGGTCTGGGCAACGCATCGGTCGGTAACGAAATCACCGCCGTCTCGCTGACCGCCAGCGCCGTGCCGGAACCGGCCAGCCTGTTGCTGCTGACCACGGGTCTGCTGGGCCTGGGCTTCGTGCGCCGCAAGAAGGCCTGATCTGATCAGCACCGGTGCATGGCATCGGCGCTGATACGAGGATCGCACTCACCCTGCAGGCGGTATGCTGCAGGGTGTTTTCATTTGGCGGGTCCGGTGATCGCCGGAACGGGGATTGCGCCCATACGGGCAGGCGGCGTAGCGCCGCGCCTAGGCCAGGGCCGGTCGCTGGATGATCTCGCCCAGCTCCAGCGGCTTGCTGAACAGCCAGCCCTGCGCATGGATCTCGGAGGCGATCTCGCGCACGCATTGCAGCTGGCTCTCGGTCTCGATGCCCTCGATGACCACTTGCAGGCCCAGCTCGTGGGCCAGGCGCAGCAGGTTGGGGACGATCGAGCGCAGTGGCGAGACGGTGCTCAGGGCGCTGGTGAAGAGACGATCGATCTTGATGCCATCGAATTGCGCATAGGACAGGTGCGACAGATTGGCGCTGCCGGTGCCGAAGTCATCGATCCACAGGGCGAAGCCGGCCTGCTTGAGCAGCTCGACATGCTGGGTGAAGATGGGCGAGCGGATATCGGCGCGCTCGGTCACCTCCAGATGCAGCTGCCAGCGCAGTTCAGGCATATCGGCCGTGATATCCATGGCGAAGGCGATGAAGTCCGGATCCTCGATATCGGCCACTTCGGTATTGATGGCCAGCATGAGCGTGTCATCGCTCTGCAGGGTGGCGCGCATCTCGCCGATGGCGCGTTCCAGTACCGCCTTGGTCAGCGCGCTGCTCAGTCCATGTTGCAGCGCCAGTGGCACAAACACTTCCGGGCCGATTTCGGAGTCGTGGTCAGGCCGCCAGCGTGCCAGTGCTTCATAGCCTTTGAGGGTCAGATCGGTCACGCACACGATGGGCTGGTACAGCAGGACGATTTCGCCATCGAGGATGGCATTGCGCAGTTTCTCGACCACGCCCCGGTTGCGCCGGTTGCGCAGATACAGCAGGCAAGCCAGCGTGCCAGCGATCAGTCCCACCACCAGCACCCCCAGGAATGCGCCCGGATAGGCTAGCGGCAACCAGTGCAGGCGCGCCGAGGCCTGCGCGCACAGGGCCATGTCGTTACTGCATTGCTGGACCTGGAATTCGGGCAGCAGACGGATGGCGCCGGCAGGGTTGTAGCGCTGGCTTTCGCGTTCGGCATAGACGTAGCTCTGGTCGCGGTTGGTGATGCGCAGGGCCACGTCCTGGTAGAAGCGGTTGAGCTCGAAGGTGCTGGGCGAGGCGATGGCCAGGCTATGTCCGAAGGCCACCATATTGCTCAGGTAATGGGTCTTGAGGATGTCCTGCTGACTCCATACGAGGTAGTCGCGCGACCGGTAGTGCGGCACCGGCAGGCGCGAATGGGCATCCAGGCGGCCCCACAGCGCGGTACACAGGACCACGCCCTGGTCGATGCGCCCCATGTCGGCCACGAAGCTGTTGGCATATGCGATATGGCGCAGGACGTTCAGGTCGGCATCCGAGCAGGATTCAAAGGGACTGGCCTCGGCGCGCCTGAGGGCCTCGACCGTGGCGCGACCGGCGTCTTCGGCCCGCTGCAGCGCCTGCATCGAGGAGGCGTCGATATGGCCGACTTCAGCGATGCCCAGCACCAGTTGTGCAATGACCGCCAGGCCGAGCATGCTACAGCCCCCCCACAGGAGGAGCTTCCACAAGGAACGGCGACGGAACGCGATTGGGGGCATCGATCGAAAACGAAATGATTGATTTCGACCGCAAGCTTAATTTAAAACGGCACCATCTCTTTTGTTTTTTTTACAATTTGTTGTTTGAATGATAATTTATTGTGCCGGAGGGTCATAAAATCCACAGGAACATTCCCGCCGGCACTTTTCAGTGCCTGTTCAGGCCTATTTCTCCCGCTGCAGGGCAAATACCGCGCCGGCCAGCACGATGAAGCTGCCGATGATGACTTTCTGCCAGGTGCTGGGGACGCCGGCCAGGATCAGCACGTTATTGATCAGGGTCACCAGCAGCACGCCCAGCAGGCTGCCCACCACGCTACCGTGGCCGCCGGTGATGCGGGCACCGCCCAGCACCACGGCAGCGATCACATCGAGCTCGCTGCCGACCAGGTCGAAGGGATTGGCCAGGCGCGTGCTGGAGACATGGACGATCCCCGCCAGTCCCGACAGGAAGCCCGCGTAGCCGAACACGAACAGGTGCACCGAGCGCAGCTTGTAGCCCAGCCGTTCGGCAATGGCCAGGCTGCCGCCGACGGCATAGACGGCGCGTCCCATGAGGGTCTTGTTGAGCAGCCACCAGGTCAGCACGCTGGCGGCGGCCAGCACCAGTACCGTGGCCGGCAGGATCGCATGCAGGCCGCTGGCGGTGTCATGGCGCGCCAGTGCCAGCTTGCCGAAGTTGTCCATGGCATGGGGCACGTTCATGAAGAACACCGTCCCCACGAAGGTCAGCAGGATGCCGCGATAGAGATACTGGGTGCCGATGGTGACGATCAGCGAGGGCGCCTTGAGCCAGTCCACCAGCAGCCCGTTGAGCACACCCAGGGCGGTGCCGCCCACGGCGCCGGCCAGCAGGATCACGGCGATGTGGGTCTCGGGGAACCAGGTCATCACCACCTTGGTGATGGAATACATGGTCAGGGCCGCGATGGCGGCGAAGGAGACATCGATGCCGCCAGCGGCCAGCACGATCATCACGCCCAGCGCGAACAGGCCCAGCGTGGTGCAGGCGCGCACGATGTCGAACAGGACCGCCAGCTGGAAGAAGGCCGGATTGATCAGCGCCACCGTCAGCGTCACCAGCAGGATCAGCGCGAGGGTAAAGACCGAGGGGTTCTTCTTGAGCAGCGCGCCCAGATTGGCGCGGCGCGGGCCGGGCTGTCCGTCGTGATCGATATGGGCAACGACATTGGTGTCGGTAGCGGCCGGTGCCGCATGCTTGAGGGTGCTTGCATCCATGGCTAGTTCTCTTGGTTTTGCGCTGCTTTTTGCTCTGATTTTTGCTCAGATTTTTGCTCTGATACCAGATCGTGGGAGAGGTCGCTCTCGGCCAGGCCTTCGACCTCGAAGCGGCGCACTACGCGACCGCGTTTCATCAACAGCAGGTTGTCGCAGTTCTGCAGCAGCTCGGGCAGGTCGTCGCTGATGAGGATGACGCCCATGCCCTGCCGTGCGAGGTCCTGGATGATGCGATAGATGATGTCCTTGGAGCCCACGTCCACCCCCACCGTCGGACCATGCAGCACCAGCACGCGCGGGTTGATGGCCAGCCAGCGCCCGATCAGTACGCGCTGCTGGTTGCCACCGGAGAGCGACTGTACCGCCCGGTCCACGTCCGGCGTGGCGATCTGCAACTGCTTCACGGTCTCGCTGGAGAAGCGCTGGCAGGCCGCCGCATCGAGCGCGCCGAAGCGGCCGCGCATCTTGCGCAGGATGGTGGTGATGAGGTTGTCACGAATCGACTTGTCCAGGAACAGGCCTTCGCTGATGCGGTCTTCCGGCACATAGCCGATGCCATGGGCGATGGCGTCAGCAGGCGTGCGCAGCGCCAGCGCCGCGCCATCCAGCACGATCTGGCCGCTGCGGGCCGGTTCGACGCCGGCCAGCGCCAGGGCCAGTTCATTGCGGCCCGAGTCGAGCAGGCCGGTGATGCCCAGGATCTCGCCCGCGTGCAGCGCGAAGCCGACCTGTTCGAAGGCGCCCGGACGGCCCAGATCGCGCACCTCCAGCAGCGGCCGGGACGATGGCGCCTCGACGCGGTAGCGTTCCTCGCTCAGCTCGCGGCCAGTCATGAGCTGGCCCAGCCTGGCCTTGGTGAAATCCTTGATCGGACCTTGCGCCACCTTCTCGCCATCGCGAAAGACGATGGCCTCGCCCCCGATGGCAAAGCATTCATCGAGCTTGTGGCTCACGAACAGCACGGCCACGCCATTGGCGCGCAAGCCATTGATGACCTTCACCAGCGCATCGACTTCCTTCTGCGTCAGCGAGGTGGTCGGTTCATCCATGATGACCATGCGCGCACTGGTGGCGATGGCGCGGGCAATGGCAATGAGCTGGCGGGTGGCGATGGGCAACTCGTCGACCCGCGTATCGAGGAAGGCCGGCGTGGCCGGCAGGTTGACCGCGCGCAGCGCGCGCGCCGCCGTCGCCTTCAGCGCCGCGCTGTCGAACAGGCGCGCCAGACGGCCCTGGTGGCGCACCAGCTGCTCGCTCAGGGCGACGTTCTCGGCCACGCTCAGGTTGGGCAGCAGCGACAGGTCCTGGTAGACCGTCTCGATACCCAGGGACAGCGAGGCCAGCGGCGTGAGGGTCTCGACCCGCTCGCCGTTGATGATGATGCTGCCTTCGCTGGGTGGCTGCGCACCGGCGATGATCTTGATCAGCGTGCTCTTGCCGCAGCCGTTCTCGCCCAGCAGGTGATAGATCTGGCCGGCACGGATGCTGAGGTCGATGCCGCGCAGGGCATGCACGCCGGCAAAGCGCTTGTGGATCCCCTCCAGCCGCAGGAATTCCGGCGCCTCGGCGGGATCGGCAGGGGAAGGGGCGGGGCTGGTCATGGCTGTGGACATGGCGATGGCAAGGACGGAATCAGGAACAAGGGACGTGCGCCCGGTGGCAGTGCGCACGTCCGTCTCGGAGCAGGACGATCAGAACGCGTATTGCTTGTAGTTCTTCTTGTCCACCTCGACCCAGGCCTGGCCGGTGGCGATCACGCCCACGCCCGGACCCTTCTTGACACTGACCTTGTTGTAGCCGGGGATGCCCAGGTCCATGCCGTCGGTGATCTTCTTGCCTTCCACCAGCATCCTGGCGGCCTTGTTCATGGCCAGGCCGGCATCCTTGGGATCCCAGAAGGCAATGCCGCCCACTGCGCCCGACTCCAGGAACTTGGCGGCTTCGCTGGGCAGGCCAGTGCCATAGACACAGACCTTGCCCTGCAGGCCGGCTTCTTCCACGGCGCGGCCGATACCCAGCACGTCCAGCGAGGAGGAGCCCTGGAAGCCCTTGATGTCGGGATGCTTGCGCAGGATTTCCTTGGCCTTGGCATAGGCCTTCTCGGCATCGTTGGCCGACTCGTTCTTGGCATCCACCAGGGTCATCTTGGGATACTTCTTGGCGGCGTTGGCGGCACCGCCGTCAGCCCACTGTACCTGCGACTGGCTGCCCAGCGAACCCACCAGCGAGGACCACTTGCCGGTCTCGCCCATGCAGGCCGCCAGGCGGTCGTTGAGGCGCGCGCCGTAGGCGGTATTGTCGAAGGCCTCGATATCGACCAGCGTGTTCTTCTGGTTGTCGGCCTCGTGGGTGACCACCTTGATGCCACGTTCGAGGGCGCGCTTGAGCACCGGTTCCAGCGTCGGCGGATCCATGGAGACCACCGCAATGGCATCGACCTTCTTGGCCACCAGGTCTTCCACCAGGCGCTGCTGTTGCGCCGCGTCCGACTGGGCCGGGCCGATCTGGCGGGTGTTCACGCCGGGGTTGGCGGCGCCGAATTCCTTGACGCCCACCTCCATGCGGTTGAACCAGCTGATGCCGGTGATCTTGACCACGGTGACGATATCGATGGGTTTGTTCTGCGCCTGAAGGGCGCTGGCAAAGCCCACGGCCGCCAGGGCCGACACCATTAAGCAAGCCGATTTCTTGTTCATCATGTCTCCAGTTTCCCCACGT
Organism: Herbaspirillum sp. NPDC087042; assembly: GCF_044745245.1. Lineage (NCBI taxonomy): Bacteria > Pseudomonadati > Pseudomonadota > Betaproteobacteria > Burkholderiales > Oxalobacteraceae > Herbaspirillum > Herbaspirillum sp. NPDC087042. Next base: position 280,864 of record NZ_JBIUZW010000006.1, on the reverse strand, counting down.
AGGTTGGATGGTTCTTGACAGGCGGGGTGCTGTTCAAGACTTGCGCGCATGCGCCTTGGATTGCGGGAAGAAATCACGCCAGCTGATCCGCGCCGATGCCAGGAAGCACAGCAGCAGCAGGCCCCAGGCACAGTCGCGGAAGAAGTTGGAAATCTCCAGCAGGTTGAAAGTGGACGACAGCAGCTGCAGCGCCAGCGCCGAGAAGAACAGGCAGACCATGCGTCCGTAGCCGCCTTGCGGACGGATGCCTGCCATCACCGCGATGAGGATGGCGATGAGCAGGTAGGAGTTGCCATAGTCGGCTTTCACGCTGGCGGTGCGCGCGGCGATGATGACCCCGGCCACCGAGGCCAGCACGCCGCTGAGGGTGTAGGTGGCCAGGCGCAGGCGGGTCTGCGAGATGCCGGCATAGCGTGCCGCACGGGCATTGGTGCCCAGCAGGTAGAGCTTGATGCCGAAGAGGCTGTAGCGCATCAGCCAGCCCACCAGCAGCAACAGGGCCACGAAGATGATGAAGGGGATGGGCACGCCCAGCAGCGATTCATTGCCGATGGCGGAGATCGGATCGACCACGCTGATGCGCAGGCTGGAGCCATTGGTCAGCACCACCGCCAGGCCGGTGAAGATCAGCTGCGTGCCCAGCGTGCACAGGATGGGCGTGAGATTGCCGCGGGCGATCAGCCAGCCGTTCAGGGCGCCACCGAGCAGGCCCGTGACCAGCGCCACCGCCACGAAGCCCAGCGTATAGGTCCAGGGCGCAGCATCGGGCGCGGCCACCAGCAAGGGCATCAGGGCCGCCGCCACCACGCCGGCCAGGTTGGCCAGGCCGATGCCGGAGAGGTCGATGCCGCCATTGCCGGAGATCATCGCCAGCGCCACGCCGATGGCCAGCAGGCCCAGCTCGGGCAACTGGCTGGCCATGGACTGGAAGTTGTAGAGATCCAGGAAGTCGCCATGCGAGAACACGGTCGCCACCACCAGGATGGCGACATTGATGGCCAGCAGGAACAGCAGTTGCGGATCGGAGATCTTCAGTTTCATCGTCAATTCACCTTGCCGGAGAATGTCATGGCGCGCGCGCCGATATCAGGCGACCGCCTGCAACAGTGCCTGGGCTTCCTGGCGGCTGGGCATGGAAGGTGCGGTACCGGGCCGGGTCACGGAAATGGCCGCTACCGCTGTCGCCAGCCGTGCCGCCTCTTCGGCCGACATGCCCTCGGCCAGGCCGGCGGCAAAGGCGCCGTTGAAGGCATCGCCGGCCCCTGCGGTTTCCACCACGGCACCCGCATGCAGGGCCGGCAGGTGCAGCGATTGCGTGCGGCTATGCAGTAGCGCCCCCTGCGCCCCCAGCGTGATGAGCGCGCATCCCACGCCTCGTTCCAGCAGCACGTCGCCGGCGCGCCGGGCATCGGCGATGTCGTGGATCTCGATGCCGGTCAGTTGCGCGGCCTCGTGTTCATTGGGCGTGATGAAGTCGCACAGGCCATAGATCTGCGACGGGAAGTCCAGCGCCGGGGCCGGGTTGAAGACGGTCGTGGTGCCGCTGGCGCGGGCGATCTGCAGGCCCGTCAGGGCCGCCTCGGGTGGCTGTTCCAGTTGCGTCACGAAGACGCTGGCCGCTTCGATGGCCTGATGCTCGCGCTGCACATCCTGCGCCGACAATTGCGAGGCCGCGCCCGGCACCACGATGATGGCGTTGTCGCCGCTGGCGTCATTGACATAGATGAAGGCCGCGCCGGTGGGCGCACCATCGATCACGCGCACGTGGGGCGCGATGGTCTCGCGTCGCCACAGCGAGAGTGCGAAATCACCGAACGCATCCTTGCCAATGGCCGAGATGAAGCGCACCGGCGCACCCACACGGGCCGCCGCCACGGCCTGGTTGGACCCCTTGCCGCCCGGCCCCATCGCAAAGCCGGTACCGGCCACGGTCTGGCCCAGGCCGGGCATGCCCGGCGCGCGAAAGGCCAGATCGGCGACGTAGATGCCGAGCACGGCCACGCCATTCTTTTGAGGGAGGGAAGTCATGCTCACTCCTCGGGAGGCAGTACACCTTTTTTGATCAGGAAGCAGCCATAGAAGCGGCGCTCACCGGTGGCGATGACGCAATACGCCTTCCTGGCCGCTTCGTAGAAGGCGAAGCGTTCGATGGAGCCCAGCGGGCGCACGCGCGCCTCGGCGGCGTTGACCACCTGCTGCAATTCCTGCTGCACCGCCGGCACCGTATCGGGTTCGCCCATGACTTCCATGCGGCGCACCGGACGTTCCACCGCATTGTCCAGTGGCAGCACCGAGAGGATGGCGCGCGCGGCCTCGGTGGTGGAGACACCATCGATGCGCAGCAGCTTGCCCAGTACGCTCTGGCGGGCCACCGAGTCGGCCGGGAAGTTGGCGTCGCACAGAACCAGTTCGTCGCCATGACCCATGGCCCGTAGGGCGTAGAGCACGTCGGCATTCAAGAGGGGGTGCAGATTCTTAAGCATGTTGTCTCCGGTGGATTTTTATAGGAATGCTTATGATGCAAATGGTGTAAATCGTGTCACGCCAGCTAATCTAATTGTCTGGCGCGGTTTTCATGTTGTCTGGTTCAATGATCTTTCGAAAAATCAAATTATTTGAATCCACTATTCGCTGCTGCCTAATTCAACGGGCCGCCGTCGCAGCGCGTCTCACTCGCCGTAGGGAATCCAGATGTTCTTGAGCTGGGTGGCCTGGCGCAGGTAGTGCGGACCTTCCCCCTGGACCTCGTCCAGCCAGTCGGTTGCCTGGCCGTAGTCGACGAAGCAGCGCTTGAGGTTGCCGATGGACAGGCGCTCGGCCGTCACCGAGAAATCCGCCGGACCCCGCACCCACAGCGCATCGACTTCGTCGTGCTCGGCTAGCACCGGCAGCAGTTCGGCGCTTCTGCCGGTGACGATGTTGATGACGCCATCCGGCAAGTCCGAGGTATCGAGCACCTGGTAGAGATCGGTCGCCACCAGCGGCGCCTGCTGGCTGGGGACCACCACCACGCGGTTGCCCACCGCCACCAGCGGCGCCACCAGGCTCACCAGGGCCAGCAACGGCTGCTCGGCCGGGCAGACCACGCCCACCACGCCGATGGCTTCGGGCATGGCCAGGGCCACGCCGCGCATGGGCGGCTGGTGCACCGTGCCTTCGAACTTGTCGGCCCAGGCACCATAGGAGAACAGTCGCCTGATGCTGGCCTCGACCTCGGCGCTGGCCTGTGCGGCCGATACCCCCGTGGTGACGGCGATGCGGTGGGCGAACTCATCGGCGCGCGCCGACAGGTTCTCGGCGATGTAGTACAGCCCCTGGGCGCGCCGGTGCGGTGTGGCATTGCTCCAGGCTGCGGCCTTGACGGCGGCGGCCACGGCATTGCGGATATCCTTGCGATTGCCCAGGCCGACGTCGTCCAGGCGTGTGCCATGGGCGGCGTAGGTGGGCATGGACGCCTCGCCATCGGGGCGCACCTGCTTGCCGCCAACATAGAGCTTGGCGGTGCGGTCGATGGCGCCACCTAGTGGTGAGGTGGCGGCTGCGCCATCACCGTGCGGGGCCGGGTGCGGGCTGCGCAGCACATGCTCCTTGCTGGTGACGGGCTTGAGGTATTCGTAGCAGCCTTCGCGTCCACCCTCGCGGCCATAGCCGGATTCGCGATAACCACCAAAGCCCACTGCCGCATCGAACTGGTTGGTGGTGTTGATCCACACCACGCCGGCCTTCAGTTGCGGCGCCACGCCCAGGGCCAGGCCGATGGTCTCGCTCCAGATGCTGGCCGCCAGGCCGTAGCGGCTGTTGTTGGCCAGTTGCACGGCCTCGTCGGGCGTGCGGAAACTCATCGCCACCAGCACCGGCCCGAAGATTTCCTCGGTGGCGACGGTGGCCGCAGGATGCACGCCGGTCAGCAGCGTGGGTGGATAGAAGCAGCCACCGGCCGGAACATCGATCGCCACTTGATGGCATTGCGCGCCTTCGCGCAGGCCCTGCTGCACCAGGCTGCGCACGCGTTCGAGCTGCACCGGCGAAATCAGCGCGCCCATGTCGCTGCACTTGTCCAGCGGCGCGCCGACCTTGAGCTTGTCCATCCTGGCCTTGAGCCGTGCGATGAAGCGGTCATGGATGCCTTCCTGTACCAGCAGGCGACTGCCGGCACAGCAGACCTGGCCCTGGTTGAACCAGATGGCATCGACCACGCCTTCGACGGCGGCGTCGATGTCGGCATCCTCGAAGACGATGAAAGGCGACTTGCCACCCAGCTCCAGCGTCAGCGACTTGCCGCTGCCGGCGGTACGTTCGCGGATCTGGCGGCCCACGTCGGTGGAGCCGGTAAAGGCGATCTTGTGGATACCGGGATGATCGACGATGGCCGTGCCGGTGCGACCATCGCCGGTAACGATGTTGAGTACACCCGCCGGCAGGCCGGCCTGTTGCGCCAGCTCGGCGAACAGCAGCGCCGTCAGCGAGGTCGACTCGGCCGGCTTGAGCACCACCGTATTGCCCAGCGCCAGCGCCGGTGCGATCTTCCAGGCCAGCATCAGCAGCGGGAAATTCCACGGCACGATCTGGCCCACCACGCCCACCGGTGCCATACCGGCGAATTCGCGTTCCTGCAATTGTGCCCAGCCGGCGTAGTGATAGAAGTGGCGCGCCACCAGAGGCACATCCACGTCACGCGATTCGCGCACGGGCTTGCCATTGTCGATGCTCTCCAGCACCGCCAGCAGGCGTGCATGGCGCTGCACGCTGCGCGCCAGCGCATACAGGTGGCGCGCACGGCCATGGCCGCCCAGCGCCTGCCAGGGCGCCAGCGCGGCCTGGGCTGCCTGGACGGCGCTATCGACGTCGGCGGCCGAGCCCTGGGTGAGATGGGCGAGCAACTTGCCGGTGGCCGGTTCCAGGTCTTCCAGCTGGGCGCCGGGAAGGGTGAAGCGGCCACCGATGAAATGGCCAAACGAGGCCTCGTGGCTGGCCAGCCAGGCGCGGGCATCCTTGTCGCTTTCCGGGGCAGGGCCGTAGTCCATGGTGTCGAAGTAGGTGGAAACGCTCATTGTGCAGGTCCGTACTGGGGTAGTCGGTCAGGCGATCGATCAGGCCATCGCATGCCGGTTGAAGGCCGAGTAGCGGCCCGTGACGTGATGTTCGAGCTGGCGTTCGATGTCGGCCAGCAGGCTCGATGCGCCCACGCGGAACAGATCGGGCTGCAGCCAGGCATCGCCCAGCTCTTCTTTCATCAGCACCTGGTATTCGAGCACGTCCTTGGCCGTGGCCACGCCACCGGCCGGCTTGTAGCCCACCTTCAGGCCCGTCATCTCCTGATACTGGCGGATCATCCTCAGCATCACCAGCGACACCAGCGGGGTGGCGTTGACGCTTTCCTTGCCGGTCGAGGTCTTGATGAAATCGGCGCCGGCCATCATGCACACCATCGAGGCCTTGGCCACATTGCGCAGGGTTTTGAGTTCACCGGTGGCCAGGATGGCCTTGACGTGGGCATCGCCGCAGGCCTGGCGGAAATCGCGCATCTCGGCATACAAGGCTTCCCAGTTGCCGGTCAGCACATGCTCGCGGGTGATGACGATATCGATCTCGGCGGCGCCATCGCGCACCGAAGCTTCGATTTCCCTGAGCTTGAGCGCATGCGGATTGAGGCCCGCCGGAAAGCCGGTCGATACCGCCGCCACCGGGATGCCGCTGCCCTGCAGCGCCTGCACGGCCGTGTCGACGAAGCGGTGATAGACGCACACCGCGCCAGTGGTGAGGCCGCGATCGGCCATGCCCAGCGCCTCCAGCAGGTCGGTACGCACCGGCTGGCGTGCCTTGGCACACAGGCGCCGCACGCGTTGTGGAGTATCGTCGCCGCTCAGGGTGGTCAGGTCGATGCAGGTGATGGCCTTGAGCAGCCAGGCGGCCTGGGCATCCTTCTTCACCGAGCGCCGGCCCTTGAGGGTGGCGATACGTTTCTCGGCCGCGCTCAGGTTCACGCGCAGATGTTCGAGGGCGGCGGCATCGTAGGGCTGCACGGCATTGCGTACATGGCCTGCCTGCATCCGGGGCGACAGTTGCGTGGGTGCCTGCGCCGGTTCGGGCGTAACGACATTGGCCTCCTCCTGCTCCTGGGCGGAGCGCAGGGGGGCGGTCTTGCGGGTCATGTTCATGGCTGCTTAACTTTTAATCGTTAGTTACCGTCCGGGCTGGCTGGACGGGCAGTGTCTCTTCCATGGGCGACGGGGAAGGGCAGGTCTTCTTGCCGGCCGCATCGACGTCGCGCTGCAGCACCGATACAATCCTTTTGCCAGTGCTGCTAAATGTTTTGCAAATAACATTTAATGGATGTAACGTTACATCCATAACTTTTTGTCTGCAACCATTTTTTTATAAAAACATTTTCCCAATCAGGAAAACCATTCATGTCTTCCAATCCCCCGAGTGCGTCGGCCACCTCGACGCCCCCCACGCTGGGCGCGCGTGCGCGTGCGCAGCGGCTTGCGCGCATGCACGAGATGATCCGCGAGCAAGGCCCCACGCCGCTGGCGCGGATCGCCGAGGTGCTGGGCGTGACCGTGATGACCGTGCGGCGCGACCTGGCGGGCGAGGATTCGCCGCTGATCTGCCTGGGGGGACATGTGCTGGAGGCCAGTCCGTCGGAGTCGCGCTACTCCATCGACCGCGAAGTCGACCAGCATGCCCAGCGCAAGCGCCTGGCCTGCCAGCATGCGGCGCGCCGGGTGGAGGAGGGCGACAGCGTCTTCATCGATTGCGGCACCACCATGACGCACCTGGCCGAGGCACTGCCGGCCCATATCGCCCTGAGCGTGATTTGTTACTCGCTCAACATTGCCAACATCGTCAGTCAGCGCCCCAATACACAGGTGATCCTGCTGGGCGGGCTGTATCACCCATCCTCGGCCTCGTTTGCGTCAGAGGAGGGCGTGGCCTATCTGCGCCGGCTGGGCGTGAACAAGGCCTTCCTGTCTGCAGGCGGGGTCGATCCCAAGCGCGGCGTGAGCTGTTCCAACTTCCATGAGGTGGCCATCAAGCAGGCCGCCATCGACAGCGCGGCCCAGTGCTATGTGGTGATCGACCAGAGCAAGCTGGGCCGTTTCCGTCCGGCCTTCTACAGCACGCTGGACGTGTTTTCCGGCATCGTGGTGGGCGGCACGCCCGAGCAAGCCCTGCTGGACCAGTTCTCGGACTTTCCGCTGGAGGTGGTCGCCGGCTGAGTGCGGCGACCGGAGGGATCAGCCGCGCGTGGCGATGGCCGGATAGTGGCCGAAGCCCTCGGGCCAGGGCGTGAGGATTTCGTAGCCGCGCGCGGTCACCACCACCATGTGTTCCCACTGCGCCGACAGCGAGCCGTCGGCGGTGATCACGGTCCAGCCGTCGTCGAGCTGGCGGGTGTGGCGCTTGCCGGCATTGAGCATGGGCTCGATGGTGAAGATCATGCCTTCCTTCAGCGGCAGACCGGCGCCACGCTGGCCGTAGTGCAACACCTGGGGTTCGTCGTGATAGGTGGTGCCGATGCCGTGGCCGCAGTATTCACGCACCACCGAGAAACCGTCGCGCTGCGCCACCGTCTGGATGGCGTGGCCGACATCGCCCAGGGTGGCGCCGGGACGCACCGCCAGGATGCCCGCACACATGGCTTCATAGGTGGTCTCGACCAGCTTGCGCGCGGCAGCAGCGGGCTGGCCGACGTAGTACATGCGGCTGCAATCGCCATACCAGCCATCCTTGATGACGGCCACGTCGATATTGATGATGTCGCCATCCTTGAGCACCTGGCCACCGGGGATGCCGTGGCAGATCACCTCGTTGACGGAGCTGCAGATGGTCTTGGGAAAGCCGTGGTAGCCGATATTGGCCGGCTTGGCCTTCTGCACCTGGACGATATGGTCGTGGCAGATGCGGTCCAGCTCGTCGGTGCTCACGCCGGCCTTGACGTGCTCGGTGATGATGTGCAGCACTTCGGCCGCGAGTTGTCCGGCGCTGCGCGCCTGGGCGATTTCTGCGGCGTTGCGCAGCTTAACTTTTCTCATGCTGGTCTGATCTCGGTTTGCCGCAGAGTGTGCGGCGGTCGTTCGGTCGCCTATTTTATCCGGCCCGGCGATTGCCTGCCGCAGCCTTTTTCCTTCTCTGCTTGCCCTGTTTGCACTTCTATGTAGAATCGATGATTCAACGCCGATCCATCAATTACACAGATAAATCAATCGCGTCATGGAACTGACATGGAACTGAGACAGCTGCGCCAATTCGTCGCCCTGGCCGAGGAAAAGAGCTTTACCCGCGCGGCCTCGCGCTGCCACATCGTGCAATCGGCGCTGTCGTCCTCGATCCGCCTGCTGGAGGAAGAACTGGCCGCGCCGCTGTTCGTGCGCACCACGCGCCGGGTCGAGCTGACCGCCGCCGGCGACGCCTTCCTGGAGAGCGCCCGGCGCGCCCTGGGGGCGCTGGAGCAGGGCGCTACCGATGTCGCCGATGTCAGCGCCATGCGCCGTGGCCGCCTCTCCATCGGTACGGTGCAGAGCCTGCCCTCCTTCGTCGACCTGCCTGCGGTGCTGGCGCGCTTCCACCGGCGCCATCCGGCCGTGGAGGTGAGGCTGTGCCAGGGGGCCGCCGGCGAGCTCAACGAGAAGGTTGCCTCGCGCCAGCTGGACATGGCCATCCTGCCCGTCGAAGAAAGTGGCGAGGGCCTGCACAGCGAGATCATCGCCTGCGAGGACCTGGTGCTGGCCTGTCATGCCACGCACCGCCTGGCCAAGTCCAGGTCGGTGACGCTGGAACAACTGGCCGGCGAGGACTTCGTCGATTTCGAAGAAGGCCTGGGTACGCGCGTGCTGGTCGATCGCGGCTTCGCCGAAGCCGGCCTGCGCCGTCGCCTGGCCTTCGAGGTCAGCGACCTGGTCACCCTGCTGGACCTGGTGGCCCATGGCCTGGGCGTGGCGCTGCTGCCGCGCGACGTGGTGCGTGGCCGGCGCGGCAAGCTGGTCAGCGTCAACCTGCGCGGCGTGGAATTGTGCTGGGAGCTGGTGGTCACGCACAAGGCCGCCAGCCGCAATGGCACGGCCGTGCTCGATGCGGCACCGGCGGCCTTCCTTGAATTGCTGATGGAGCAGGCACGCGAAGAGGGGCGGGCCTGACCCCTTCCGCGCCGGCAGCAGACACGATCCCCTCATCCTCCCGGAGTCATCTTCCATCATGAACCTGTCCACCCGGAACCTGATCGCGCTGTGCGGCGCCTTCGTCATCGCCGCGCCGGTGGCGGCATTGGCCATCGTCAAGCCCTTGCGCGTAGCGGTGCCGGCGCTGATGCCGCAGATCACTTGCGTCTCCGAGCATCTCTGCCTGGATGATCCGGCGCGCAGCCAGCAGGCCGAGGCCCTCTACCAGCGCGCCGGGCAGATGGCCAGCGGCGCGGTCGGCCCGTTCCGGCAGGCGCCGCGCCTGGTGTTCTGCAGCACCCGCGCCTGCGCCGATACTTTCGGCCTGGGCCAGCGCGCGGCGATGGCGGTGGGCTCGCTCGGACTGGCGGTGGCGCCGCGCGGCTGGGTCGATTTTTATGTCGCCCATGAGATGATCCATCATCGCCAGGCCGAGCAATGGGGCAACCTGGCCATGTTGACCCGGCCCTCATGGCTGGTCGAAGGGATGGCCTATTCCCTCAGCGGCGATCCGCGTCGTCCCCTGCCGGGACAGCTCGAAGCCTGGCGGGCCGGGTTCGAACGCTGGCGCGCGCAGACCCAGGGCAGCGACCTGTGGACGGCGGCACAGACCGTCAGGTGAGCCGGGCAGTCGTGACGATGGCCAGCGGGTGGCACCGTTCGGAAGCAAAAATCCTTATCATCTGAAGATCGCCTTTCCCGGTTCCGCGTTCGGCGAGCCAGTGCAATACTTGCCCCCGGTCACGGCCAGCCCGGCCCACCGTTCCCTTGCGACCCCTGCGAGCACCATGGATATCAGATACGTACAGAGTTTTGTCGCCGTGCTGGAATGCGGATCCATCGCCAAGGCGGCGCGCCAGCTGGATCTCACCTCGGCAGCCGTGGCCGCGCGCATCCGCTCGCTGGAAGAGTTGCTGGGCGTGCCGCTGCTGCGGCGTTCGGGACGCTTCGTGCGGCCCACCGCAGAGGGCCTGCGCATCCTGGAAAACGCCCACGTCGTACTGCGCTCGGTGCGCGACCTGCAGGCAGTGGCGCAGCACGTCGATGCCCAGACCGGCGAGCTGCGGCTGGGCGTGTTCGTCTCGGCCATGACCTGTATCCTGCCGCCGGTGCTGCAGCGGATCTATTCCCGCTATCCCGAGCTGGCCATCTTCGCCGAGCCGGGCAGCTCCATCAATCTGTGCCACAAGGTCGCCTCGGGCGAGCTGGATGCCGCCATCGTGGTGGAGCCACAGTTTGCCATCCCCAAGACCTGCGAATGGCACCTGCTGCGCAGCGAACCGCTGGTGGTGGTGGCCCCGCGCAAGATGAAGCAGCGCCAGGCCCATGAGCTGCTGCAGAACGAGCCCTTCATCCGCTACAGCCGCTCCGTGTCGGGCGGCCAGCTGGCCGACCGTTACCTGTGGGACCATGGCATCCATCCGCGCCAGCGACTGGAAATCGATGGCCTGCTGGCCATCGTCGAACTGGTCGCCGCCGGCATCGGCGTCTCCCTCATTCCCGACTGGTCATCGATGTGGTCGCCCAGCCTGCCGGTGGCCTGCATTCCCCTGCCGGGTGAAGCGCCGGTGCGCAAGATCGGCCTGATCGCGGCGCGGCATGCGCCGTCGGCTGCATTGAGCAAGGCACTGGCCGGCGAGATCGCCGACGTGCTGCGCAAGCTCGGGCCCGCCGCGCGCTAGCCCGATGTGGCACAAGCCGGGCCCGGCGGAACAAAATATTTTTATCATTTGAAAACGGGTGCAGGCGCTTTTTCGCGCCGGCCCCGGATGGAATACTCCTCTCACCTGATGTCGGGCCATGGCCGGCGTGAGCGCGGAGTGGCCATCGGCATGCCTGTCCTCCCGGCGTTCATCGTCTCCTTCCCGCATCGACATAACGAGACGAACCCAAGGAAGAGACGAAACCACCCATGACCACCCACTCCACCATCGCGGGGGCGCAGCACCAGGCCGACCTCGCCGACCTGACCTTCCGGCGCGCCGCCTGGCGCTTCATGCCGCTGCTGTTCATCTGCTACGTGGTGGCCTACCTGGACCGCGTCAATGTCGGCTTCGCCAAGTTGCAGATGCTCAATGACCTGCAGTTGAGCGAAGCCGTCTACGGCCTTGGCGCCGGCCTGTTCTTCGTCGGCTACTTCCTCTTCGAAGTCCCCAGCAACCTGCTGCTGCATCGCGTGGGCGCGCGCCGCTGGATTGCGCGCATCATGGTGACCTGGGCGCTGCTGTCCATGGCCACCGCCTGGGTGAGCACACCGACGGCCTTCTATGCGGTACGCTTCCTGCTGGGCATTGCCGAGGCGGGCTTCTTTCCCGGCATGATCCTGTACCTGACCTATTGGTTCCCGGCGCATCGTCGTGGACGCATGACAGCCATCCTGATGGCCGGCAACCCGGTCTCGGGCATCCTCGGCGGACCGCTCTCGGGCCTGATCATGCAGAGTTGCGCCGGCATGCTGGGCCTGGCCGGCTGGCAATGGTTGTTCATCCTGGAGGCGCTGCCGGCGATCCTCCTTGGGGTGGTCGTCTATGTCTATCTCGATGACCGCGTCGACGATGCGAAGTGGCTGAGCGAGGAGCAAAAGAGCGTGATCGCCCATGAAATCGGCAAGGACAGCCAGGCGCGCACCCACAGCACGCTGGCGTCGGTATTCGTCTCGGGGCGGGTATGGCTGCTGTGCCTGATCCTCTTCGGCATCATCATGGGCTCCTACGCCATCGGCTTCTGGCAGCCGACCATCATCCGCAACGCCGGCGTGCAGAGTCCCTTTGTGGTCGGCCTGCTGACCATCATTCCCTATGCCAGCGCGCTGGTCTGCATGCAGTGGGTCGGCCGCAGTGCCGACCTGCACCGCGAGCGACGCTGGCACATCGCCGTCCCGGCCCTGGTGGCGGCAGCGGGCTTCTGCCTGTGTGCGCTCTATCCGGGGCAACTGCTGCCCTCGATGATCGGCCTGACCCTGGCGGCCACCGGCGTCATCTGTGCGCTGCCGATGTTCTGGGCGTTGCCCACGGCCTTCCTGGGTGGCACCGCCGCCGCTGCCGGCATCGCGCTGATCAACTCGGCTGGCAACCTGGCCGGCTTCGTCAGCCCGACCGTGATCGGCTGGCTCAAGGCCCATACCAATGCCCTGTCGGCCGGGCTGTTCCTGGTGGCCGCCTCGCTGGTACTGGCCAGCCTGCTGATCGTGCTGTTCATCCCGGCCCGCGTGGTCAACCGCTAGATACCTTGTCCTTTGCAATCCAACCCAACCCTGTGAAGCGTGATGCCATGACTGACAATTCCAACTCCTCCAAGAAAGCCCCGGCCGGCATGAAGCGTGGCCTGACCTCCTACGGCGACCAGGGTTTTTCGCTGTTCCTGCGCAAGGCCTTCATCAAGGGCGCCGGCTATACCGACCAGGCGCTGGACCGCCCGGTCATCGGCATCATCAATACCGGCAGCGCCTACAATCCCTGCCACGGCAACATGCCGCAGCTCATCGAGGCGGTCAAGCGTGGAGTCATGCTGGCGGGCGGCTTGCCGATGGATTTCCCGACGATCTCCATCCATGAGAGTTTCTCTTCGCCGACTTCCATGTACCTGCGCAACCTGATGTCCATGGATACCGAGGAAATGATCCGCGCCCAGCCCATGGATGCGGTGATCCTGATCGGTGGCTGCGACAAGACCGTGCCAGCCCAGCTGATGGGCGCGGCCTCGGCGGGCCTGCCGGCGATCCAGTTGATCACCGGTTCCATGCTGACCGGCTCGCATCGTTCCGAGCGCGTGGGGGCCTGCACCGATTGCCGGCGCTACTGGGCCAAGTACCGCGCCAGCGAGATCGATGAAGAGGAAGTGGCCGACGTCAACAACCAGCTGGTCGCCAGCGTGGGGACCTGCTCGGTGATGGGGACGGCCAGCACCATGGCCTGCCTGTCCGAAGCGCTGGGGATGACGGTGCCGGGCGGCGCCTCACCGCCGGCAGTGACCGCCGACCGCATCCGCATTGCCGAACAGACCGGCCAGCGCGCGGTGCAGATGGCCGCCGATGGCCTCACCATCGACAAGGTGTTGACCGAGGATGCCTTCCATAACGCCATGCGCGTGCTGCTGGCCATCGGTGGCTCCACCAATGCCATCGTCCACCTGGCCGCGATCGCCGGCCGCCTGGGCATGACCATCGACCTGGCCCGGCTCGACCAGATGGGGCGCGAAACCCCGGTGCTGCTCGATCTCAAGCCCTCCGGCCAGCACTACATGGAAGATTTCCACGCCGCCGGTGGCATGGCCACCCTGTTGCGCGAACTCAAGCCGCTCCTGAAGCTCGATGCGCTCACCGTCACCGGCCGCACGCTGGGCCAGGAGATCGAGGCCGCCGGCCCCGGATTCGCGCAGGACGTGGTCAGGACGGTCGCCAATCCGATCTATCCACAGGGCGGCATCGCGGTGCTGCAGGGCAACCTGGCACCGGGTGGAGCCATCATCAAGCAATCCGCCGCCGACCCCAGGCTGATGGAGCACGAGGGCCGCGCCGTAGTCTTCGAGGGGATCGAGGACCTGGTCACGCGCATCGACGATGAGGCACTCGATGTCACCGCCGACGATGTGCTGGTGTTGAAGAACATCGGTCCGCTGGGCGCGCCCGGTATGCCCGAGGCGGGCTACATCCCGATCCCGCGCAAGCTGGCCCGCGCCGGGGTGAAGGACATGGTGCGCATCTCGGATGGCCGCATGAGCGGTACCGCCTTTGGCACCATCGTCTTGCACGTGACGCCGGAGTCAGCCATCGGTGGTCCGCTGGCCTACATCCAGTCGGGCGACCGGGTGCGCCTGAGCGTGAGCGGGCGCGAGATCACGGTGCTGGTATCGGACGAAGAACTGGCGCGGCGCGCGCAGGCACAGCCGATCGTGCGGCCCAGCGCCGAGCGCGGCTATCGCAAGCTGTTCCTGGAGAATGTGACCCAGGCCGACCAGGGGGTAGATTTCGAGTTTCTGCGCAGTGCCAGCCTGCAGCGGGCCAACAAGCGGCCGTGATGGGGGGCGGGCAGTGCCTGCATGTCCAGTCCTATCCAGTTCTATAATCGCTCCACTTGCCCAGCTCGTGCCGCTCCCGGCGCGAGCACCGGGCATCAGCCCAGAGGAGCCGTTGAAGATGACCCAGACACATGAGAAAACCCTCAAGATCGACATCGTCTCCGATGTCGTCTGCCCCTGGTGCGCGATCGGCCTGGGCGGCCTGGAAGCCGCCTTGCAGCGCATCGGCGAGGCGACCTCCGCACAGATCACCTTCCATCCCTTTGAACTCAATCCCGACATGCCGGCGGGCGGCCAGCGGCACCTGGACATCATCACCGCCAAGTACGGCATCAGCGCGGACCAGGCCCGCGCCAACCGCGAGCAGATCCGCGAACGTGCCGCCGGGGTCGGATTCGTGATGAACCGCGACGATGACAGCCGCGTCTACAACACCTTCGACGCCCACAGGCTGCTGGCCTGGGCCGTGGAGCAGGGCGCGCAACTGGCGCTCAAGCAGGCCTTGCTGCGCGCCTACTTTACCGACGGCCGCGACATCGGCGATGCCGACGTGCTGGTCTGGCTGGTGCAATCGGTGGGGCTGGATGGCCAGGAGGCCCGCGCCGTGCTGGATTCGGAGCGCTTTGCCAGCCAGGTACGGGAAGAAGAGCAGCTGTGGGCGCAACGCGGCATCCGCAGCGTGCCGGCGGTGATCGTCAATGACCGCTACCTGATCGAAGGCGGCCAGCCGCCGGAGGTCTTCGAGCAGCAGTTGCGGGCCATCATGGCCGCGCCGCCGCAGGCGTGAGCCGGTGACGGTCCTCAGATAAAGCGGCCTACCGCCTTCCCGCCGAACAGGGCCACGCCCAGCATCACCAGGGCCACGCCCGCGAAGCCGGCTTGCAGGCCCAGGTGTTCGGCCACGCCGCCGATGATCACCGGCCCCAGCAACATCCCCACATAGGCAAAGCGCGCGACGGCGGCGATGCTCTCGGCGGCGGCCATGCCCGGTACCCGGGCCGCCGCCAGGAAGAAGATCGGCATCAGGTTGGCAATCCCCAGTCCACCCAGCAACAGGCCGGCCATGGTGAGCAGCGGATCCGGCCAGGCCGCCGCCAGGGCGATGCCAGCCGCGCCGGCTGCGCCGCTCCAGGCCAGGGTACGCAAGCCACCGATACGGGCACGGATGCGGTCGCCGCTCAGGCGACCCAGCGCCATGCCGGTCGAGAAGGCGGCATAGCTGTAGCTGACCCAGGCCGCAGGCGACTGCGCCACGTCGCGCATGTAGACGGCCGCCCAGTCATACATCCCGCCTTCGCACATCAGCGCCAGGAAGGCGATGCCACCGAGTACCAGCACCATGCGCCGTGCGCTGCGGTCGCCTCCGTGGGCGGCAGCGGCGTCGGCAGTCTCGTCGGGCAGGGCGAAGGGGCCGATGGAGAGCGCCACGGCCAGCGTAGCCGCGCCCACCAGTGCCGCATGCGCCAGCGGCGACAGGCCAGGCACGGCACCCAGGGCAGAACCGGCGATGCCGCCAATGCTGAACATGGCATGCAGGGTGGACATGATGGGGCGTGTACGTTGCCCTTCCACCAGGGCCGCCTGGACCGACATGGCCACGTCGAAGGCCGCCATGGCGCTGCCGAACACCAGCAGCAGTGCCACCAGCATCCAGAACTGTGGGGCCAGCGGGATCAGCAGCAGGGTGGCCGCATAGAGGATGCCGACCTGGCGCAGCGCGGTGGCGCTGCCCACGCGGGCGATCCACTTGCCGGACTGGCCCATGGTCAGCAGCGCGCCGGCGGCCACGGCCAGCATGGCCAGCGAGAGCACGGCATCGGACAGCGCAAAGCGCTCCTTCACCGAGGGGATCAGCACCCCCCAGGTAGCGAAGGTGGCGCCATTGACGAAGAACTGCGCCATGGTGGCGCGGGTGGCATTGCGCATGCGCGCATGACCGGGGAGGGAGGAGGCGTCTTGCATGCCTGGACTCATGGATGTGCTGCCTGGAAATTCAAATGTGAGACTTTGCCAGTTTTTGATTCATTAGTTAAATGGAATATTCAGATCGCATCCATCTGCCTGGCAGATCAATCGCAGTGGCATCGCTGACCGGACAGGCGTAAAAAAGCCCGGCCAGCTTGCGCCGGACCGGGCCGAGGGACTACCGAGGAGGAGGGTTTGGCGCGGGACCTATCGCTTTACCACTCGGCAAAGCTGCCATCCTTGTGGCGCCAGATCGGGTTGCGCCAGCGGTGGCCGACTTCGGCACGCTGACGGACATATTCTTCGTTGATCTCGATGCCCAGGCCTGGGTCTTGCGGGATCTTGACGTAGCCGTCTTCATAGGCGAACACGTTCTTGTCGCGAATGTAGTCGAGCAGGTCATTGCTTTCGTTGTAGTGGATACCCAGGCTCTGCTCCTGGATGAAGGCGTTGTAGCTGCCGGCATCGACCTGCAGGCAGGAGGCCAGCGCGATCGGGCCCAGCGGGCAGTGCAGCGCCAGCGCCACGTCGTAGGCTTCGGCCATCATGGCGATCTTGCGGGTCTCGGTGATGCCGCCGGCGTGCGAGACGTCGGGCTGGATGATGTCCACGTAGCCTTCGGAGAGGATGCGCTTGAAGTCCCAGCGCGAGTACAGGCGCTCGCCCAGGGCGATCGGGGTCGAGGTGAGGTGGGCGATTTCCTTCAAGGCCTCGGAGTTTTCCGACAACACCGGTTCCTCGATGAACATCAGCTTGTACGGTTCCAGTTCCTTGATCAACACCTTGGCCATGGGCTTGTGGACGCGGCCGTGGAAGTCCACACCGATGCCCACATTGGGGCCGACGGCTTCGCGCACGGCCTGCACATTGGCCAGGGTCAGCTCGATCTTGTCGTGGCTGTCGATGAATTGCAGTTCTTCGGTGCCGTTCATCTTGACGGCCGTGAAGCCGCGCGCCACGGCGTTCTTGGCGGCTGCGGCAGTGTCGGCGGGACGGTCGCCGCCGATCCACGAATACACCCGGATGGAATTGCGCACCGCGCCACCCAGCAGCTGGTGCACCGGCACGCCCAGGGCCTTGCCCTTGATATCCCACAGGGCCTGGTCGATCCCGGCCAGCGCGCTCATGTGGATGGCGCCGCCCCGGTAGAAGCCGCCACGGTAGAGCACCGTCCAGTGGTCTTCGATGTTGCGTGGGTCCTTGCCGACCAGATAGTCGGCCAGTTCGTCGACGGCCGCGGCCACGCTATGGGCACGACCTTCGACGATGGGCTCGCCCCAGCCGACGATGCCTTCGTCGGTCTCGATCTTGAGGAAGCACCAGCGCGGCGGCACGATGAAGGTGGAGATCTTGGTGATTTTCATTGTTCTATCCGGTTATGCGTTTTATCTGTTCAGCTGATGAATGACCGCAGGGCGATCTGTAAAAACGATGTATGTCTTGTGTGCAATGTCAGCCCAGTGCCTTCCAGGCCGCCACGAAGGCTTGTGCGCGCTGGCGCACCTGCTCGGCGGTGAGGCCGGGGGTGTACAGCGCCGAACCCAGGCCGAAGCCGGAGGCGCCGGCCGCGCGGAATACCGCCATGCCTTCGGGGGTGATGCCACCCACCGGCAGCAGTGCGATGTCGCGCGCGATCACGGCGCGCCAGGCCTTGACCACCTGCGGGCCCAGCTGTTCGGCGGGAAACATCTTGAGGACGTCGGCACCGTTCTCCAGGGCTGCAAAGGCTTCGGTGACAGTGGCCACGCCCGGCGCGCTGTACAGGCCAGCCTCGCGGGCAGCGCGGATCACGGCGCCATCGCTGTGGGGCATGACGATCAGTTCGCCGCCGGCCTCCTTGACCTGCTGCACCTGGGCCGTCTTGAGCACGGTGCCGGCGCCGACGATGCAGTCGGCCGGCAGGCTCTTGCGCAGGATGGCGATGCTGGCCAGCGGTTCGGGCGAATTGAGCGGCACCTCGATGATGCGAAAACCGGTTTCGTAGAGCGCTGCGCCGATGGCCTGGGCCTCGTCGTTGCGCACGCCGCGCAGGATGGCGATCATGCCGGTCTGCTGCAGGGCGTCGTTGAATCGTTGGGTGTGGGTGGACATGTTCTCTTCCGTAGTGCGTTGTCGTAGTGGGCTCAGGCGACCAGTCCGGCGTGGCGCGCCAGCGTCCACAGGCCGGTTTCGGTGGCGTCAGTGGCTTCGCTGACCGGCCCCAGGCCGTAGAGCTCCAGTGCCAGGCGGTAGCGGCGGCACAGGCCGGGGTCGCCGATGAGGATGATGGCTTGCTGCGGCAGTGGCTGCAGGGCCTTGAGCGCGGCGATCTCGTGGCCGATCAAGAGGCCCGAGAGGTAGTCCGGTTGTGCCGTGGCCGGCAGTTCGCCGGTCAGGCCCAGGGTGCGGCTGCTGAAGATGTTGGAGAGCACGCCAGCCTGGCCCTGCGCGCTCTGTGCCACGCGCGCCCCGCGCACGAAGGCGGCATCGTCGGCGCTGTCGGGCTTTTGCATGGTGCGGCCGAGGATGGTATGAGAGCACAGCGCGCCATAGACTTCCCCGGTCATGAAGGTGTCGAAATGCTGGATGCGACCGCCGGTCACGCGTACCCACTTCGAATGCGTACCGGGCAGGCCGATCAGGAGTTCCTCATCGCGCCGCTTCTGGAGCGCGCCAACCACCTGGGTCTCTTCGCCGCGCATCACGTTGGGCAGGGTCGAGACCTGCAGCAGGCCCGGCACGATCCACAAAGGCCGGCCCAGGCCGGTATCGACTTCGGTGAGCTGGCGGGCGATGCGATCCGGTGCCAGTGGCACGGTCAGGTAGGCGGCCTCGCGCCAGCCCTGCTTGCTGCCGACCATGCCGGCGGCGATCAGCGGTGCTTGCGGCGCGGCCTGCATCCAGTCGCCGCAGGCGGCTTCGAGTGCGGCGCGGTAAGGCGCCTGCGGGTCGTCACCGTGGGCCACGGCGGGCAGGTTCATGATGCCCCAGGGATGGGCGCGCCGCTCCACCACCTGGCCGCTGGCATCGAAGCGGTAGCAGCGCAGGGAGGAGGTGCCCCAGTCGAGGGCGATCAGGGCGCAGTCTTGGTTGTGGTCCAGGTTCATCGTCATGGTGGTGCCGGCGTCAGCGCGCCAGGCTGGTGTGTTGGGTGGTGGCCTGCGGCAGTTCCTGGGCGATCTCGCAGACCGTGAAGCGGGTCAGCAGCACCATGTCTTCGCCCGGGGCCAGGTCGATCAGGCCGGGGCGGTTGGGCAGGTGGAAGGCGTCGATCGGATGGGTGACCGGTTCCAGGCAGAAATACGGCAGGCCGTCGGGGCGGAACATCAATACATAGCCGCTGCGGTCGGTGGTGTGCATCTGCAGGCGCAGGCCACGGGTCGGGTCCTCGATCATGGCCAGGCCATCCCAGCCTTCGAAGCAGTTGTCGACCAGGCCGCCTTGCAGGGCGGCGGGGCGGTTGTAGTCCCAGCCGGCCGGCAGCGAGCGGGTGAAGCCGGTGGGGATGCGATCCGGGCCGGAGAGCCACACACCGCGCGAGCGGAATTGCAGGCGCGTCTGGGCGTCACGCAGGAAGTAGGGATGCAGGCCCAGGCCGAAGGGCAGGGTCTCCTCGCCGGCATTGGTGACGCGCAACTCGATCTCCAGCGCGTTCTCGCGTAGCGTCAGCAACTGGCGGGCACGGTAGATATAAGGGTTGCCGTCGCAGCGGTCCGAATCCAGCTCCAGCGTCATGCGGTCCTCGGCCTGGGCCGAGATGCGCCAGGCCTGGCGCCAGCTGTCGCCGTGGATGGGATAGGGCTCGCCGGCGCGGTTGGGCTGCAGCGGGTAGTGCCGGCCATCGACCTCGAAGCCGCCACCGGTGATGCGATTGGACCAGGGCAGCAGCGGGAAGCACGAGGTCGCATAGAGGGCGGCCGGATCGGCGCTCCAGGGTCGCAGCAGCGGCAGCCATTGCTGTTCGCGCTGCCACTCCCATCCGGCCAGTGCGCCGCCCAGTGCGGGCAGTACGTGCAGGCGCTGGCGCCCGGATTGCAAGGTATGGATCGCCGGCAGCCCCTGGGCGCCTGAGCGGTTGGCATCGGTTGCTCGGGAAGGCATGGTGTCTCGTATCTTGTTATGGGGTGCGGCGCGCGTCATCGGTGGATTGCAGCGTCCCGTTGCCGGGATCTCGAAGGCGATTGGTGCAGGATGGCAGCTGTTCATGAGGGTTCGCGCCAGGTCTCTACGCAATGCGCTTCAAAAAAATCAGGCCGATCCTAACACCGCCCCCCAATAGGGAATAATGAAAAAAAGAACGCAAACGATATCAAAATTGCGCAAGCCCCGCAGGCATCCCGCCAATCCGGCACCGGCCAGTTGTGGCGACATGGCGTGCTGGTGCGGGTGCCCATCGATGCGTGAAACGGTATCGAAAAACATTAAAAATTCATTGGATACGGATTGGTCGCTTGCCTAATATTGAGCGCGAATCAGGGACGATCAGGGTTGTCCACGGTTCCAGCCGCACCGCGCCGTCATCACTATTCCTACAAGTCAAACGCATCCCCCCGGCGCAGCGCATCTCACGCATAAAACAAAGGGAAGTCCACACTTCCCAGCCAACGGAGACTGACAATGAACACGAAAAGAAGAGCGCTTCTGGGCGCAGCCATTTGCATGGGCCTGGGCAGCAGCGCCATTGGCCTGTCCGCTTTCGCGGCCGACAAGCCGCTCACGCTGGGCTTCTCGCAGGTGGGTGCCGAAAGCGAATGGCGCACCGCCAATACCGTCTCGATCAAGGATGCCGCCAAGCAGGCCGGCGTGAACCTCAAGTTCGCCGACGCCCAGCAGAAGCAGGAAAACCAGGTCAAGGCGATCCGCTCCTTCATCGCGCAAAAGGTCGACGTCATCGCCTTCTCGCCGGTGGTGGAATCGGGCTGGGAAACCGTGCTGCGCGAAGCCAAGGCCGCCAAGATCCCGGTCATCCTCACTGACCGCGCTGTCAATGTCACCGACAAGTCGCTCTATGTGACCTTCATCGGTTCGGACTTCGTCGAGGAAGGTCGCCGCGCCGGTCGCTGGCTGCTGGACAAGGCCAAGTCGATGCCGGCCGGTGACGTCAACATCGTCGAACTGCAAGGCACCGTGGGCTCGGCCCCGGCCATCGACCGCAAGGCCGGCTTCGAGGAAATCATCAAGACCGACCCGCGCTTCAAGATCATCCGCTCGCAGACCGGCGACTTCACCCGCGCCAAGGGCAAGGAAGTGATGGAAGCCTTCCTCAAGGCCGAGGGCAAGAAGATCAATGTGCTCTATGCCCACAACGATGACATGGCCATCGGCGCCATCCAGGCCATCGAGGAAGCCGGCCTGAAGCCGGGCAAGGACATCACCATCATCTCCATCGACGGCGTCAAGGGTGCCTTCGAAGCGATGATGGCCGGCAAGCTCAACGTCACCGTCGAATGCAGCCCGCTGCTGGGCCCGCAACTGATGCAGATCGCCAAGGACGTCAAGGCTGGCAAGGAAGTGCCCAAGCGCATCACCACCGAGGAAAGCGTCTTCCCGGCCGAGGTCGCGGCCAAGGAATTCCCCAACCGCAAGTATTGATACAGCGTGGCCGGGCCTGCGTGCAGCCGTTAGGGGGCGGCACGCAGGCCTGATGCCATCTGCGTTGGCTTGATGCTTTTTGATGGGCATGAGGTGTTTTGATGGAGTTGCAATGACGATGGCACCCGGGGCGCAGGCGCGCCCCATGCTGGAACTTTCCGGTATCCACAAGGCATTCGCGGGCGTGAAGGCGCTCAGCGATGTCGGCTTGCGTCTGTTCCCGGGGGAAGTGCATACCCTGATGGGACAGAACGGCGCAGGCAAGTCCACGCTGATCAAGGTATTGACCGGCGTCTACGAGCCCGATGGCGGGCGCATCGAACTCGATGGCCGGCCCATTGCGCCGGCCTCCACCCTGGAGGCACAGGGGCTGGGCATCAGCACGGTCTATCAGGAAGTCAACCTGTGTCCCAACCTGTCGGTGGCCGAGAACATCTTCGTGGGGCGTTACCCGCGCCGCTTCGGCCGCATCGACTGGAAGAGCGTGCATGCGCAGTCGCGCCAGCTGCTGCAGCAATTGCAGATCGATATCGATGTCGGCGCGCCGCTGTCGTCCTATCCGCTGGCGATCCAGCAGATGGTGGCGATCTCGCGCGCCCTGTCGGTCTCGGCCAAGGTGCTGATCCTGGACGAGCCCACCTCCAGCCTCGATGAGGCCGAGGTGCAGCAGCTCTTCAAGGTGCTGCGCCGCCTGCGCGAACAGGGCATGGCGATTCTCTTCGTGACCCATTTCCTGGACCAGACCTACGAGATTTCGGACCGCATCACCGTCTTGCGCAATGGCTTGCGCGAGGGTGAATACCTGGTCGCCGAGCTGTCGCGACTGGAGCTGGTCAACAAGATGGTGGGCGCACCGGCGGTCGATCACCGCAAGGTCGAGGCCGGTGCCGAGGCCCTGGCCGCCGAGCTGTCGACCGGCGAAGCCAGTCGTGGCGAGGTCTTCCTGCAGGCCGATGATTTCGGCCGGCGCGGTGTGCTGTCGCCGCAGACGCTGCAATTGCGACGCGGCGAAGTGTATGGCCTGTGCGGCCTGCTGGGCTCGGGGCGTACCGAGATGGCGCGCCTGCTGTTCGGCGCCGACCGCGCTGATAGCGGCCAGTTGCGCATCGAGGGGCGCAGCGTCAAGTTCACGGTGCCGCGCGATGCGATTGCGGCCGGCATCGGTTTCTGTTCGGAGGACCGCAAGAAGGAAGGCGCCATCCTCGAACTGTCGGTGCGCGAGAACATCATCCTGGCCCTGCAGGCCAGGCAGGGCCTGTTCCGCGTGCTGCC
This sequence comes from Herbaspirillum sp. NPDC087042, assembly GCF_044745245.1. Taxonomy (NCBI): domain Bacteria; kingdom Pseudomonadati; phylum Pseudomonadota; class Betaproteobacteria; order Burkholderiales; family Oxalobacteraceae; genus Herbaspirillum; species Herbaspirillum sp. NPDC087042. The sequence continues at coordinate 257,879 of NZ_JBIUZW010000006.1, read as the reverse complement.
GCGCAAGCGCCAGAACCAGATCGCCGCCGATTACGTGAAATGGCTGGGCATCAAGACCGCCGACCTGGAGACGCCCATCGGCCTGCTCTCCGGCGGCAACCAGCAAAAGGCCTTGCTGGCCCGCTGGCTGGCCACCGATCCGGGCATGCTGATCCTGGATGAACCCACGCGCGGCATCGATGTCCGCGCCAAGCAGGAGATCATGGATTTCGTCATCGCCATGTGCCGCAAGGGCATGTCCATTCTTTTCATTTCGTCGGAGATTCCCGAAGTCCTGCGTTGCAGCGACCGCATGCTGGTGCTGCGCGACCGTCGCGCCTGCGGCGAGTATGAGCGCGGCCAGCTCGATGAGCAGTCGGTGCTGCAGGTGATCGCGGGAGAAGCCGCATGAGTGCCTCCATGGATTCCAAACTGATTCCCGACGCCGCCGGGCAGAGCGGCGCGCCCATGCTGGGCTGGCTGCTGCGTCACCCGCTGGTGCGCCCGCTGGCCGCGCTGGCGGTGTTGCTGCTGATCGACCTGTTGCTGGTGCCTGGCTTCTTCCGGCTGGAGATCAAGGACGGCCACCTCTATGGCGCCCTGATCGATATCATCAACCGCGCCGCGCCATTGATGCTGGCCGCACTGGGCATGACCCTGGTCATCGCCACGCGCGGCGTGGATATCTCGGTGGGCGCTGTTGTGGCGATCTCCGGGGCGATGGCGGCCATCCTGGTGGGCGGCAAGATGGTGGTGGTCGATGGCGTGTCGCAGTATGTCAGCAATGTGCCGATGATATGGGCGCTGGCCGCCGCGATGGGGGCCTCGCTGCTGTGTGGCGCCTGGAACGGCCTGCTGGTGGCCGGCCTGGGCCTGCAGCCCATCATCGCCACGCTGATCCTGATGGTGGCCGGGCGCGGGCTGGCGCAGTTGCTCACCGACGGGCAGATCGTGACGGTGTACTACAAGCCCTTCTTCTTCCTCGGCGGTGGTTACCTGCTGGGCTTGCCGTTCTCGCTCTTCATCGCGGCGGCCATGTTCGTGCTGCTGGCGCTGCTGATGAAAAAGACCGCGCTGGGCCTGTTCATCGAATCGGTCGGCATCAACCCGGTGGCCTCGCGCCTGGCGGGCATCCGTACGGCGGCGCTGATCTTCTTCGTCTACATGTTCTGCAGCGCCTGTGCCGGCCTGGCCGGGCTGATGATCGCCTCCAACATCAAGAGCGCCGACGCCAACAATGCCGGCCTGCTGCTGGAACTCGATGCCATCCTGGCCGTCACGCTGGGTGGCACCTCGCTGGCCGGTGGCAAGTTCAGCCTGGTGGGCAGCGTCATCGGCGCACTCATCATCCAGACGCTGACCTACACCATCTATTCGCTGGGTGTGCCGCCCGAGGTCAACATGGTGGTCAAGTCCATCGTGGTGTTCCTGGTGTGCCTGTCGCAGTCGCCCGAATTCCGTCGCATGTTCAAGAGGTCAGCATCATGATGTTGTCGCATTCCCTGCGCCGCGCCTCGCGCGCGCCCTGGTTCACGTCGCTGGTGACGGTGCTGTTGCTGGTGGTGATGCTGGTCGCCGGCGCCGTCGGCTATGACGGCTTCCTCTCGCCCCAGGTGATGCTGAACCTGCTGATCGACAATGCCTTCCTGCTGGTGGTGGCCATCGGCATGAGTTTCGTGATCCTCTCCGGCGGCATCGACCTCTCGGTGGGCTCGGTGCTGGCCCTGACCACGATGGTCTCGGCCTACCTGCTGCAGAGCTGGCACTGGCCGCCGCTGCTGGTGATCGCTGCCGTGCTGGCCATGGGCGCGGCCTTCGGCGCGGCCATGGGCGCCATGATCCACTACTTCAAGCTGCAGGCCTTCATCGTCACGCTGGCCGGCATGTTCCTGGCGCGTGGCCTGTGTTACCTCATCAGCATCAATTCCATCACCATCGACGAACCGCTGTTCGTGGCAATGTCGCAGACCCGGCTGGAACTGGCGGGCCTGTTCATCTCGCCCAGCGTGGTGATCGCCCTGGCCATGCTGGCGCTGGCGATCTGGATGGCCCATTGCACCCGCTTCGGGCGTGCCGTCTACGCCATCGGCGGCAGCGAATCCTCGGCCCTGCTGATGGGCTTGCCGGTGGGGCGCACCAAGATCCTGGTCTATGCCTTCAGCGGCCTGTGCGCGGCGCTGGCCGGCGTGCTGTTCTCCTTCTACATGCTGTCCGGCTATGGCCTGCATGCGCAGGGCGTGGAGCTCGATGCGATCGCGGCGGTGGTCATCGGCGGCACGCTCTTGACCGGAGGCTATGGCTATGTGGCCGGCACGCTCACCGGCGTGCTCATCCTGGGGGTGATCCAGACCCTGATTGCCTTCGATGGCAGCCTCAGTTCCTGGTGGACCAAGATCTTCATTGGCGCGCTGCTGTTCGTCTTCTGCGTGGCGCAGCGGGTGATTTCGCTGGGGGCCTTGCGCGGCAAACCGGTGGCATCGGCGAAAGCCGCGCCAGCCGGGGCTTGAGAGGGATTTTCTAAGATTAGTTTAGATAACTTTACATAGAGGGAGTTATACCGAAAAACATATCCATTACGCTCAAAAAATCATTAGAAATGTATTGGTAAAGACATTAATGTAGAGCCCGCAAAACAGTTGCTCTGCATGTCATTGATCAGGAATCGCGGCGCTGTTTGGACGACAACTACAACACGCCATTCCATAACAAACTGGAGACTCTAAGCATGAAAATCAAATCGGTATTGACCGGCATTGCACTCGGCCTGGGCGTGACCCTGATGTCCATCAGCGCGCAAGTGAGCGCGCAAAGCAAGGCGCTGGTCGGCGTGGCCATGCCCACCAAGTCCTCGGCACGCTGGATCGCCGACGGCAACAACATGGTCAAGGTCCTGAAGGAAAAGGGTTACCAGACCGACCTGCAATACGCTGAAGACGACATCCCCAACCAGCTGTCCCAGATCGAGAACATGCTGACCAAGGGCGCCAAGGTACTGGTGATCTCAGATATAGATTGCAACACGCTGAACGACGTGCTGCAGAAGGCCGCCGACAAGGGCGTCAAGGTCATCGCCTATGACCGCCTGATCCGTGGTTCCAAGAACGTCGACTACTACGCCACCTTCGACAACTTCCAGGTCGGCGTGCTGCAGGCACAATCGCTGGAAAAGGCGCTGGGCCTGAAGGATGGCAAGGGTCCGTTCAACATCGAACTGTTCGGCGGTTCCTCGGACGACAACAACGCCTTCTTCTTCTACAACGGCGCCATGTCGGTGCTGAAGCCCTACATCGACAGCGGCAAGCTGGTGGTGCGCTCCAAGCAGATGGGCATGGACAAGGTCGCGACCCTGCGCTGGGATCCGGCTACCGCCCAAGCCCGTATGGACAACCTGCTGTCGGCCTACTACACCAACGCCAAGGTCAATGCCGTGCTGTCGCCGTATGACGGCCTGTCCATCGGTATCCTGTCCTCGCTGCGTGGCGTAGGCTACGGTAGCCCGCAACAGCCGTTCCCGTACGTCTCGGGTCAGGATGCGGAAGTGCCGTCGGTCAAGTCCATCATCCGTGGCGAGCAGTACTCCACCATCTTCAAGGACACCCGCGAACTGGCCAAGGTCACGGTCGGTATGGTCGATGCCGTGCTGGGTGGCAAGCAGCCCCAGATCAACGACACCAAGACCTATAACAACGGTGTGAAGGTCGTGCCCTCCTACCTGTTGAAGCCGGTCGTGGTCGACAAGTCGAACTGGAAGGAAATCCTGGTCGGCAGCGGTTACTACACCGAAGCGCAGGTCAAGTAAGCAGCAGGGCGGGCGGCCAGCATGCAACCCGCACTGCGCCGCCTGCTGAATCATCCGCAAGAAGATCACTCAAAAAGAACAGCATAGTCCCGCCCTGTGCGGGACTAATACTTTCAGGAAGATGCGCTTGCTCACATGCAACGCATACGAGACTTAAAAGTCCGGTTACGTGATTAACGCAAGACCGGCAGAAGAGAGGTCAGCATCATGAGCAACATTCTGGAAATGCGCGGCATCGAGAAGAGTTTCCCGGGTGTGAAGGCGTTGAACAACGTCAACCTGGCGGTGCGCGAAGGCGAGATCCATGCGATTGTCGGCGAGAACGGTGCCGGCAAGTCCACGCTGATGAAAGTCCTGTCCGGCGTCTATCCCCACGGTTCCTATTCGGGCGACATCGTCTACAAGGGTGAGGTACGCGCCTTCAGGGATATCCGCGACAGCGAACACCTGGGCATCATCATCATCCACCAGGAGCTGGCGCTGGTGCCGCTGCTGTCGGTGATGGAGAACCTCTTCCTGGGCAACGAGCAGGCCACCGGCGGCGTGATCGACTGGGAACAGTCCTATGTGCGCGCCAAGGCGCTGCTGGCCAAGGTCGGCCTGAAGGAGTCGCCCCAGACGCAGGTCGGTGACCTGGGCGTGGGCAAGCAGCAGTTGATCGAGATCGCCAAGGCGCTCTCCAAGGAAGTCAAGCTGCTGATCCTGGACGAACCCACCGCCAGCCTCAACGAGAGCGACAGCGATGCGCTGCTGGAACTGCTGCTGGAGCTGAAGAACCAGGGCATTTCCTCGATCCTGATCTCCCACAAGCTCAACGAGATTTCCAAGGTCGCCGATTCGATCACGGTGCTGCGCGACGGCAGCACGGTCGATACCTTCGACTGCCGCGCCGAGCCCATCAGCGAAGACCGCATCATCCAGCACATGGTGGGCCGCGAGATGGCCGACCGCTACCCGCAGCGTGATCCGCAGATCGGCGAGGTCATCTTCGAGGTGCGTGACTGGCGCGTGCACCATCCGCTGCACAGCGATCGCCTGGCCATCAAGGACGTCAACATGACGGTACGCGCCGGCGAGATCGTCGGTATCGCGGGCCTGATGGGGGCCGGTCGCACCGAGCTGGCCAAGAGCGTCTTCGGTCGTGCCTATGGCAAGAAGATCAGCGGTCAGGTGTTCCTGCACGGCAAGCCGGTAGACCTGTCCACCATCGGCAAGGCCATCCATCACGGCATCGCCTACGTCACCGAAGACCGCAAGGGCGATGGCCTGGTGCTGGAAGAAGACATCAAGAAGAACATTTCGCTGGCCAACCTGGGCGGCGTGTCCGAGCGTACCGTTATCGACGAGGCGCGTGAATACAAGGTGGCCGCCGACTTCAAGAGCCAGATGCGCATCCGCTGTTCCAGCGTGCTGCAGAAGGTGGTCAACCTGTCCGGTGGCAACCAGCAGAAGGTGGTGCTGTCGAAGTGGCTGTTCTCGCAGCCCGAAGTGCTGATCCTGGATGAGCCCACGCGCGGTATCGACGTCGGCGCCAAGTTCGAGATCTACAACATCATCAGCAAGCTGGCTGCCGAGGGCAAGTGCATCATCATGATCTCGTCGGAAATGCCCGAACTGCTGGGCATGTGCGACCGCATCTACGTGATGAACGAAGGCCAGTTCGTGGGCCACCTGCCCAAGGCCGAGGCGACGCAGGAAAGCATCATGCGCGCCATCATGCGCAACAAGCGCATCGATGAGTCCGGCCTGTCACAGGCCGCCTGAACGCAGGATACCAAGCCGGAGCCAAACCGGCGGCAATCACCAATATCAAGACCAGAGAGCACCCGAGGAGCAAGACAATGGAGAGCATTGACATGAGCAAGAAAGCGGCAGTCGCCAGCGGCGCAGCGGCCGAGAAGAAGGATTACGGCAGCTTCCTGAAGAACAACATGCGCGAGTACGGCATGCTGATGTCGCTGGTGGCCATCATGGCCTTCTTCCAGATCATGACCGACGGTACGCTGATGCGTCCGCTGAACCTGACCAACCTGGTGCTGCAGAACAGCTACATCGTCATCATGGCGCTGGGCATGCTGATGGTCATCGTGGCTGGCCACATCGACCTGTCCGTGGGGTCGGTGGTGGGCCTGATCGGCGCACTGGCAGCGGTGCTGATGGTGGATTATGGCTGGGGCTTCGTGCCGGCCTCGATCGTCTGCCTGATCGCCGGCGGCCTGATCGGCGCGGCGCAGGGCTACTGGATCGCCTACTTCAAGATCCCGTCCTTCATCGTCACCCTGGCCGGCATGCTGGTCTTCAAGGGCATGGCGCTGGCGCTGCTGCAGGGCCAGTCCCTGGGCCCGTTCCCGCAGACCTTCCAGATGCTGTCCTCGGGTTTCATCCCTGAACTGACCGGCAGCGCCACCTTCCGTACCACCTCGCTGATGGTGGGCGTGATCGCCGCCGTCGTGCTGATCCTGGTCAAGCTGCATGGCCGCCGCAAGCAGACCAAGCACGGCATGGAAGATGAACCGGTGCTGTTCTTCCTGTTGAAGAACGGCCTGTTCGCCGCCGCCATCGTCGCCTTCAGCTACCTGCTGTCGACCTATCGCGGCATGCCCAACGTGTTGATCATCATGTTCGCATTGATGGTGCTCTACACCTTCATCACCAGCCGCACCACGCTGGGCCGTCGCGTCTATGCGGTGGGCGGCAACGAGAAAGCGGCCAAGCTGTCGGGCATCAAGACCGAACGCGTGTCCTTCTTCACCTTCGTCAACATGGGCGTGCTGGCCGCGCTGGCCGGCCTGATCTTCGCGGCCCGCCTGAACACCGCCACCCCCAAGGCCGGTCTGGGCTTCGAACTGGACGTGATCGCGGCCTGCTTCATCGGCGGCGCCTCTGCCTCCGGCGGCGTGGGCAAGGTGATGGGCGCGGTCATCGGCGCCTTCATCATGGGCGTGATGAACAACGGCATGTCCATCATGGGCATCGGCATCGACTACCAGCAGATGATCAAGGGCTTCGTGCTGCTGATGGCCGTGTGCTTCGACGTCTATAACAAGAACAAGTAACACCGGTGACCAAGGCGGGCGCAGCCCGCCTTTTGCATTCGGGACCACCAGATTCGATTTCGTCAGACACCAGGAATCCAACAATGAGTAGCGACAAGAAAGACAAGAGCCGCACACTGCGCTCGGCCAGCTGGTTCGGTACCGCCGACAAGAACGGCTTCATGTACCGCAGCTGGATGAAGAACCAGGGCATCCCCGATCACGAGTTCCAGGGCAAGCCGGTCATCGGCATCTGCAACACCTGGTCGGAGCTGACGCCCTGCAACGCCCACTTCCGCAAGATCGCCGAACACGTGCGTCGCGGCATCATCGAGGCCGGTGGCTTCCCGGTGGAGTTCCCGGTGTTCTCCAACGGTGAATCCAACCTGCGCCCCACCGCCATGCTGACCCGCAACCTGGCCAGCATGGACGTGGAAGAATCGATCCGTGGCAATCCCATCGATGGCGTGGTGCTGCTGACCGGCTGCGACAAGACCACCCCGGCCCTGCTGATGGGCGCGGCCAGCTGCGACGTGCCGGCCATCGTCGTGACCGGCGGTCCGATGTTGAACGGCAAGCACCAGGGCCGCGACATTGGCTCGGGTACCGTGGTGTGGCAATTGTCGGAGCAGGTCAAGGCCGGCGAGATCACCATCCACGACTTCATGGCCGCTGAAGCCGGCATGTCGCGCTCGGCCGGTACCTGCAACACCATGGGTACGGCCTCGACCATGGCCTGCATGGCCGAGTCGCTGGGCGTGTCGCTGCCGCACAATGCCGCCATTCCGGCAGTGGATGCGCGCCGCTATGTGCTGGCGCACCTGTCCGGCATGCGCATCGTCGACATGGTCTGGGAGGGCCTGACCCTCTCCAAGATCCTGACCCGCAAGGCTTTCGAGAACGCCATCCGTACCAATGCCGCCATTGGCGGTTCCACCAATGCCGTGATCCACCTCAAGGCCATCGCCGGCCGCATCGGTGTGGACCTGGAACTGGAAGACTGGACCCGCATCGGCCGTGGCACCCCGACCATCGTCGACCTGCAGCCCTCGGGCCGCTACCTGATGGAAGAGTTCTATTACGCCGGCGGCCTGCCGGCGGTGATGCGCCGCCTGGGCGAAGCCGATCTGTTGCCGCACCCGGATGCGCTGACCGTGAACGGCCAGACCATGTGGGACAACGTCAAGGACGCGCCGATCTACAACGATGAAGTCGTGCGCCCGCTGGCCAAGCCGCTGATCGAGGATGGCGGCATCTGCATCCTGCGTGGCAACCTGGCCCCGCGCGGTGCCGTCCTCAAGCCCTCGGCCGCCACCCCCGAACTGATGAAGCATCGCGGTCGCGCGGTGGTCTTCGAAGACTTCGCGCACTACAAGGAACGCATCAACGATCCGGAACTGGACGTCGATGCCAGCTGCGTGCTGGTGATGAAGAACGTTGGCCCCAAGGGTTACCCCGGCATGGCCGAAGTGGGCAACATGGGCTTGCCGCCCAAGGTGCTGGCCACCGGCGTGAAGGACATGGTCCGTATTTCGGACGCGCGCATGAGCGGCACCGCCTACGGCACCGTGATCCTGCATGTGGCGCCGGAGGCTGCGGCCGGTGGTCCGCTGGGCATCGTGCAGGATGGCGACTTCATCGAACTCGACGCCTATGCCGGCCGCTTGCAGCTGGACGTCAGCGACGAAGAGATGCAGCGTCGCCTGGCCGAACGCGCCAAGGTATTGGCCGAACGCAAGCCCGAGATGGTCGGCGGCTACCAGTCGCTGTACGTGGACCGCGTGCTGCAGGCCGACGAAGGGTGCGACTTCGACTTCCTGGTCGGCTGCCGTGGCGCGGCCGTGCCCAAGCACTCGCACTGATCTTTTACCCATTGAATGGGCCAGTGTCGCCGCGTGGCGACGATACTGGCCAGCAAGGAAACCTCACATGAGCAATACCCCGCAGGACGTACAACTGGCGAACTTCCCCAGCCTCAAGGGCCGACGCGTCTTCATCACCGGTGGTGGCACCGGTATCGGCGCGGCCATCGTGGAAGCGTTTGCGCAACAGGGCGCGCAGGTGGCCTTCGTCGATATCGCCAGCGAAGCCAGCGAAGCGCTGTGCAATGAAGTGGCGGCGGCCGGCCATCCCAAGCCGCTGTTCCGCCATTGCGACCTGCGCGACATCCCGGCGTTCCAGGCCACCATCGCCGAACTGCAAGCCCAGTTGGGCGACTTCGACGTGCTGGTCAACAATGCCGCCAACGACCAGCGTCACACCCTGGAAGAGGTGACGCTGGAGTACTGGAACGACCGCATTGCCATCAATCAGCGTCCCTCCTTCTTTGCCGTGCAATCGGTGGTGGAAGGGATGAAGCGCCGTGGTGGCGGCTCCATCATCAACTTCAGCTCGATCAGCTGGCACCAGTCCGGTGGCGGCTTCCCGGTCTACACCACGGCCAAGGCCTCGACCCTGGGCCTGACCCGTGGTCTGGCACGCGACCTCGGTCCGCACAAGATCCGCGTCAATACCGTGACGCCGGGCTGGGTGATGACCGAGCGCCAGATCAAGCTGTGGCTGGATGAAGAAGGCAAGAAGGCCATCGCCCGCAACCAGTGCCTGCAGGGCGACCTGCTGCCCTGGCATCTGGCGCGCATGGTGTTGTTCCTGGCCGCCGATGACAGTGCGATGTGCACCGCGCAGGAATTCATCGTGGATGCAGGCTGGGTCTGAGGACCGCTATTGGCCTTCCCTAAGGGGAATTCGGGCCTGCCTGTTGATCCAGGGAAAAGAGTCGCCGTATGGCGACTCTTTTTTTTGCGCAAAAAACTTAGTTTCCTGTTGTTTTTTTGCTGCTGCTTTTTTTAATTTTCTGTGGGTCGGAAAATATCAGGCGATCCGTTTTTTTTATTTCTCTCAGGTCGACTTACTCTTCCTTACATTTCTTAATAAAACTCCGGGGCGAAATGAGGCTTGGGCGCCACATAATGGCCTGGCTCCGCACCCGGATCCGATATCAGTAAATCATTTTCGCCACTTCACGGATGGCCTGCAGCACCAGGTTGGCACCTGGGGAGAGCAGATTGTCCTGGCGCGTGATGATGCCGAAACCGGCCATGCGGCAGGGCAGTTCGATGGGCAGGATGTCCATCAGGCGGGCCTGCGTGTAGTAGCGCGCCACCTCGGTGGGCATGGCGTAGATGAAATCGGTCTGCTGCAACAGGCTGGTGATGAACAGGATGGCCGTGGTATCGACCACGTTGGAGGGCGGCGCCAGGCCTTGCTCGCGGAACATCTGGTCGCAGCGCGCGCGCAGGATGCTGCCCTTGGGGGCCATGATCCAGGCCTCGCCGGCCAGGTCAGCCAGGGTCAGGTCGGTGCGTGACTGGAAGGGATGACCGACACGGGCCACCGCGCAGACCGGTTCATCGGCCAGCTCTTCATAGACCAGCCCGCTGCGGGCTTCCTCGTCGAGGATGCGGCCGATGATGAAATCGAGCTCGCCGTGCAGCAGGCGCGAGAGCAGGATGTTGCTGCTTTCCACCTCGACGCCGATGCGCAGCATCGGCGCGTGTTCTTTCACGCGTGCAATGGCCGGCGGCAGCAGGGCCATGCCCGGCGAGAGGATCACGCCCACGTCGACCTGGCCGGACAGGCCGGACTTGAGCGCCACGATGTCCTCATGCGCCTTGGACAGGCTGGTCAGCGCCATGCGCGCGTGGCGGATCATCGCCTCGCCATAGATACTGGGCCGCATGCCGCGCGGCAGGCGCTCGAACAGCGACACGCCCAGCATGTCCTCAAGGTCCTTGAGTTGCTTGGAAGCAGCCGGCTGCGTCATGTTCAGCTCGCTGGCGGCGCGGTGGATATTGCGGGTGTCGTCGAGGGCGATGAGCAGAAGGAGCTGGCGGGTCTTCAATCGCGCCCGCAGAAACCAGTTGGGATCACTGTTCTTCATAAGTCTCCGGGGGATATTTTTTAGGTTTTGTAAGTAGATTTTTTATTAGAAATTCATGATATCAAATCGCATATCGGAAATGCTAAAGAATTCATTGGAAAGACATGAACGTAAAAATTAGTATCTAGCCACATTCCGGGCTGTACAAACCATCGAACGCAGCTTCCGGGATGAAAGAAGAGAAGGTCGGGCAGCATCAAAACAAAAAGTTGGGAGACCGTCAGGGGTCCGTCAGGATTCACGGGGTCTGAAGTGCAAGCGCTGCACGACCAAGCCCACCGACGAAAAAAATTTAAACGGCAATATCCACGGAGACTATTCATGAAGCAAGTGAAGCCATCCTTTACTGGAGCAAAGACCCTGTGCGCGCTCGCGCTGATGGGTGCATTCTCGGCATCGGCACAAGCACAAACCAGCAGCGTCACCATCTACGGCCGTGTCGTGGCAGGTGTTGACTTCCAGACCAATGCGGGCGCCAACGGTACCGGCTCCAAGTGGAGCGCGGCGAACAACCAGTGGGGTACCAGCATGATCGGCTTCAAGGGTACGGAAGACCTGGGCGGCGGTACCAATGCCTTCTTCCTGCTGGAGTCCGGTTTCAATTCGACCAAGGGCAGCTTCAACGGTTCGGATACCAGCAACGGTAACGCACTGTTCAATCGTCGTTCCTACGTCGGCCTGTCCTCGGCCAGCGCTGGCTCGATCAAGTTCGGTAAGAACCTGTTCATCAACAACGACATCTGGTATCTGGATCCGACCGGCCAGCAGGCTATCGGCACAGCTAGCCTGGTCAACGGCCGCAACTGGCCGGGCGCCAGCAACATCATCGAATACAACAGCCCTGACATGGGTGGCTTCACCGTCGGCCTGCAGACCAGCCTGGGTGAAAAGCCGGGTTCGTTCAACGGCGGCGTGACCAACACTGGCTCCAGCGATGGCCGCAAGGATGGCATCTCCCTGGCCTACCAGAAGAACGGCCTGGAACTGCGCGCCATCTATGACGTGGTCCGCGATTCCAACGGCAACTACAGCGACATCTGGGGTCACTCCAAGGAGCTGATCCTGGGTGGTACCTACAAGTTCGACAAGCTCAAGATGTTCGCCGGTTACGAAAACCTGCGCGCACCTGACGCTGCCGCCGGTGCTCCGGACCGCGCCAACCACTACTGGGTGGGTGCCAACTATGACGTGACCTCGCAACTGCAACTGGTGGGTGCATGGTTCCACGTCAACGCCAACAATGCCTCCGTCACCAACGGCACGGGCAACGGCGGCGGCACTGCCAACCTGTACATGGCCGGTATCAACTACTTCCTGTCCAAGCGTACCCTGCTGTACGTGGACATCGGTACCGTTCATAACGGCACGGGTGCCAGCCACGCGCTGGAAAACGGCGGCAACGTCGGTCCGTCTGGCCTGAGCCAGACCGGTGGTTACTTCGGTATCGCCCACTCGTTCTAATGTAACGATTAGTAGTATCTGTAATCCTTCCTGAGGTGGTCTTGATGTAGTTGAGGGTGGGCGCAAGCCCACCCTTTTTTGTCGTTGTGGCGGGCGATTTGCACGCCAGTGTACGGATCTATATTGTTTAAATCGTTTTACTCATTTACTTGATTTGCAGGCGGAACCCCGATGAATGCGCAATTGCTGGTCGATGGACAACATGAACTGGGCGAAGGTGTGCTGTGGTGCGAACGTTCGCAATCGGTCTTCTGGACCGACATCCACGCCGCGCGCCTGTGGAACCACCACCCGCAAAGCGGCGCCACGCGCAGCTGGGGCATGCCCGAGCGGCTATGCTGCTACGCCTTCACGGCCGATCCCGAACAATTGCTGATCGGCCTGGCCTCGCGCCTGGCATTCTTCAATCTGTCCACCGGCACCATCACGCCGATCTGCCGGGTCGAGGACGACCTCCCCGGCACGCGCTTGAACGATGGTCGCTGCGACCGCCAGGGCCGTTTCGTCTTCGGCACCCTCAATGAAGACGCCGCCCGGGAGCCCATCGCCAGCTTCTACCGGCTCAACACCGATCTGATCCTGGAGCGCCTGCCGCTGCCGGGTATCGCCATTTCCAACAGCATCTGCTTCAGCCCCGACGGGCGGCTGATGTATCACTGCGACACCCTGACCAACAAGATCATGGTCTGCGACTACGATCGGTCCAGCGGTGCGGTCAGTGGCCAGCGTGTCTTTGCCGACCTGACGCAGCAGCCTGGCAGTCCCGACGGTTCCACGGTCGATGCCGAGGGCTACGTCTGGAACGCCCAGTGGGGCGGGGCGCGGGTAGTGCGCTTTGCACCCGATGGCAGCATTGATCGCGTCGTCGATATTCCTGCCGCCCAGCCCAGCTGCGTGGCCTTCGGTGGCGCCGCCCTCGATACCCTTTACGTGACGACGGCCCATGAGGGCATGAGCGCGGAGCAGCGCGCGCAGGACCCGTCGGCCGGCGCCTTGTTCTCGGTCGCCCTGACTGGTCTGCGCGGCTTGCCCGAAGCGCGTTTCGGTGGCTAGTTTCAGGCGCCGAAGCTGGAGTCGCCCATCAGGCGCGACAGTCGCGCCGAGATTTCCTGGACGATGCCTTGTACTTCGTCCAGGCTGGGATTGACCTTCTTGTCGATGCGTTCGATATAGGGGACGTTCAGGGCGGCCAGCATGCGGTTGTTGGCGCCCATGATGGGATAGGACAGGTTGATGACGCCGCGGATCTGGCGGCTCTCCATGCGAGAGTGCCCGCGCTTGCGGGTCTCGTCGATCTGGCGCATCAGTTGCGCCGCTTCGATCTCCTGTTCACCATCCATGCGCACATGCGCGGCCAGCATGCTGGCGCGCTCGGCGTCATCACGGAAGGCCAGCAGCACATGGCCGGAGGCGGTATCGGTGAGGCTCACCAGCGCCCCGACCTTGAGGCCGAAGGCCCAGCGCTCGGGGCTGTCGACCTGGGCCACCACGATCACGCGGCCAGCCTCGTAGACCGTCAGATGGCTCGATTGCACGGCGCGGTTGGCCAGTTCGCGCATGTGCGGCAGGGCGGTACTGACCAGCGAGCGGATCGGCTGGTGGTGGTGGGCCAGTTCAAACAGTTTCAGTGACAGGCGGTAGTGGTCGTTGTCGGCGATCAGGTAGCCGCGCTGCTCCAGCGTCACCACCATGCGGAAGATCTCGTTGACGCTGCGCCCCAGTTGCCGGGAAATCTGGTTCAGGGTCAGCATCTGCTCGGAACGGCTCAGCAGTTCCAGGATATCCAGCCCCTTGTCCAGGGCCGGCGCGGCATAGCGGTTCTTGGCGGCGCCGCTGTCATCGCCGATCTCGTCGACGGCGGCGGTCTGCATGACATCGGCGTCGGATGGATTGATTTTCCTGGTTCTGGGCATGGTGGCCTGGTCGCTCGTGTCGACGTGGGATTTGTCTCGGATTACCGAAATTATTTGAATGAATGCCTCAATTTCCGGTCTGGATTGTAGGTGATTTTATGGGTGACACCATTTTATTTGTAAAAGTATTTTTTACTGGTTCAAATATTGTTGGTACTTTGTCATTCATGAATCGATATCGGTTGTCCCAGAAACTTCATCGGGTCGGCTCGTCAATGAGAGGATAATCGAGGTTATGCTCTGTTTCTCACAGATGAAAACATATTTTATTTGTGAGTGAATCGGGGCCCAAGCCCTGGAGACGATAAAAATGGCAGGCCGCCGACACGGCAGTCTGCCCGCCGAGGAGACCGGCGTACGCTCACGTTGGCAGCGTGCCGTCAGGATCGGCGATCCAACCTAGAGACCGATGACCAAGATTACCGCCATGCGCGTGCTGGACGTGCGCTTTCCCACCTCGCAGTCGCTGGACGGCTCGGATGCGATGAATCCGGACCCGGACTATTCCGCTGCCTATGTCATCCTCGACACCGACAACGACGCGTTGAAGGGCCACGGGCTGACCTTCACCATCGGTCGTGGCAACGAGATCTGCTGCGCCGCCATCCGCGCCATGGAACATCTGGTGGTGGGCCTGGAGCTGGAATGGATCGCGGCCGACATGGGCCGCTTCTGGCGCCACGTCACCTCCGACAGTCAACTGCGCTGGATCGGCCCGGACAAGGGCGCCATCCACCTGGCCACCGGCGCCGTGGTCAATGCCGCCTGGGACCTGTGGGCCAAGGCCGCCGGCAAGCCGCTGTGGCAACTGGTGGCCGACATGTCGCCCGAGGAGCTGGTGCGCACCATCGACTTCCGCTACATCAGCGACTGCATCACGCCCTCGGAAGCATTGGCGCTGCTGCGCGAGAAGGCCGCGGGCAAGAGCGAGCGCCTGCGCATCCTGCAGCAGGAAGGCTATCCCTGCTACACCACCTCGGCCGGCTGGCTGGGCTACGACGACGCCAAGCTGCGCCGCCTGTGCCAGGAAGCCATCGATGCCGGCTTCAGCCACGTCAAGCTCAAGGTCGGCCGCGATCTGGAAGACGACAAGCGCCGCGTGCGCATCGCCCGCGAAGTCCTGGGGCCGGAGCGCCGCCTGATGATCGATGCCAACCAGGTCTGGGAAGTGGACCAGGCCATCGACTGGGTCAATGCCCTGGCGTTCGCCCAGCCCTGGTTCATCGAGGAGCCGACCTCACCCGATGATGTGGAAGGCCACCGCAAGATCCGTGCAGGCATCGGTGCGGTCAAGGTCGCCACCGGCGAGATGTGCCAGAACCGCGTGCTGTTCAAGCAATTCATCATGCGTGATGCCATCGACGTGGTGCAGATCGATTCCTGTCGCCTGGGTGGTGTCAACGAGATCCTGGCCGTGATGCTGATGGCCGCCAAGTATGGCAAGGTGGTCTGCCCGCATGCTGGCGGCGTCGGCCTGTGCGAATACGTACAGCATCTGTCGATGATCGATTACCTGTGCATCTCCGGCAGCAAGGAAGGGCGCGTGACCGAGTATGTGGATCACCTGCACGAGCACTTCATCGATCCCTGCGTGGTCAGGAACGCCGCCTACATGCCGCCGAGCCGGCCGGGCTTCTCCATCGAGATGAAGCCGGAGTCACTGGAGCAGTACCGCTTTCGTGGCTAGTTCGCAGCAGCAGGTACCGAAAACGATATAAAAGATTACGGAGACTGAAGTGGACTTGAACCTGCAAGACAAGGTCGTCATCGTGACCGGCGGTGCCTCCGGCATCGGCGGCGCGATCAGCATGCAACTGGCCGCCGAGGGCGCCATCCCGGTGGTATTTGCACGTAGCGAGCCGGAACCGCAGTTCTGGGCGCGCCTGCTGGAGCTGCAACCCCGTGCCGCGCTGTTCCAGCTGGAGTTGCAGGACGACGCCCGTTGCCGCGAGGCGGTGGCCGAGACCGTCCAGCGTTTCGGGCGACTCGATGGCCTGGTCAACAATGCCGGCGTGAACGACAGCGTGGGGCTGGAGGCTGGCCGCGACGACTTCGTGGCCTCGCTGGAGCGCAACCTGATCCACTATTACGTGATGGCGCATTACTGCGTGCCGCACCTGAAGGCCACGCGTGGTGCCATCGTCAATGTCTCTTCCAAGACTGCGCTCACCGGCCAGGGCAATACCAGTGGCTACTGCGCTTCCAAGGGCGCGCAACTGTCCTTGACCCGCGAATGGGCTGCAGCCCTGCGGGATGATGGCGTGCGCGTCAATGCGCTGATCCCGGCCGAGGTGATGACGCCGCTGTACGAGAAATGGATCGCCACCTTCGAGCATCCCCAGGAAAAGCTCGATGCCATCACCAGCAAGATCCCGCTGGGCAAGCGCTTCACGACCTCGGAGGAAATGGCCGACATGGCCGTATTCCTGTTGTCGGGGCGCTCCTCCCATACTACCGGGCAGTGGGTGTTCGTCGATGGGGGCTATACCCATCTCGACCGCGCCCTGACCTGAAGGAGCCGCACATGCGACACCTGCTGGCCCTGGACCTGAAGGACGATGCGGCCCTGATCGCCGAGTACGAGGCGCAGCATCGCCGCATCTGGCCAGAGATCGCGCAGCACCTGCGCCGGCATGGCGTGACCGGGATGGAAATCTACCGCCTCGGCACGCGCATGACCATGGTGATGGAGACCGACGATGCCCGCTACGATGCGGCGGCGATGGCCGCCGCCATGCAGGATGATCCGCGCGTGCGGGAGTGGGAGGCGCTGATGTGGCGCTTCCAGGCGCCCACGCCATGGACTCCGGAGGGCGAGAAGTGGGTGACGATGACCCGCATCTTCGATCTGGCACAGCAGCCATGAGAGCGGCCTGAAGGGGCCGCAATCGAAAGAGCAGCAATCATAAAAGCAGCAAGAATCACAAGAATCACAAGAATTGCAAAATCGCCGGAACACCGGCACAGCGACCGCAGAGTCGCATCGCGCATCGACAAGGACCCGAGACAGGGCCGGCAATGCATCCGAGGTGAGCAAGCAAGAAGACCAGGAGACAAGCGCAATGCCCGCAATATCCGCATCATCCACACCGTCGGCCATTTCTTCCAGCCAGGACGCAGCACTGGCCCCGCCGGCCCCGCTGATTGCGCTACGTAACGTCAGCAAGCGCTTTCCCGGCGTGCTGGCGCTGGACAATTGCCAGTTCGAGCTGGCCGCCGGCGAGGTCCACGCCCTCATGGGCGAGAACGGCGCCGGCAAGTCCACGCTGATGAAGATCCTATCCGGCGTGTACCAGCGTGACAGTGGCGAGATCCTGCTGGATGGTCGTCCGGTGGAGATCGGCGAGCCGCGCCAGGCGCAGGCCCTGGGCATCGGCATCATCCATCAGGAACTGAACCTGATGAATCACCTCACGGCGGCACAGAACATCTTCATCGGGCGCGAGCCGCGCCGTACCTTCGGCCTGTTCGTCGACGAAGACCAGCTGAACCGCCAGGCCGCCGCCATCTTCGCGCGCATGCGCCTGGACCTGGATCCGCGCACACCGGTGGGCGAGCTGACCGTGGCACGCCAGCAGATGGTGGAGATCGCCAAGGCGCTGTCCTTCGATTCGCGCGTGCTGATCATGGACGAGCCGACGGCCGCGCTCAACAATGCCGAGATCGGCGAACTGTTCCGCATCATCCGCGACCTGCAGGCGCAGGGCGTGGGCATTGTCTACATCTCGCACAAGATGGATGAATTGCGCCAGATCGCCGATCGCGTCAGCGTCATGCGCGATGGCAGGTACATCGCCACCGTCCCCATGGAGGGGACGTCCATGGACAGCATTATCGCCATGATGGTGGGCCGCGCCCTCGATGGCGAGCAGCGTACCCCGCCCGATACCTCAGCCAACGAGGTGGTGCTGGAGGTGCGGGGCCTCAATCGTGGTCGCGCCATCCGCGAGGTCGGCTTCCAGTTGCGGCGCGGCGAGATCCTCGGCTTTGCCGGCTTGATGGGCGCTGGCCGCACCGAGGTGGCACGCGCCATCTTCGGCGCCGATCCGCTGGAGTCGGGCGAGATCATCATTCATGGTGGCCGGGCGCTGATCAAGTCGCCGGCCGATGCGGTGGCGCACGGCATCGGTTACCTGTCGGAAGACCGCAAGCACTTCGGCCTGGCCGTGGGCATGGATGTACAGGCCAATATCGCGCTTTCCAGCATGGGCCGTTTCACCCGCGCCGGGTTCATGGACCAGCGCGCCATCCGCGAGGCGGCACAGGGCTATGTGCGCCAGCTGGCCATCAAGACGCCGTCGGTGGAACAGCAGGCGCGCCTGCTATCGGGCGGCAACCAGCAGAAGATCGTGATTGCCAAGTGGCTGCTGCGCGACTGCGACATCCTGTTCTTCGACGAGCCCACGCGCGGCATCGACATCGGCGCCAAGAGCGAGATCTACAAGCTGCTCGACGCCCTGGCCGCGCAAGGCAAGGCCATCGTCATGATTTCTTCCGAACTGCCCGAGGTGCTGCGCATGAGCCACCGCATCCTGGTGATGTGCGAAGGGCGCGTGACGGGCGAACTCTCGCGCGCCGAGGCCACCCAGGAAAAGATCATGCAGCTGGCCACGCAACGCGAATCGGCGGTGCTCTAGCCACCTGCCCACGAGACCAGGCGCCCACGAGACCACGCCGCCCCATTCCATCCGAACCCAGAGCACCGACGATCATGGCAAACAACATCCACTCCGCTCCCACCGCATCCATGGCCACTCCAGAGACTTCCCCGGGCCTGCGCGCCCGCCTGTTCAACCCGGCCGCGCGCCAGAAGCTGCTGGCCTTCGCCAGCCTGTTGCTGCTGATGGTGTTCTTCAGCTTCGCCTCCAGCAATTTCCTGGAGGTGGACAACCTGGTGAGCATCCTGCAATCGACCGCTGTCAACGGCGTGCTGGCCATCGCCTGCACCTACGTCATCATCAGTTCCGGCATCGACCTGTCGGTGGGGACCATGATGACTTTCTGCGCCGTCATGGCCGGGGTGGTGCTGACCAACTGGGGTTTGCCGCTGCCGCTGGGCATCGTCGCGGCGATTTTCTTCGGCGCGCTCTCGGGCTGGGTCTCGGGCATGGTGATCGCCAAGCTCAAGGTGCCGCCCTTCATCGCCACGCTGGGCATGATGATGCTCCTGAAGGGGCTGTCGCTGGTCATCTCCGGCACCCGTCCGATCTACTTCAACGATACCGAGGGCTTCACCGCCATCGCCCAGGATTCGCTGATCGGTGACTTGATCCCGGCGCTGCCCATTCCCAATGCGGTGCTGATCCTGTTCATCGTGGCCATCGGTGCCTCGGTCATCCTCAACAAGACCGTGTTCGGCCGCTATACCTTCGCCCTGGGCAGCAACGAGGAAGCGCTGCGCCTGTCGGGCGTGAAGGTGGATTTCTGGAAGGTCGCGGTCTATACCTTCTCGGGCGCCGTGTGCGGCATCGCCGGCCTGATCATCGCCTCGCGCCTGAACTCGGCGCAGCCGGCGCTGGGCCAGGGCTACGAGCTGGACGCGATCGCCGCCGTGGTGATCGGCGGCACCTCGCTCTCGGGCGGCACCGGCACCATCCTGGGCACCATCATCGGCGCGTTCATCATGAGCGTGCTGGTCAATGGCCTGCGCATCATGTCGGTGGCGCAGGAATGGCAGACGGTGGTCACCGGCGTGATCATCATCCTGGCGGTGTACCTGGACATCCTGCGTCGCCGTCGCCGCGCATGAGTTTTTGCATGAGGTCCTGACTGATTTTGCTGTTGCACATCAACCCCGCCGGCATTTCGGTGCCGGCACTCCATCATCGATAACAAAAGGAGACTTACCCGTGTTCAAGAACAAATTACTCGGTGCCGCCCTGGGCCTGGCCTTTGCCTTTGGTGGCGCCACTGCGCAAGCGCAGGAAGTCTATATCCCCCTCATCTCCAAGGGCTTCCAGCACCAGTTCTGGCAAGCCGTGAAGGCCGGCGCCGATCAGGCCGGCAAGGACTACAAGGTCAAGGTGAGCTTCGAAGGCCCGGAAACCGAAGCCATGGTCGACAAGCAGATCGACATGCTCTCCGCCGCCCTGGCCAAGAAGCCGCAAGCCATCGGCTTTGCCGCCCTGGACAGCAAGGCTGCCATCCCGCTGCTCAAGAAAGCGCAGGCCGGCAAGATCCCGGTGGTGGCCTTCGACTCGGGCGTGGATAGCGACATCCCGGTCACCACCGCCACCACCGACAACCGTGCCGCCGCTGCCCTGGCCGCCGACAAGATGGCCGAGCTGATCGGCAAGGAAGGCGATATCGCCGTGGTCGCCCACGACCAGACCAGCCGCACCGGCATCGACCGTCGCGATGGCTTCCTGGAACGCATCAAGTCCACCTATCCCAAGATCAAGGTGGTCAGCGTGCAATACGGTGGCGGTGACCAGTTGAAGTCGACCGAGGTGACCAAGTCCATCCTGCAGGCCTATCCCAAGCTCAAGGGTGTGTTCGGCACCAACGAGGGCTCGGCTATCGGTGTGGTCAATGGCGTTCGGGAAATGAAGCGCAAGATCATCATCATCGGCTATGACTCGGGCAAGCAGCAGAAGGATGCGATCCGTGACGGCACCATGGCCGGCGCCATCACCCAGAACCCGGTCGGCATCGGCTACAAGACCGTGGAAGCGGCTGTGAAGGCGATCAAGGGCGAGAAGCTGCCCAAGGTCATCGACACCGGTTTCTACTGGTACGACAAGGCCAACATCGACGATCCCAAGATCGCCGCCGTGCTGTATGACTGATCCGCTGACCCACTGATGGCCTGATGCGGCGGCATTGGCATCGCTTGCCAATGCCAATGCCGACTTGGGCCAAGCGGGCGCCGCCATCCGGCGGCGCCTCTGCTTTTGAACACCGCGTCGCCGGCTCCGCATGGGAGCGGCGCAGCCGCTGAATCCGCCGCATTTTCCAACCTGAACGAGACCACCATGAAGCCGCCCCGCATCGACGCCCACCAGCATTTCTGGCGCTACCGCCCCGAAGACTATCCCTGGATCGGTCGCGGGATGGACTTGCTGGCCTGCGACCGCATGCCCGGGCAACTGCATCCGGTGCTGGCCTCGGAGGGGCTGGACGCCTCCATCGCCGTGCAGGCGCGCGCCGGCCGCGAGGAAACCGGTTTCCTGCTGGAGCTGGCGCGTCATGACCGGCGCATCGCCGGAGTGGTCGGCTGGGAGGATCTGTCCTCGCCGCACCTGGCTGCCAATGTGGCGCACTGGGGCCGCGAGAAGCTATTGGGATTTCGCCACCAGATACAGGATGAGAGCGACGTCGGCACCTTCATCGAGGCCCCGGCCTTCAATGCCGGCGTGGCCTGGTTGCAGCAGCAGGGCTATGTCTACGATGTGCTGGTCTATGCGCGCCAGATGGCGGAGATCCAGGCCTTCTGCGCCCGCCATGATCGTCACTGGCTGGTGCTGGATCACCTGGGCAAGCCGGCGCTGACCGAGTTCGGCCGCAATGACGCCGCCCCGGCCGACTGGAAGCACGAGCTGCGCAAGCTGGCCGCCTTGCCCCACGTGGCCTGCAAGCTCTCGGGTCTGGTGACCGAGGCCGACTGGTTGCGCGGCCTGCGTCAGAAGGACTTCGACAATCTCCTCGTCTGCCTGGACGTCGCGCTGGAGGCCTTCGGCCCGCAACGCCTCATGTTCGGATCGGACTGGCCGGTCTGCCTGCTGGCGGCCTCCTATGCCAAGGTGGCCGGCGTGGTGCGTGAGTGGGGCGCTACGCGCCTGTCGGCGACGGAGCAGACGCAGTTGTGGGGCGGCACGGCCGCACGCTGCTACGGCCTGGCCTGATGCCCGGCACGCCGCTCAGCGCGGCGGCGTTGAGGTCGTGAAGCCGTTGAAGGCCACGTGCAGCATGTACTTCACGATATCCTCGTTGCTCATCTTGCTGAACTTCTGCAAGTAGTCCACCGCCGGGTCGCAGGTGCGGGCGTAGTAGCTGTAGAGCACCACGTCGCTGGGCAGGGCGGCATCGAGATCGCCGGCCTTCTGCGCCTCCTTGACCAGTTTTTCCAGCTGCCCGTTCAGTTTCAGCACGCGCATGACGTACTTGACGTTGCGCATGAGCATCTCCCGCACCGGCGTACTGGTCGAGGGCAGGAAGGGCAGGCCGCCTTCCAGCCGCACCCGCAGTGCCCATTCCAGCATGGCCTCCAGCTTGCCGCGTGCACTGGCGATACCGCCCAGTTGTGCCAGCTGGTCGATGGCGCCATCGATCAGGCGAATCATGGTCTCGCCCACCAATTCTTCCTTGGACTTGAAGTGCTTGTACAGGCTGGGCTTGGAGATGCCCACCGCCCCGGCCACGTCGTCCATGGTCATCAAGTCATAGCCCTTGCTGCCCAGTACCGTCGTGGCCGCATCCAGGATGGCGTTTTCGCGCAGCTTGAAGGCCTGGTCCTTGAAGCTCAGTTTTCCAAAAATACTCATCGGTAATTAAAGTTACTAATCGGTAGATTTTATTTTGACTTGGTAGTAATCTTAGCACCACAGCAGCGCACAGGCGTGCAAGAAGCCCGGAAAAAGCGCTCGCGACGCAAATAAAAACATCATGCCAGCCTGGCTGCGACGGGTTTTCCCGCTGGATGGCAAGCGTGGTCTCGATATCGAAAAGGGTGGGCGGTTTTCATGATTCCAAGCGGACAACGTATTGCCGTCATCGGCGCCGGCATCGCCGGGCTGGCCAGCGCCTACCTGCTGGCGCGCCGGCACGAGGTGGTGCTGTATGAAGCGGCGCCGACCCTGGGCGGCCACGCCAATACGGTCGAGATCGCTCCGCAAGGGCAGGCCTTTGCGGTCGATACCGGTTTCCTGGTGTTCAATGACTGGACCTATCCCAACCTCATCGCCCTGTTCAAGGAGCTCCAGGTCGAGACCTATGCCACCGACATGTCCTTCGGCGTGTCGATGGACGAGGGCAGCTTCGAATGGGCCGGCACCAGTCTCGATACCGTCTTCGCCCAGCGCCAGCGCCTGCTGCAGCCGGACTTCCTGGGCATGCTGCGCGACATCCTGCGCTTCAACCGCGCCGCCCACGCCAACCTGGCGGCCTGCGAGGGGCAGCCACTGAGCCTGCGCCACCTGCTGGCCCAGGGCCGCTATGGCGACATGTTCCGCGATGCCTACCTGATCCCGATGGCCGCGGCCATCTGGTCGAGCTCGCCGGCCGATATCCTGGATTTCCCGGCGGCGACCTTCCTGCGCTTCTGCATCAATCACGGTCTGCTGCAGGTCAACAACCGGCCGCGCTGGCGCACCGTGCGTGGCGGTTCGCGCGAGTATGTGCGCCGCATCGCCGCCACGCTGCCCGATGTGCGCCTGGGCAGTCGCCTGCTGGGCGTGACCCGCAATGAACACGGTGTGCTGGTGCGCAACGGTGGCGATGCCCCGCGCGAGGAACAATACGACGCCGTGGTCTTCGCCACCCATGCACCGCAGACGTTGGCCCTGCTGCAGGACGCCACCATCGAGGAGCATCAGGTGCTGGGCGCAGTACGCTACCAGGCCAATACTGCCTGGCTGCACAGCGATGTGCGGTTGATGCCCCGTCTCGACAAGGTCTGGTCGGCCTGGAACTACCTGGGATCGCGCCACAGCGATGGCAGCCGCGCCGTCTGCGTGAGCTACTGGCTCAATCGCCTGCAGGACTTGCCCTGCAAGACCGATGTGATCCTGACCCTGAATCCGTCGCAGCCGCCGGCTGCCGCCACGGTGATGGGGCGCTTCGACTACGAACACCCGGTCTTCGACCAGCCCGCCATCGATGCCCAGCGTCGCCTGCCGGGCATCCAGGGACGCCATCGCGCCTGGTTCGCCGGGGCCTGGACCGGCTATGGCTTCCATGAGGATGGCCTCAAGTCGGCCTTGCGGGTGATCCGCGATTTCGGCGTCACGCCGGATTGGGCCGCGCTATGAAACCGCAGTCGTCAACATCGACCCTGCCCGCCGCGCAGTTGCTGCGCGGCCAGGTGATGCACCAGCGCTTGCGTCCGGTGCCACATCGCTTCGTCTATCCGGTGTTCTGCGTGCGGCTGGACCTGGCGCGCACGGCCGAGGCGAGCAATGCCTGGTTCGGTGTGGACCGGCGTCGCCTGATGAGCGTGCGCACCCGCGACTACGGCGCGCGCGACGGCAGCGACCTGGCGACCTGGGTGCGTGAGCGCCTGCGCCAGGCGGGCGCGCCCGATGATGGCGTGATCCGCCTGCAGACCTTTCCGCGCCTGTTCGGCTTTGTCTTCAACCCGATCAGCCTGTTCCTCTGCCATGACCGCAGCGGTGCGCTGCGCGCGGTACTGGCCGAGGTCAACAATACCTTCGGCCAGACCCAGCATTACCTGCTGCGCGCCAGCGATGGCGGTGCCATCGGCGAGCACGCGCGTCTGAGCTGCCACAAGCTGATGCATGTCTCGCCCTTCTGCGAGGTGCGCGGCTTCTATCGTTTCCGCTTGCGCGACCAGGGCGACACCGCCTTCGTCGGCATCGACTACTACGACCAGGGCCAGCCCGATGAGGCTGATGCCGACCTGCAACCGCTCATGCGTACCGCCATCGGCGGCCATCTGCATCCCCTGACAGCCGCCTCTGCGCTGGCCGCGCTCTGTGCGCAGCCGCTGCTCACGCTGGGCGTGGTGGCCCGCATCCATTGGCAAGCCTTGCTCCTGTGGCGCAAGCGCGTGCCCTGGTTCAGCCTGCCCAAGCGTCCCGTGGGCGCCGGATCATCTTCTGGAAAGGAAACCCTGCCATGAACCACAGCCCCGCCCTGCGGAGCACTGTCCGCCGCGCCGGCCCGCTCTCGGCCCGCCTGTTCCTGGCCATGCTGGAACGACTCGACCATGGCCATCTGGAGTTGATCACGCCCCATGGCACCACGTTGACCTTCGGCGACCTGCGCCAGCCACCCAGTGCGCAATTGCGCATCCTCGACTGGCGCGCCTGCGGGGCCATCCTGCGCGCCGGCGACATCGGTTTTGGCGAAGCCTATGGCGCCGGCTGGGTCGATACCCCCGACCTGGCCGCGCTGCTGCGACTGGCCCAGCGCAATCGCCGCGCCCTGGCGGGGGCGGTCGAAGGCGGCCGGCTGGCCTCGTGGTGGTATCGCTTGCGCCACCTGCTGCGCGCCAACACGCGCAGCGGCAGCCGCCGCAACATCCACGCGCACTACGACCTGGGCAACGACTTCTATGGCCTGTGGCTGGATGAGACGATGAGCTATTCCAGCGCCATCTTCAGCCACCCCGGCCAGAGCCTGGCCGAGGCCCAGGCCGCCAAGTACCAGCGCATCGTCGAGCAGCTCGGCCTGCAACCGGGCCAGCGCGTGCTGGAGATCGGTTGCGGCTGGGGCGGCTTTGCCGAACACGCGGCGCGCCAGGGTATCGCCGTGCATGGCGTGACGATCTCGCCCGCGCAACTGGCCTTCGCCCAGGAGCGCATGCGCCGCCAGCATCTGCACGGCCTGGCACAACTGGAGCTGCGCGACTACCGCGACCTCGACGGCCACTACGACGCCATCGTCTCCATCGAGATGTTCGAGGCCGTGGGCGAGCGTTTCTGGCAGACCTATTTCGATACCGTGGCAGCGCGCCTGAAGCCGGGCGGGCAGGCCCTGGTGCAGTCCATCACCATCGACGAGGCGGTGTTCGAGCGCTATCGCGACAGTGCCGACTTCATCCGCGAATTCATCTTCCCCGGCGGCATGTTGCCCAGCCATGAGCGTTTCAGCCGCGCCGCCAGCCGTGCCGGTCTGGCCACGCGCGACCGCTTCCATTTCGGTCGCGACTACGCCGAGACGCTGCGCCGCTGGAACGACACCTTCCTGGCCCAGCGCGAGGCCATCGCCGCGCAAGGCTTCGACGAGCGCTTCCGTCGCTTGTGGCAGCTCTACTACGTCTTCTGCGAAGTCGGCTTCGACGAAGGCCAGACCGATGTGGTGCAGTTCCTCTTGCACAAGGAGTGAGCCATGGATGCCGCGCTTTCACGCAGGCGCAGCGGCCTGTTGCGCTGGTCCGCCTTGCTGTCGCTGGCCTGGCTGCTGGGCGGCTGTGCCGGACAGCAGGTCAGCGACTACGCCGGCAAGACGCCGGTGTTCGATCCGGCCCGCTTCTTCCAGGGCCGCACCGAGGCCTGGGGCATGTTCCAGAAGCGTGGCGGCGAGGTGGCGCGGCGCTTCCATGTGATCGTCACCGGGACAGTGGCGGGCGAGACACTCACGCTGGACGAGCGCTTCCGCTACGACGATGGCCAGACCCAGACCCGCGTCTGGACCCTGGTGCGCCAGGCCGACGGCAGCTGGCGTGGCCGCGCCGGCGACGTCATCGGCGAGGCGCTGGGACAGACCGCCGGCAATGCGCTGCACTGGAACTACACGCTGCTGCTCCCCGTCGATGACAAGCAGTACGAAGTCCAGATGGATGACTGGATGTACCAGATGGACGAGCGCACGCTCATCAACCGCACCAGCATGCGCAAGTTTGGCGTGGAGCTCGGGCAGGTGACCCTGTTCTTCCGCAAGGAGCAGCCATGAATACGCAGACCCGACCCGCCCCCAAAAGCGTGACGCTGGACCATGAAGTCGCACCGCCGGCCCCGCCGGCAATGCTGTTCGGTCCGATGAATCGCCCCCTGCGTGACCTGCGCGGCCTGCGCGTGTGGCTGGTCGGGGCGTCCAGCGGCATTGGTGCCGAAATGGCGCGCCAGGCCCTGGCCGCCGGTGCCAGGGTGGCATTGTCGGCGCGTCGTGCCGATGCACTGGAGGAAGTCGCCGCCGGTCACCAGGAGGCCTTCATCGCGCCGCTGGACGTGCTGTGCCGCGATGCCTGGCGCGACCAGCATGCGCGCATCGTGCAAGCGCTGGGGGGCGTGGACCTGCTGGTCTTTTGCGTGGCGAAGTACCGCCCCGAGCGCAGCTGGGAAGTGCAGGAAGAAGAAGCCGAGCACACCCTGCGCACCAACCTGGCCAGCGTCTATTCGGCGCTGGGGGCAGCGCTGCCCGACATGCTCGCGCGCGGCAGTGGCGGCATCGCCCTGGTGGCCAGCGTGGCGGGCTATGTCGGCCTGCCAGGCGCCAGTGTCTATGGACCGGGCAAGGCGGCGCTGATCAACCTGGCGGAAATTCTTTATAGCGATTTGCGGCCCCGCGGCCTGAACGTCTATCTCGTCAATCCCGGTTTCGTGAAGACCGATCTGACCGACCAGAACGAGTTCGCCATGCCAGCCCTGCAGACACCGCAACAGGCGGCTGCGGCGATCTGGCGTGGCATCATCGAGGGGCGCTTCGAGATCCACTTTCCCCGGCGCTTCACGCTCTGGCTGAAACTGTTGCGGCACTTGCCGTTCCGCTTGCGCTTCCTGCTGTTCCAGCGCTTCCTGTTGAAATGACGATGCAGAACCTTGACCAACTCCTGACGTGGTACGGCACGCTGGACCGCGCCAGCCTGACGTGCATCGCTGAATTCTATGCAAAAGAGGCGCATTTCAAGGATCCCTTCAACGACGTCACGGGAGTGCGCGCCATCACGGCCATCTTCGCGCACATGTTCGAGACCACCGAGGCGCCACGTTTCGTGATCCTGGAGACGATGGGGCAGGGCGACCAGGCCTTCGCCACCTGGCGCTTCGAGTTCGGGCTCAAGGGGCGCCACTATACGGTGCTGGGGGCGACGCATTTCCGCTTCGATGCAGCGGGCCTGGTCATTGATCACCGCGATTACTGGGATGCGGCCGAGGAGCTATGGCAGAAGCTGCCCGTCATCGGCGGGCCGGTGCGCTGGTTGCGGAGCAGGTTCGGGGTCGGCCAGGATTGAATCCTTCTCTGGGACGGTACTGTGGGGTCGGGGAATGCTCTATCATTCCCCCTTCTCCGATTCTTATCCCATCAGATCAAACGCCTATGTTCACCAAGCACTTCGAAGTAGATCCCGCACATATTGACTTCCAGGGCGTGGTCGATGGTCTCTACTACCCGTTCTACATGGAATGGACGCGGCATGCGTTCATGAAAGAGGCGCTGGGGATCGATATCGAAGAGGAATTCAAGCAGGGCAAGATGTACATGGTGCTGGAATACTCGCTGCGCTTCCGCAAGAGCCTCAAGCAGGGCGACAAGCTGGAGGTCACCTGCGAGCTGCAGAAGAACGAGAAACGCAATCGCGTCAATTTCTTCCAGCAGATCAATGTCAACGGCGTCACTTGTACCGACGCGACCTTCGTGGCGACCTGCTTCGTCAATGGCCGGCCCTCGGTGCCGGAAGCGGTGGCCGAGGCACTGGCGCAGCTGGGCTAGCTCGCCGGGCCATATCATCTGTCGGTTCATCTGTCGGCTGGCGCCTGTCGTGCCAGCAAGGATGGCGCGCAGGCGGGAAGCATATTCCAGGGAAGGCCGGGGGCGATGCAAGCGGGGTGCTCATCACCTGCATCAGGGCCGGAAGATGTTTCTCCTATCAAGAATCCGTGCCGCGGGAGGCGGCAAGTTCAGCGATGCTCAGGATACGAAAACTTACGTTGCGTCAGCAATTCTTGATGGCTTTGGCGGGAATCCTCTTGCTCAGTGGTGTGGTGAGCTACCGTTTTTCCAGCTGGTATCAGGAGGATGTCACCCAGACCCTCGGGCTGCGCCTGGTCGAGCGCAATGTGCTCTATGAGAAGAGCAAGCTGCAGACCCTGATTTCGCGGGAAGTCGTGCTGGTCCAGAAGATGGCGAGTTCGCCGGTCCTGAAAAAATGGATCCAGGCCGAGCAGGTGCCTGAGGTCCGGGCGCGCGCCCTGGCCGAGCTGGAGGACTATCGGCATTTCTTCCAGGGACGCCGCTACTTCTTTGCCATCGCCGGGTCCGGCAATTACTACTTCAAGGATGACAAGAGCACCGGGGATGCCGAACGGCCCTTGTACACGCTGCAGAAGACCGATCTCAAGGATAGCTGGTTCTACGCCATCCTTGGCCGGATCGCGGACGTGCAGCTGAATGTGGAAACCGATATCCACGTCAACAAGACCCTGGTCTGGATCAATGCCGTGGTCCACGATGCGCAGCGCCATGCGCTCGCCGTGGTGGGGACCGGCCTTGACCTGCCCGAGGTATTGCAGAGCGTGGAGAGCCGCAGCGCCGAGGTGGAAGGGCAGAACATGCTGGTCGATGCCAATGGCGCCATCCAGCTCCATCCGAACATTCACCTGATCGATTTTGCCTCCATCCGGAAAGCCCAGACCGGCGAGTCCCAGAGCACGATCTTCAGCCTCATCAGCGCCACCGAGGAGCAGGCGCGGCTGCGGCAATTGATGGCCGAGCTGAAGTCGGGGGAGCGGGTGACCGCGTCGATGACGGCAGGCATCGACGGCAAAACCCATATGGTCGCGCTGGCCTGGGTGCCGGAGATCCAGTGGTTCGTGGTGTCCATCATCGCGCCCTCGGTGGCGATGTCGGCATCGCATTTCCCTTCCGGGCTGCTGCTGGCTGGCGGGTTGCTGGTGGCTGCGCTGGTACTGGCCGCGATCTGGTTCGAGAGCGGCTTGCTACGCCGGCTGGTGCGCCTGGACAAGGCGGCCCAGGCGATTGCGAAGGGTGATTTCACGGTGCGCCTGGAGTCGACCTCGGACGATGAAATCGGCCGCGTTGCCAAGACCTTCCTGGCCATGTCGCGGCGCATCGAGCGCTATACCGACGATCTGCGCCGACAGGTCGCCGAGCGTACCGCCGAGCTGGTGGAAAAGAACCGCGAGCTGGAGACCCTGTCCACCACCGATCCACTGACGGGGCTGGCCAACCGCCTGCGCCTGGATGACTTGCTGGCCAATGAGCAGGCGGCTTGCGAGGCAGGCGGGACGCGCTTCTCGGTGATCCTGATCGATATCGACAAGTTCAAGAGCGTCAACGATACCTATGGACATCAGGTGGGCGATGTCGTGCTGGTGCGGATCAGTCGCCTGCTCGAACAGCATGTGCGGGGCCGGGATGTCGTCGGGCGCTGGGGGGGAGAAGAGTTCCTGGTGATCTGTCCGGAGGCCGACGCCGAGGAGGCCCGCCTGATCGCCGAGCGCTTGCGGCGGGCCATGTCCGAGTGCGATATTGCCGTCACCGGGCCGAAGACGGGGAGCTTTGGCGTGAGTACGTATGCGCCGGGGGACAGCATCCAGTCGATGATTGCGCGCGCCGATACGGCCTTGTACCGCGCCAAGGAGTCCGGGCGCAACCGCGTGGAGAGTGGCTGAACCCGGATGCGCGGGAGCGGCCCTAGTCCGTGGTACTCGGACTCCAGAACGCCTGTCGCACCGCCGGCAGGGCCAGCAGGCGCTCCACCAGGGCATCGAGTTCGTCGCCATCGACCGAGGTGGCCGCCAGCGTCGCTTCGATTTCCACTTCGTCGTCGGTGAAGGGCCGCACATCCAGGCCGTGCGTGGGGTGGCGGCTTTGCTCCAGCATGTCGGTGACGGCGGCCAGGACATGCTTCTGGTGCTCGCTCTCCACGATCAGGTGCAGGGTGTTGGTCACTTCCACCGATGGCACGTCCAGCGGCTTGCGGTTGATGGTGTTGACCACCGGACGCAAGAGCGTATTGGCGGCCAGCACGAAGACGGTGGCCAGGATCGCCTCCAGGATCAGGTCGGCGCCGGCCGCCGCACCCACGGCGGCCGAACCCCACAGGGTGGCGGCGGTATTGATGCCGCGTACATTGCCTTCTTCGCGCATGATCACGCCCGCCCCCAGGAAACCCACCCCCGAGACCACATAGGCCACCACATGCACGGCGCCGTCATGGCCGCCCATGCGGTTGGCCATGTCCACGAACACCGCCGCCCCCAGCGCCACCAGCACATTGGTACGCAGGCCGGCGGTGCGTTGCCGGTACTGGCGTTCCAGTCCGATCAGGCCACCCAGGATGAAGGCGGCGGTCAGGCTGACAAAGGTGTCGAGCAGCGAGGCGAGGTCGATGTTGCGGATGAATTCCATGGGCGGTTCCGGTCAGGCATGTTGGGGCTGAAGCGCCGTCGTGGCTGGACGGATGTCCACGGCGGCTGCGCAATGTTGCGCGATGATGCCTCAACTTTGCAACAAGCGCATGACAAGATCGTCAGGCGCAGGTCACGGCCCCAACTTCACTGAGCGGCTCCGCTCAGGCGGCCTGCTTGCCCAGCTGATGCATGAGCGAGTCATCACGGCCCGGCTTGACCGGGGTGAAATCGCGATGGGCGATGAACTCCGGCCGGGTCGGCTTGGCGATCGCATTGGAGACCGCATTGAGGGTCAGGTAGACAATGCGGCGCGGGTAGGGCGTGATATTGCCCGCCGAGCCGTGCACCAGATTGGCATGGAACATCAGGACGCCGCCGGCCTTGCCGGTGGGGGTGGCGATGCCGTTCTTTTCCACCAGTTCGGTGACGGTGGGCTGGTCCAGCGTCCAGAGCGGGTAGGAGGTGGTCTCCAGATCATGCTCGGACTTGAGCGCGCCGCTCTTGTGGCTGCGCGGCACCAGCATCAGCGGGCCATTGATGGGCATGACATCGTCCAGGAACACGGCGATGTTCATCGCCCGTGCCTCGGGCATGCCATCGTCGGCGTGCCAGGTGGGGAAATCCTGGTGCCACTGCCAGACCTCGCCGGTGAAGGCGGCCTTGGCATTGATCTTGAACTGGTGCACGTAGACATCCTCGCCGAAGAGCTGCTGCAGCGGCTCCACCAGGCGCGGATGGCTGGCCAGGGTCTGGCAGGCTTCGTTGTAGGTGTGGGCGGCGAAGGCGGTACGCGGCGCGCCGTTCTTCTCGCGCCAGATCTCCGGGCGCTGCTGGGCCAGTACCTTGGCGGCTTCCTGCTTCAGGAGCGCGATCTCGTCGGCGTTGAAGCATTCGGGCAGGAACAGGTAACCGGTGTCGTCGAAGTCCTTCAGTTGCTGGGGGCTGAGTTGCATGGCTGTCTCCTCTGTTGATGGTGCCGGGATTGGCTGGGTGTTTTTTCTTATTTATGTGTTCTGTATACAGAATGCGTGTTGATGCGGGATTTGTCAAATGCCACTTTCCACAGGCTTCTGCGTGAGTGGGCCACAGGCCCTACAATCGACGCTTTGCGCCTTCTGGCGCGTCCGATGACTTATCCACAAGGAGTTTGCATGAGCAGCAAAGTAGCCCTGATCACCGCCGCCGGCAGCGGCATGGGTGCCGCCGCGGCGCGCCGCCTGGCGGCCGATGGCTTCAAGGTCGGCATCCTGTCCTCTTCCGGCAAAGGCGAAGCGCTGGCTGCCGAGCTGGGCGGGGTCGGCGTGACCGGTTCCAACCAGTCGGTGGAGGACCTGCAGAAGCTGGTCGACCTGGCCGTGGCCCAATGGGGCCGCGTCGATGTGCTGGTCAACAGCGCCGGCCACGGTCCGCGTGCGCCCATCCTGGAGATCAGCGACGAGGACTGGCATCGCGGCATGGATACCTACCTGCTCAACGTGATTCGCCCCACACGCCTGGTCACGCCGCTGATGCAGCAGGCCGGTGGCGGCACCATCATCAACATTTCCTCGGCCTGGGCCTTCGAACCGTCCGACATGTTCCCGACCTCGGCGGTGTTCCGCGCCGGCCTGGCGGCCTTCACCAAGCTGTATGCCGACAAGTACGCGGCCGACAACATCCGCATCAACAACGTGCTGCCCGGCTGGATCGACAGCCTGCCGCAGCGCGAGGAACGCCGCGCCGGCGTGCCCATGCAGCGCTACGGCACCAGCGCCGAAGTGGCCGCCACCGTGGCCTTCCTGGCCTCGGAAGGGGCCGGCTACATCACCGGCCAGAACATCAAGGTCGATGGCGGCCTGATGCGCTCGGTCTGATCTTCCTGTTGTACTACGCTGCCCGGCGCAACGGCTCTTGGGTTGGTTGCGCGGCAGCGTGCTTCATTTCTTTCTCGCTGTACCTGCAAAAAAGTATCAGTCCGCATCGACTGGTGATGTAGAAAGCCCGGCCCGTCGGGCACTAAGATGCTGCCAATGACAGAAACTGCAAAAAGCGGATCCGCAGTTTCCACGAAAAAAATGCTCTCGATCGAGAGGAGACACGATGCAGCCCGACCTGGAACTGGTCCATATCCGCAAGGGCGAATCCTTTGCGGCATGGATGCACGGCTACCCCTTCCGTACCGTGCGCTGGCACTACCATCCTGAATACGAGATCCACCTGGTGGTGGCGACTTCGGGCCGTTTCTACATTGGCGACCATATCGGCGACTTCGCGCCGGGCCAGCTGGTAATGACCGGTCCCAACCTGCCGCAGAACTGGATTTCCGATATCGGCGAGGATGAAGTGGTACCGGTGCGCTCGCTGGTGATCCAGTTTCCCGAGAAGCTGGTGCAGGATTGCGCGGCCAGCATCCCCGAGATGGAAGCCATCGCCCCGCTGATCGAGCGCAGCCACCGTGGCCTGCTGTTCGACCAGGCCACCAGCGATACCGTGCGTCCGCTGATGCAGCGCCTGATCGACCAGCGCGGCCTGAAGCGCCTGGCGCTGTTCTGGGAAATCCTCGACGTGCTGGCCAACTCGCCTGACCCCGAGGTGCTGGCCAGCCTGTCCTACAAGCTGGACCTGTCGGGCGTGAACGGCAGTGGCCTCAACCGCGCCATCGCCTACCTGCGCGAACACCTCACCGACGACATCGGCGAGCAGGACCTGGCCGACATGGTGGGCCAGAACCTGAGCAGCTTCTCGCGTGCCTTCAAGCGCCATACCGGGACCACCCTGGTGCGCTACAAGAACCAGCTGCGCGTGGACCTGGCCTGCCTGGCCTTGCTCACCCGCCCGGAAGCCCGCATCACCGATATCTGCTACGAGACCGGGTTTTCCAACCTGTCCAATTTCAACCGTCACTTCCAGAGGATCAAGGGCATGTCGCCCTCGGTGTTCCGCACGACCTTCGCCACCAATGGCGTCTTTGCCGGTGCCGGCTAAGCCAGGCACGCGTTAGACCACAACCCAGATTGTCCCGCCCGCGGGAACCAGGATTCAGGAAAGCCCCGTGCTCTCCCGAACAGGACAGGTGTTGCCTGTCGCCCCCCAAATGACACACGTCAAACAAGAAATGGAGACTGAGATGAAGAAAGCACTGCTCGCGCTGGCCCTGTCCACCGTATCCCTGGCCGCCGCTCCGGCGATGGCCCAGGAGCTGTCCAAGCTCAAGATCGGCATGAGCTTCCAGGAGATGAACAATCCCTATTTCGTCTCGATGAAGAAGGCCCTGGATGACGCCGCCAAGTCCTTCGGCGCCAAGGTCATCGTCACCGATGCCGCCCACAACGTGGCCAAGCAGATCGCCGACATCGAGGACATGCTGCAACAGAACATCGACATCCTGCTGATCAACCCGACCGACTCGGCCGGCGTGGAAGCGGCCGTGAAGGCGGCCAAGGCGCGCAACGTGATCGTGGTGGCGGTCGATGCCAACGCGTCCGGCCCGGTGGACATGTTCGTCGGCTCCAAGAACAAGGATGCCGGTTACCAGTCCTGCCGCGCACTGGCGGACGCGCTGGGGGGCAAGGGTGAGGTCGCCATCCTGGATGGCATCCCGGTGGTGCCCATCCTGCAGCGCGTGGAAGGCTGCAAGCAGGCCCTGGCCGAGTACAAGGACATCAAGCTGGTGGCTACCCAGAACGGTCGCCAGGACCGTTCGGTGGCGCTGGGCGTGGTGGAGAACATGATCCAGTCGCGCCCCAACCTGAAGGGCATCTTCTCCGTCAATGACGGTGGTGCCATGGGCGCGCTGGCGGCCATCCAGGGCAGCGGCAAGGACATCAAGCTGACCTCGGTGGATGGCGCGCCCGAGGCCATCAAGGCCATCGCCGATGGCGGACCCTTCATCGAGACCACTGCTCAGTTCCCGCGTGACCAGGTGCGCGTGGGCCTGGCCATGGCGCTGGCCAAGAAGTGGGGCGCACGCGTGGTGCCCAAGGAAGTGCCCATCGACGTCATGCCGGTGACCAAGAAGAACGCCGCCGGCTTCAGCTGGTAAGCGCCTGGCATGGCGGTGCTGCGGTGCCGCCATGCCGCCATGTTTTCTTTTTTTCCTTGATGGAGGCAGCCATGCTCCAACTGACTGGTATCAAGAAGAACTTCGGCCCGGTGACCGTGCTGCGCGGTGTCGACCTGCAGGTAAGCGCCGGCGAGGTGCATGCGCTGCTGGGCGAGAACGGCGCCGGCAAGTCCACGCTGATGAAGATCCTGTGCGGCATCGTCACGCCAGACGCCGGCGAGATCCGCATCGGCGGTGAGGACCGCCGCTTCGCCAGCTACAACGAGGCCATCGCCGCCGGTGTGGGCGTGGTGTTCCAGGAGTTCTCGCTGATCCCTTACCTGGACGCGGTGGACAACATGTTCCTGGCGCGCGAGCTGCGCAATCCCCTGGGTCTGCTCAAGCGCGCCGCGATGCGGCGCCGGGCGGCGCAGATCATCGCCCGGCTGGGCGTGGAGATCCCGCTCGATGTGCCGGTCTGCAAGCTCTCGGTGGCGCAGCAGCAGTTCGTCGAGATCGCCAAGGCGCTGGCGCTGGAGGCCCGCCTGCTGGTGCTGGATGAACCCACGGCCACACTCACGCCGGCCGAGGTGGAACACCTGTTTGCTGTCATGCGGGGCCTGCGGGCGCAGGGCGTGGCGATCATCTTCATCTCGCACCACCTGGAAGAAATCTTCGAGATCTGCGACCGCATCACGGTGCTGCGCGATGGCGCCTATGTCGCCACCTGCGCGGTCAGCGAGGTGGACCAGGCGCGACTGGTGGAGATGATGGTGGGGCGGCGTATCGAGAACTGCTTCCCGCCCAAGCCGGTGATCGCCGCCGATGCCGAGGTCTTGCTCGACGTGCAGGCCCTCCAGCTGAACCGCAACGCGCCGGTGTCGCGCTTCCAGTTGCGGCGCGGCGAGATCCTGGGCTTTGCCGGACTGGTCGGTTCGGGCCGGACCGAGACGGTGCTGGCCATGCTGGGGGCGCATGCCTCGGTACGTTGCGAGCTGAGCATGCAGGGCGTGCCGCTGCGCTTTGCCGATCCGGCCCAGGCGCTGCAGGCCGGCATCGGCCTGCTGCCCGAGAGCCGCAAGGAGCAGGGCCTGATCACCAGCTTCCCCATCCTGCACAACATCTCGCTGAACAACTACGGCAAGTACCGCCGGGGCGGCCTGTTCCTCGACCGTCGCGCGGAGGCCGAGGCCACCCGCGCCGCCATGCAGCGCGTGCGGGTGAAGGCGCCGCATGCCCAGGCCCGGGTCGATACGCTCTCCGGCGGCAACCAGCAGAAGGTGGTGATCGCCCGCTGGATCAACCACACCATGAAGGTCCTGGTCTTCGACGAGCCCACGCGCGGCATCGACGTCGGCGCCAAGGCCGAGATCTACCAGCTCATGCGCGAGTTCACCGCGCAGGGCTATTGCATCCTGATGATTTCGTCGGAACTGCCGGAGGTGGTCGGCATGGCCGACCGGGTCTGCGTCTTCAAGGGCGGGGGCATCGTGGCCACCGTCGACGGCGCCGCCCTGAATGCCGAAGAGATCATGACCCACGCCACCACCGGGAGAACCCGCCATGCAGCATGACGCCAACGCAATGACCGCAGCCCCGCTGCCATCTTCTTCCAGCGCCCGCTGGCGCAGCCTCATCCATTCGCCCCTGGCCTTGCCGCTGGCCGGGCTGGTGGTGGTGTCGCTGTTGATGGGACTGGCGTCCGACAATTTCTTTACCGTCTCCAACCTCCTCAACGTGCTGCGCCAGGTGTCCATCGTCGGTATTCTCGCCGTGGGCATGACCTTCGTCATCCTCACCGGCGGCATCGACCTGTCGGTGGGGGCGGCCATGGCGCTGGCCGGCACCATGTCGGCCGGGCTGATCGTCAACAGCGGCTTGCCGGCGCCGATTGCGCTCTTGGCCGGCATCGCGCTGGCGGTGGTGATCGGCCTGCTCAATGGCGCGCTGGTGGCCTGGGGCCGCATGCCCGCCATCATCGTCACACTGGCCACCATGGGCGTGGCGCGCGGGGTGGGGCTGATCTATTCGGGCGGTTATCCCATCTCGGGTTTGCCGGCCTGGATTGCCTGGTTCGGGGTGGGCCGCATCGGCATCATCCCGGCGCCGGTGATCCTGATGCTGGTGGTCTATGCACTGGCCTGGGTGCTGCTGCAGAGGACGCCCTTCGGCCGCCACGTCTACGCCATCGGCGGCAACGAGATGGCCGCCCGCCTGTCGGGTGTGAAGACGACGCGCATCAAGCTGGCGGTCTATGCCATCTCCGGCCTGACCTCGGGGCTGGCGGCGATCATCCTGACGGGCCGCCTGATGTCGGGCCAGCCCAATGCCGGCGTGGGCTTCGAACTCGATGCCATCGCCGCCGTAGTGCTGGGCGGCACCGCCATCGCCGGGGGGCGCGGCTTGGTCATCGGCACGCTGATCGGTGCGGTGCTGCTGGGCATCCTCAACAACGGCCTGAACCTGATGGGCATCAATCCCTACCTGCAGGACATCATTCGCGGTTTCATCATCCTGCTGGCCATCTATATCGCACGGGAATGGCGCTGAGTCTTTTCGGCCTCTTCCACTTTTCTTATCCACAAGGAGATACAGCATGACGCAATCCCTGGACGGCAAGATCGCCGTCATCACCGGCGCCGCCTCCGGCATCGGCCTGGCCACGACCGAAAAACTGTTGTCCCTGGGCGCCACCGTGGTCATGGTGGACTGGAACGCCAGCGCCCTCGACACCCTGGTGGCGCGCCTCGGTTCCCGTGCCATCGCGCAGGTGACCAACCTGCTCGACGCCGACAGCTGCGCGGCCATGGTGCCGGAGATCCTGGCCCGGGTCGATCACATCGACATCCTCTACTGCAATGCCGGTACCTACATCGGTGGTGACCTGGTCGATACCAGCGCCGAGGCCATCGACAAGATGCTGAACCTCAACGTCAATGCGGTCATGAAGAACGTGCACGCGGTCGCGCCCCACATGATCGCGCGCAAGACCGGCGACATCGTCGTCACCTGCTCCGTGGCGGGGCACTTCCCGACCTACTGGGAGCCGGTCTATGCCGGTTCCAAGTGGGCCATCACCTGCTTCGTGCAGACCATGCGGCGCCAGATGATCCCGCATGGCATCCGTGTGGCGCAGGTCTCGCCGGGGCCGGTGATCTCGGCCCTGCTGGCCGACTGGCCGGAGGAGAACCTGCGCATTGCCAAGGAGTCCGGCAGCCTCATCGAACCTGGCGAGGTGGCCGACGCGGTCGAGTACATCCTGACCCGTAACCGCAACGTCACCATCCGCGATATGCTGGTGCTGCCTACCAACTTCGACCGCGTGTAAGCAAGCGGAAGCAGGAACGAAAGCAGAAACGGCAGGCGCAGACCAACACATCCAGCGAGGAAAGATGGAGACCTATCTGATCGGCATCGATGTCGGCACCGGCTCGGCCCGGGCTGGCGTATTTGACGGCAGCGGCCAGTTGCTGGCCAGCGCGAAACATGAGATCGAGGTGTACCGCGACGAGCGGCGTGCCCGCGTGGAGCAATCCAGTGCCCAGATCTGGGACGCGGTCTGCCATGCCGTGCGCGCCGCGGTGCGGGCCGCCGACATCGATCCGGCCAGGGTGGTGGGGCTGGGCGTGGATGCCACCTGTTCGCTGGTGGTGCAGGGTGCGCAGGGTGGCGTGGGCGACCCGGCCCATCCGGAACGCGATGTCATGGTCTGGATGGATCACCGGGCGCTGGAGCAGGCGCAGCGCATCAATGCCGGAGGTCACGCGGTGCTGTCCTATGTGGGCGGCGTGATCTCGCCGGAGATGGAAACGCCCAAGCTGCTCTGGCTGAAGGAAAACCTGCCGGCAGTCTACGCCAGCGCCGCGCACTTTTTCGACCTCACCGATTTCCTGACCTGGAAGGCGACCGGCTCGTTGCAGCGTTCGTCCTGCACCGTGACCTGCAAGTGGACCTACCTGGCCCATGAAGGCCGCTGGGATGCCGACTACTTCCATCGTATCGGTCTGGGCGACCTGGCCGAGCAGGGGTTTGCGCGCATCGGCCAGGAGGTGGTCTGGCCGGGCACGCCGCTGGCCGGTGGCCTCTGTGCAGAAGCGGCGCAGGCATTGCAACTGCGCCCCGGCATCGCGGTGGCGGCCGGTCTCATCGATGCCCATGCCGGCGGCGTGGGGACGGTGGCGGCCCGTGGTGGCGCCGAGGATGCGGCAGCCTGCATGGCCTACGTGTTCGGTACCTCCTCCTGCACCATGACCAGCAATGCCGAGGCGGTGCTGGTGCCGGGCGTCTGGGGGCCGTACTACAACGCCATGGCGCCGGGCATGTGGTTGAACGAAGGCGGGCAGTCGGCGGCGGGGGCGGCCATCGACCATCTGCTGACGCTGCATCCGGCCGCACCGCAGGTGCGCGCCATGGCGGCGGCCGAGCAGATGGAATTGCCGCAATGGCTGGCACGCCAGGCACTGGCGCAGGCCGCTGATCCTTCTGATGCCGTGTGGCTGGCTGGCCAGCTCAACGTGGTGCCGGAGTTCCTCGGCAACCGCTCGCCGCTGGCCGATCCGCAAGCGCGTGCCGTACTGCTGGGACTGGGCATGGAGCACGATACCGACAGCCTGGTGGCGCTCTATGTGGCCGGCCTGTGCAGCCTGGGCTACGGCCTGCGCCAGATCATCGAGGCCCAGGCCGCCTGCGGCGTGCACATCGCCAGCATCTCGGTCTCGGGCGGCGCCGGCACCCATGCGCTGACGCGCCAGTTGCTGGCCGATGCCACCGGCGTGCCGGTGGAAGTCACCGCCTGTCCGGAACCGGTGCTGCTGGGTTCGGCCATGCTGGCGGCGGTCGCCGCCGGCGTGCATGCCGATCTCGGCAGCGCCATGCCGGCCATGTCCCGCGTGGCCGGACGCAACGAGCCGGCCAGCGGTCACATCCGTGCCTTGCACGAGGCCCGCTACCAGGCCTTCATCAAGAGCCAGCAACTGGCGCGCGAGCTGCGCGAGAGCCTGGCGCCGCTACTGAAACAAGCACCGGACGCGCACCGCGCCGGCCAGCACTGAACAGGGAGTCAGCATGGATTTCGCAGGACAATCGGTCATCATCACCGGCGCCGGCAAGGGCATAGGCCGCGCCTGCGCCCACCTGATGGCGCAACGCGGCGCCAAGGTGATCGCGCTCTCGCGCACCGCCAGCGACCTGGCGCGCCTGCGCGAGGAGATCGGC
Organism: Herbaspirillum sp. NPDC087042; assembly: GCF_044745245.1. Lineage (NCBI taxonomy): Bacteria > Pseudomonadati > Pseudomonadota > Betaproteobacteria > Burkholderiales > Oxalobacteraceae > Herbaspirillum > Herbaspirillum sp. NPDC087042. The sequence continues at coordinate 217,523 of NZ_JBIUZW010000006.1, read as the reverse complement.
GCACGCACCATCGAGGTCGACCTGATCGACCCGGCCGCCACTCGCGCCGCCATGGCCGAGGCCGGCACGGCGGACTTCCTGATCAACAGCGCCGGCATCAATGTCCTGCAATCGACCCAGGCAATGAGCGACGCCGGCTATGAGGCGGTGATGGGCGTGAACCTGCGCGCCGCCCTGATCACCTGCCAGCAATTTGCGCTGGCCCGCATTGCCGCCGGCGGTGGCGGGGCCATCGTCAACATCACCTCCATTGCCGGCCATCGCGGCTTTGCCGAGCACCTGTGCTATGCCGCCTCCAAGGCCGGACTGGAAGGCGCCACGCGGGTGATGGCCAGGGAGCTGGGACCGCATGGCATCCGCGTCAATGCGGTCGCGCCCACCATCACCCTGACCGAGCTGGCCGAGGCCGCCTGGAGCGATCCCGCCAAGGCCGCGCCGATGATGGTGCGCCACCCCGGCGGACGCTTCGCCTCGGCCGAGGACGTGGCGCGCAGCATCGCCATGTTGCTCTCGCCCGATGCCGCCATGCTCAATGGCGCGGTGGTGCCGGTGGATGGGGGATTCCTGGCCGTATAGCGCAGGCCGGATACAAGAAGGGTAGATACAAGAAGGGCGGCCCCTTGGGACCGCCCCTTGCCGGACGATGGCTGCGCTGGTCTTAGCGGCCGATCTGGTGACCGATCACGCCACCCACGGCGGCGCCACCGGCGGTGCCGATGCCGCTGCCACCGGTGAGGATGGCGCCGCCGACGGCACCGATGGTGGCGCCGATGGCAGTGTTCTTGTCACGCTGATTCATGGTGCTGCAACCGCTCATGGCAGTCAGTGCGAGGGCGGTTGCGGAAATGGCGGCGATCTTGTGCAGAGTTTTCATGATTGTTGTCCTGATCGTATGGGTTGTTCCTGGGAGTGAGAGGCCGGCCCCGCGATCTTCGCTGTCAACACCGATGATCCGGGGCTGGTAAGGGCATAGACCGGTAGAATCTCAAAAAAATTCGAGATGTAACACGCTTAACAAGATCTCTTACACTTGTTACATACTCGGCCCCCTGCCATCACCCATGAAGACCCACCGGAGACGCCATGCCCCTGACCTCCCGCCTGCGCCGTGCAGCCCGCCTGTTGCTTGCCTGTGGCGCCTTGCTGGCGCTGCCGGCCGCGCCCATTGTCCAGGCCGCCGACCTGCCCCAGCCGGTGGCAGGCGAGTGGGTTGCCCCGCGCTTCCAGTTCCATGACGGCCAGGTGCTGGAGAACCTGCGCCTGCACTACCTCACCCTGGGCGAGCGCAGCCATCCTGCGGTACTGGTATTGCACGGCACCTACCAGACGGCCGCGGCGATGTTGTCCAGGGACTTCGCCGGCCAGTTGTTCGGCCCCGGCCAGCCGCTCGATGCCAGCAAGTACTTCATCATCATTCCCGACGGCATCGGCGTGGGCAAGTCCAGCAAGCCCTCGGACGGCCTGCGCGCGGCCTTCCCGCAATACAACTATGCCGACATGGTGCTGGCGCAATACCGCATGCTCACCGAAGGCCTGGGCGTGCAGCACCTGCGCCTGATCATCGGCAATTCCATGGGCGGCATGCAGACCTGGCTGTGGGGTGGCAGCTATCCCGGCTTTGCCGACGGCCTGGTGCCGATGGCTTCGCAACCGACCGAAATGGCCAGCCGCAACTGGATGATGCGGCGCATGCTGGTGGAGTCGATCCGCCAGGATCCGGCCTGGAACAACGGCAACTACACCGTGCAGCCGCCCTCGCTGCGCCTGGCCAACAACATGTTCGTCTTCGCCACCAATGGCGGCACGTTGGCCTACCAGGCCATCGCCGGCACCCATGCCCAGGCCGACAAGCTGGTCGATGAACGCCTGGCCGCGCCGGTGACGGCCGATGCCAACGACTTCATCTATCAATGGGGTTCCTCGGCCGACTACGATGCCGCGCCGGGACTGTCGAAGATCCGGGTGCCGGTGCTGGCCATCAATTCCGCCGACGACGAGCGCAATCCACCCGAGACCGGCATCATGCAGGCCGCGTTGCAGCAGGTGCCGGGGGCGCAATTGCTGCTCATCCCCGCCAGTGCCGAGACGCGCGGCCACGGCACCACCGGCATGGCCCGCTTCTACGCGCGCGAGCTGGCGCGCTTCATGGGCACATTGCCGCAGTGAGGGCGAGGGGGGATTCCCGCAGGGGATCCGCCATTTTTCTGCGGCTGATCCGCATGCGCTCAGGGCGTCTCAGGTGTTGTCATTGACATAGAGCTCGTAACCGCTCTTGCCGCTGCTCTTGACGTGGTACATGGCCATGTCCGCCTGCTGCAGCAACATCGACAGGTCACTGCTGTGCAGGGGATACAGGCTGATGCCGATGCTGGCCCCGAGCTGGAACTGCTTGCCGGCCACGGCAATCGGTGCGGCCAGGCGGGCCAGCAGTTTCTTGGCGATTTCCGGCGCCTGATCCTTGTGTTCCAGCTGGGTGGCGATCACGGTGAATTCATCGCCCCCCAGGCGTGCGCAGATATCGGTGCTGCGCACACCTTCCTTGAGGCGCTGGGCCACGCACTTGAGCACTTCGTCGCCGACCGCGTGACCGGCCTGGTCATTGACCGGCTTGAAGTTGTCCAGGTCGATGTAGTACACCGCCACCAGGTGGTGCGGCCGGGTCGCCAGCAGCAGCGCCTGGTCGAAGAGATTGTTCATGAAGTGCTTGTTGTAGAGCCCGGTCAGCGGATCCTTGAAGGCCATCTTCAGGGCCTTGGTCTCGGCATTGATGAGGCGCTTCTGGAACCCCGACAGGATCGCCGTGAGCATGGCCATGTACTGCAGCATCACCAGGGCCGTGCCCAGCACGAAGCCATTCTGCAGCCAGTCCGGATAGAAGCGGGAGACCATCGTCGCGGTGGCCCAGTGCAGTGCCAGCGCGGCGCAGGCCGCGCTCATGACCCTGCGGATGAGGGGCGAGCAATCGATGTCTTCCCGGGCGACCAGCCACGCGAGGTAGCCCAGGATGAAAACATTGGCGCCGGCATACAGCGTGCTCCTGACCACCGGAAACGGTACCGACTTCTCCACGACCAGCAGCCACAGCTCGGTCGCCGCCGCAGCCAGGTAGACCACGAGGACGCTGCGCCGCACTTCGAAGAAACGCACGAAGCCGGTGATCAGGAAGGTCTTCTCCAGGATATTGAAGCTGCCGTAGACGGCATTGGCCAGCGTGTGGTCGGCGCCGGCGCCCAGCGAGACCAGGCTCACCCGCGCAACGAGCGCGCAGCACATGGCCAGCGCCCACCAGCCTGCCCCTGGATTGGTGCGCGGAATTCTGGTGGCGAGCAGGAAAAGTACGATGAAAACGCAATAAACGCCTGCCCCGAAGGCATGCACGATATCGAATTGCATTGTTCCCCCTCGTTACGCCGCAGATGGCATGTAGAACAAGGTTTCATCCCCTTTTCCATGATAGCGAAGGGGAATTTGGGCGTATAGCGATTTATATTATGCCAACTGTATCGTATTAATTCGACAACATTGATGCCCAGCAAGAGCGGGTGCGATGAGGGCCTCAGCCCAGTCTTGCCTCGCTGGGGGGATGGCCGATGATGCGCTTGAAGGCGCGGCTGAAGGAAGCTTCCGAGTCATAGCCGAGGCGGTTGGCCACCACCGCCACGCGCAAGCCCTCGCGGGCGATCCAGTGGCGCGCCTGGAACATCTTCACGCGGGCCACGTACTTGGCCGGGGTCTCCCCCACGGTGCTGGAAAACTTCTCGATGAAGCTGGAGCGCGAGGCCCCCATCACGGCGGCCAGTTCGGCCACCGACCATTCGCGTTCCGGCTGCTGGTGCACTGCCGCCAGCACGCGACCCACCTGGGGGCAGCGCACGGCGGCGATCCAGCCGCTGGCATCGGTGCAGGCGCATTCCACCCAGCCGCGGATGATGCTGGCCGAGAGCACATCGGCCAGGCGTGCCAGGATGCCGCAGGCGCCGATGCGGTTGAGCGCCACTTCACGCTCCATGGCGTCCAGCAGGGGCAGCACGGCCGGATCGCGTTGCGCCAGATCGCAGGCACGCATGGCCTCGGGCATCATCATCAGCAGCGGATGCAGCGGGTCCAGGTTGAAGCGCATGGTGCCCGAGAACAGCACATGCGAGGGCGGCGCCACGCCGATGGCTCCGCTGGGGGCACTGTCATCGACCAGGTAGAGGTTCTCGGCCACGGCCTTGCGCGCCAGGCGGCTGATTTCCATGGCCGGCAGTTCCGGGGCGCTGGCCAGCACGTGGCGCGATCCGCGCGGCAACAGCAGGGCGTCGCCGGTATTGAGCTGCATCCATTCATCCCGCCCGACCTGCATCCAGCAACTGCCCTGGGCGACGAAATGAAAGCTCGCCTCGCGCCGCGCCGGGAAGGCCACCGCCCAGGGTTCATGCAGCACGTAGCGGGCATATTCCACGCCATCCAGGCGCAGGCCCAGCAGGATCTCGGTCAACGGGTCGATGCCGTCGGGTTTGCGCATGGCAGCCTCCGTGGGGGCGGGTTCGCTCAGGTTTGGACGAATAGTCATCTAATTGCGAAATATGGGCATGGAAAGTCCTGGTATTTAACCATAGACTGCGGTTCCCATGTCATCAAGAGGTTTTCCATGTCCGAGCTTAGCTGCATCGACGCGCCAGAGGCCGATACGGCCACGGCAGCCAGCCGCCCGCAGCCTGCGGCCCCGCTTCACGAGTCGCACGCCAACTGGGGCGGCATCGCCAGCCTGGCGCTGGGCGTCTTCAGCCTGGTCACGGCGGAATTCCTGCCGGCCAGCCTGCTGACGGCCATCGCCACCGACCTGGGTGTCTCCGACGGCGCCGCCGGCCAGGCCGTCACGGCCACCGCCATCGTCGGCGCCATCGCCGCGCCCACCATTCCGCTGCTGACCCGCAACATCGACCGCAAGCGCGTGATCGTGATGCTGTCGCTGCTCTTGCTGCTCTCCAACATCCTGGCCGTCACGGCCGGCAGCCTGCCGGTGCTGCTGGTGGCGCGGGTGATGCTGGGCGTGGCGCTGGGCGGCTTCTGGTCGATGGCCGCCGCGCTGGCCATGCGCCTGGTGCCGGAGCGCCTGTTTGCACGCGCCATGTCGCTGATCCTGACAGGCGTCTCGGTGGCCACCGTCTGTGCCGCCCCGGTGGGCGCCTACATGGGCAACCTGTGGGGCTGGCGCAGTGCCTTCGTGGCCGCCGGCGTGGTCAGCCTGGTGGCCATCGCCATCCAGCTGGTGGCCATTCCCAGGTTGCCGCCCAAGGATCATCCCAGCCTCAAGGTGCTCTCCGAGCTGCTTGGTCGCACCGATGTGCGCGTGGCCCTGCTGGCGGTGCTGCTGGTGGTGTCGGGTCACTTTGCCGGCTTCACCTACATCCGCCCGCTGATGGAGCAGATCACCCATATGTCGGTCTCCACCATCTCGGCGGTGCTGCTGGGCTATGGCGTGGGCGGTTTCTTCGGCAACTTTGCCGGCGGCTTCATCGCCGAGCGCAGCGAGCGCTATGCCATCGTCGCCGGCGGCGGCCTGATCGCCCTGCTGGCGGCCTCCCTGTGGGTGGCGGGCAGTTCTCCGGTGGTGGCGGCAGTGGCCATTACGCTGTGGGGCTTTGCCTTTGGCGCCTTCCCGGTGGGATTCCAGACCTGGATCGTGCGTGCCGCGCCGGATCATGCAGAAGGAGCCGGGGGCCTGCTGGTGGCTGCCTTCCAGATCGCCATCGCCAGCGGCGCCATCGGTGGCGGCCTGATGGTGGACCATGTGGGCGCGCTGGGGGGGCCGATCTTCGCGGTCATCACCATGACCCTGGGCACCCTGCTGACCCTGCGCTACGGCCCCCGTGGTGGTGGCGCACCGGTGGCGGCGGGCGCGCATTTCTGAAGCGGACCTGAGCACCACAGGGAGGTGGACGGGGCGGGCATCGTGTATCCTTGCCCGATCATCCTGATGCAAGCCTGGTCCGTCTTTCCCTCGGGGTCGTCATGGACATCCTGTTGGTCATCCTGAAATGGTCGATGCTCGTGGTACTCGGCGCTTCCTTGCTGGAAGCGCTGGTACTTTCTGCGTTGCGCGGGTGGCGCAACTACGACTGGCATGCGGCAGGCATGTCCCTGGCTGATTTCCTGGTCCGGGAATATCCCTTGCGCTGGCTGCTGCCGCTGGCCTTCTGGACGCAGGCCATGGACTGGTTCTGGCAACACCGCCTGTGGACCTTGCCGCTAACGGACTGGCACGGATGGCTGGCCTGCTTCCTGGGGCAGGAACTGTGCTACTACTGGTACCACCGCGCGGCGCACCGTGTGCGCTGGTTCTGGTGTACGCATGCCGTGCATCATTCTCCCGAGCAGCTCAATCTTTCGGCCGCCTATCGCTTCGGCTGGACCGGCCGCCTGACGGGCTCGCTGCTCTTCTTCATGCTGGCGCCCCTGCTTGGCATGCCACCCAAGATCGTGCTGATGCTGCTGTCGCTGAACCTGATCTACCAGTTCTGGTTGCATGCCACCTGGATACCCCGCCTGGGGCCGCTGGAGTGGATCCTCAATACGCCCTCGGCGCACCGTGTCCATCACGCCTGCAACCTGGACTACCTGGATTGCAACTACGGCGGTGTGCTGATCATTTTCGATCGCCTCTTCGGCACCTACCGGGCGCAGCGTCCGGATCTGCCTTGCCGCTATGGATTGGTCGGGCAGACCGCCTCCCGCGATCTGCTGACCCTTGAATTCTCGCAATGGAAGTCCTTGCTGGCCGATATGGCACGGGCGAACAGCTGGCGCACGCGCCTGGCCTACCTGTACAGGCCACCCGGCTGGCAGCCGGACGGGCAGGGCAGTACCACCGAGGATTTGCGCGCCAGGATGGCGGCTTCGTCCTAGCGTAGATCCAGATCCGGTTGGGCCGCCTGCATTCGCAACGCGTTGCAGGGCTGTCGTGCTGTTACGCCGCGCATCCCGGCAATCTGTGTGTCGCCATCTCCGGTGCGATGCGGCATGATGGCGTTCCTCCCCCGCCTGCAAGGAACCCATGTCCGCCTTCCACCAGCCCCAACCCACCCTCAGCGGCCATCTGGTCGAACTGCATCCCCTGCAAGCCCAGCATCGCGAGGGTTTGCTGGCGGCTGCCGCCGATGGCGAGCTCTGGAACATGACCTTCACCGTCGTCCCCGGCGAGCACAACATCGATGCCTACATCGCGACCGCCCTTGACGGTCGCGCCAGCGGCAAGGTCATGCCCTTCGTGATCGTGGCGCGTGACAGCGGCAAGGTGCTGGGGACGACCCGCTACTGGAAGATGGATGCGGCCAACCGCAAGCTGGAGATCGGCCATACCTGGCTGGCGCAGTCGGTACAGCAGAGCGGCGTCAATACCGAGGCCAAGTTCCTGCTGCTGCAATATGCGTTCGAGGTGCTGCAATGCGTGCGCGTGCAATTCACCACCGATGTGCTCAACGAACGTTCGCGCGCGGCCATCCTGCGCATCGGCGCGCAGCAGGAGGGGATCGTGCGGCGCGAGCGCATCATGCCCGATGGACGCAGGCGCGACTCGGTACGTTTTTCCATCATCGACGACGAATGGCCGGCCGTGCGCCAGGCCCTGCTGGAGAAGATGCAGGCCCGCCGCGACGGACGCGCCTGACTCCTGAACTGAACCCGGCGGCAACAACTGCCAGGCCGCCCGGCCTGGTCAGGCCTGGGCCACGCCCTCGCGCTTGAGACGGTCGGTGGCCAGCAGGTTGTTCTTGGTTTCCTGGATGTGCCGCTCCAGCAGTGCCGCCACCCGGGCGGCATCGCGCTGCTTGCAGGCTTCCAGGATCTCGAAGTGATCGTGCTGCGGGGCGTCCTTGCCGGTGGCCAGCGACATCATCTCGTGCGTGTAGCGATCGGTGTTCAGGCAGAACTCCTCGATCAGCCGCCGCAGCTTGGTGTTGTTGGACGGCGCGCACAGGGCCAGGTGGAAGCGGCGGTTGTACTCGGCCCATTCGGCCACCGACTCCGAGGCGTTGTACAGATCCAGGATCTCCTGCAACTGCGCGATATCCCGCTGCACCATGTTGGGCACGGCAATCTTGGCCGCATGGCATTCCAGCGCGATGCGGATATCCATCATCTCGCACAACTGGGTCACGTCCATCCCGGCGACGACGGCGCCGCGATTGCGCTGGTAGGTGATCAATCCCTCCGACTCCAGCTGGCGCAAGGCCTCGCGTACCGGCAGGCGGCTGGTATTGAAGCGTTCTGCCAGGGCATCCTGGCGCAGCTGGGTGCCGCTGGCCAGGCTGCCGTTGAGGATCTCGTCACGCAACTGGTCGCGGATGATTTGCGGGAGACCGCGTTCGGCCTTGGCCGGGCTTGTTTGCGTTGCCATCAATGAATTCTTATATCGTCAAGGATCCCGCTTCCGCCCGGAAGCGGCCTGGCGCCTGAAGTGCCGGCCCGATCGGCCCGCCACTCTCGCGTTCTTCCCGCCTCCGGTATTGCCCTGTGGCACTGCGTGCGTTCCACGGAATCTGCGTTCTCAAAACTTCCCATTGTGCCTCAACTTTTCCTCTGATAGACTGGATCCAATTATTTGTAACTGGATCCAATCTGTATTGTTTTGAATATATTTATGAATACTTCATATCCAATGACCGCCAACGAGCCCGTCCTGAATTACGCCCCGCGCAGCGCCGAACGTGAGTTGCTGCGTGCCGAGCTGCTGGCGCAGAAGAATGCCTGCCGGGATCTGCCGGCCGTGATCAATGGCGAGCGCATCCATGGCAGCACCGCCACCGCCGTGCGTGCCCCGCACGAGCACGAGCGCGTGCTCGCCAACCTGTATCACGCCGACCGCCAGAGCGTGGTGGCCGCGGTCGATGCGGCGCTGGCGGCGCAGCGCGAGTGGAGCGCCTGGTCACTGCAGGAGCGCTCGGCGGTCTTCCTGAAGGCGGCGGACCTGCTGGCCGGACCCTGGCGCGCGCGCATGAACGCTGCCACCATGCTGGGCCAGAGCAAGACCTGTTACCAGGCCGAGATCGATTCGGCCTGCGAGCTGATCGACTTCCTGCGCTTCAACGTGCAGTTCGCCCACGATATCGCGCAGATGCAGCCGCAGCACGCACCGGGTGTGCGCAACCGCAGCGAATACCGGCCGCTGGAAGGTTTCGTCTACGCCGTCACGCCCTTCAATTTCACCGCCATCGGCGGCAACCTGGCGATCGCCCCGGCGCTGATGGGCAATACCGTGCTGTGGAAGCCGGCCGCCACCGCCGCGCTGTCGAACTATCTCTTCATGGAATTGCTGGAAGCGGCCGGCCTGCCGCCGGGCGTCATCAACTTCGTGCCGGGCGATCCGGTCGAGATCAGCAACGTCGCCTTAAGCCACCCGGCGCTGGCCGGTGTGCACTTCACCGGCTCCACCGCCGTCTTCGACACCATGTGGAGCGAGGTCGGCCGCAATATCTCGCGCTACCGCAGCTATCCACGCCTGGTCGGCGAAACCGGTGGCAAGGACTTCGTGCTGGCGCACCGCTCGGCCGACGTCGATGCCCTGGCCGTGGCGCTGGTGCGTGGCGCCTTCGAATACCAGGGACAGAAATGCAGCGCCGCCTCGCGCGCCTATGTGCCGGCATCGTTGTGGCCGGCCGTCAAGTCGCGCGTGCTGGCGATGGTGAAGTCGATCAAGATGGGGGACGTCTGCGACTTCGGCAACTTCATGGGGGCGGTCATCGACAAGCGCGCCTTCGACCGCATCCGCACCTACCTCTACCGTGCCCGCGAAGATGCCAATGTGGAGGTGCTGGTGGGTGGCAAGTGCGACGACAAGACCGGCTACTTCATCGAGCCCACCGTCATCGAAGTCAAGGACCCCCGCCATGCGCTGATGGAAAACGAGATCTTTGGCCCGGTGCTGGCGATCTACGTCTACCAGGACAGCCAGTGGGACGAGGTCTTGCAGCTGGTCGACGGCACCAGCCCCTATGCCCTGACCGGCGCGGTCTTCGCCACCGAGCGCGCGGCCATCCTGCAGGCCGGCCAGGCGCTGCGCTTCGCGGCCGGCAATTTCTATATCAACGACAAGCCCACCGGCGCCGTGGTCGGCCAGCAGCCCTTCGGCGGTGCGCGCCGCAGCGGCACCAACGACAAGGCCGGGTCGGCGCTGAACCTGTTGCGCTGGGTCTCGCCACGCACCGTCAAGGAAACCTCGGCGGCGCCGCACGACTACACCTATGCGTACATGAATAAATAAAGCAGGCGCAATAGAAGGTCCGTCGCCGGCCGGTTGCCGGCAATTCCCGCAAGCGGGGCCGAGCCGGCAGCAGCGCTGCCAGGGGAGGCTGTGTCTTTTTTTTCTTAAAGAGGAGTGAGCAATGAGGATCAGGATCAATGCGGCCACCTGGATGGCCTTGGCGGCCTGCACGGTGACGGCCGGCGCGATGGCGCAGCAGACCGTGCAGATGGGGGCGGTGCTGTCGCTGACCGGCGCCAATGCCACCGTGGGCGAGGACGTGCGTCGCGCCGTGGATCTGGCGGTGGACAAGGTCAACAGCCAGGGGGGTGTGCTGGGCAAGAAGTTCTCGGTCATCATCGAGGACTCCGGCGGCAATCCGACCACGGCCCTCAATGCGGCCCGCAAGCTGGTGTCGGTGGACAAGGTGCCGGTGGTGATCGGCGAGTACTCGTCGGGTATCAGCATCCCGCTGGGCCAATACCTGGTCAAGGAAGGCGCGGTCCACATCAACATCGCCAGCACCAGCATCAAGATCCGCGACATCGGCGCGACTTCCTTCAACCTGATCGGCCTGGAAAACTTCGGCAACCGTTTCTCGGCGGCCGACACCTGGGCGCTGGGCTATCGCAAGGTCGCCATGATCGCCCCCAACAATGCCTATGGCCAGGGCGTGGCGCACGGCTTCAAGGAAGAGTTCGAAAAACTCGGTGGCCAGGTCGTCACCGAAGTGCTCTACACCGCCGGCCAATCCACCTATCGCCGCGAACTGCAGCAGATTGCCCGCAGCGCACCGGATGCCTACATCTATACCGCCTACGGCCAGGAGTCGGCCATCATCAACCGCGAAGCCTTCGAGCTGGGTCTGCGCAAGACACCCTGGTACGGCATCCTGCTGTCGATGTGCCTGTCCGACACGCCACCCGAGATCGCCAACGGCCAGCTGGGCATGGAGGTGGGTTCGGTCGATGGCCCGGCCGGTCGCGCCTATGCCGAGGCCTTCCGTGCCCGCTACAAGGAAGGCATGAAGACCTCCTATACCGGCTACGCCTATGACGCGGTGATGATGACGGCCGCTGCCATCAACAAGGCCAGGTCGGTCAATCCGGCCGAGGTCGCCGCCGCCCTCAAGGAGATCGGCCGCGCCTATCCCGGCGTGACCGGCGCCATCAGCTTCGATGCCGACCGCCAGCGCCAGGATCCGCCCTATGCCCGCCTCAAGTTCGACGGCAAGGTCGTACCACGCTAAGTCGCAGGCGCGGGGCGGTGCCATGTGATGGCGCTGCCTCTGCCTTGCCCCGCTGTACGGGCCGCCGCCGATGGTGACGGTCCGCCCTGCAATTCCCGGAGTTTCCCGATGTTCCAATTCCTGATTGACACACTGGTCCGCACCTCGGACCTGGCGCTGGTCGCGCTGGGTCTGTCGCTGGTGTATGGACTGGTGAAGTTTCCCAATATCGCGCATGTGCAATATGCCATGCTGGGGGCTTATCTGAGTTATTTCTTCCACGCTGCCGGCTTGCCGATGGTACTGGCGATCCTGTTCTCCTGTTGCGCCGTGGGCGTGCTCACGCTGGTGCTGCACCTGCTGGTGTTCCGCCGCCTGCTGCAGTCCGGCCCGGCCATCACCATGATCGGCTCGCTGGCGCTGGCCATGCTGATGGTGGCCGTCACGCTGGGCCTGTCCGGCTCCTTCCCGCTGATGTTCAAGCTGCCGCTGACGGCGCCCCTGCAGATCGGCGAGGTGCGTATTGGCCATACCCAGCTCTATGCACTGGCCACCACGGTCCTGCTGCTGGTGCTGTTTTCTGCCCTGCTGTTCTACACCCGTACCGGCCGCGCGATGCGCGCGCTGTCGTGCAATCGCGCATTGGCCGCTGCCTCCGGCCTGAACGCCGAGAACATCACCCGCCTGGTCAACTTCAGCAGCGGCGCCCTGGCCGCGCTGGGCGGCAGCATGCTGGCCATGACCAGCGGCGCCCACGTCAACCTGGGCTACGACATGCTGCTGCCGGTGTTTGCCGCCGCCATCCTGGGCGGGCTGGGCAATCCGCTGGGCGCGGTGGCCGGTGCCTTCCTGATCGCACTGACCGAGACCGTGGTCACCAATCTCAACCTCGGCTGGCTGCTGGGCAAGCCGGTGGCGTTCCTGCCGGTGGCCTATATCAGTGCCGCTTCCTTCCTCATCCTGCTGCTGGCCTTGCTGTTCAAGCCCTACGGCCTGTTCGACCGCGAGGTGCGTCGTGTCTGATTTCCTGATCTTTTCCCTGACCATCGCCGGCATCTACGCCATCATGGCGCTGGGCCTGAACCTGCAGGCCGGTTATGCGGGCCTGCTCAATTTTGGTCACATCGCCTTTGCCGGCATCGGCGCCTATGCCACCGGCATCCTCACGGCGGCGGGCTATCCGGCGCTGGTGGGGGCGGGCGTGGGCGTGCTGCTCGCCATCGTGCTGGGCTGGTGCATCGCCCGCCTGGGGCGACAGCTCGGCGCCGACTACTGGGGCATCGCCACCCTGGCCATCGCCGAGATCCTGCGCACCGTTGCCACCAACGAAGACTGGCTCACCGGTGGCGCCCAGGGCATCAGCGCGATTGCCTTCCCGCTGGGTGAGCTGCCCCGTCCCTGGGGCGCGCTGGGCTTCCTGGCCCTGGTGCTGGCCCTGCTGGCGCTGCTGGCACTGGCCAGCCAGCGCCTGGGCGATGGCCGTTTTGGTCGCGCCCTGCGGCTCATGCGCGAGGAACCCAAGCTGGCCGCCTGCATGGGTTACGACCTGCTTGCGCTGAAGTCACGCGCCATCATGGCCGGCGCCGCCATCACCGCCATCGCCGGCTCGCTCTATGCGCACTACATGAGCTTCGTCGGCCCCGACTACATGCTGGCCTCCGAGACCTTCATGCTGTGGACCATGCTGATGATCGGCGGCATGGGCAATACCGTGGGCGTCATCACCGGCGTGCTGCTGGTGCAGGCGGCCTATTGCCTGGTGCCGTTCGCCAAGGACAGCCTGCACTTCGGCTCGGACCTTGCCGGCGCCCTGCGCATCGGCCTGATCGGCCTGATCCTGTTGCTCTCGCTGCTGTGGCGCAGCCAGGGCCTGATCCCCGAAAAACTGAGGAAGATTCAATGACCAGCGTGCCAGCCCCCACTCCAACCCCAGCCCTGCTGGAGGTCGCCTCGCTGGCCAAGGCCTTCGGCGGCAACCGCGTGCTGCAGGACGTCAGCTTCACCATCGGCGCCGGCGAGATCGTCGGCCTGCTCGGCCCCAACGGCTCCGGCAAGAGCACGCTGCTCAACACCATCAGCGGCTTCGAAGCCATCGACAGCGGGTCGGTGCGCTACCGCCAGCAGGAGATCGGCCGCCTGAGCGCGCACCGCATCGTCGCGCGCGGCGTGGCCCGGACCTTCCAGCTGCCCTCGATGCCCGAGAAGATGTCGGTCATCGAGCTAGCCATGGCCGCCGCCACGACCCATCACGGCTTCTGGGAAACCCTGGTCGAGAGCCGCGGCGTGCGCGCCGCCGAAGCCGCCGCCCGCGAGAAAGCCACCCGGTTGTTGCATGAACTGCTGCTCAGCCATGTGCGCGACCTGCCGGCCTCGGCGCTGTCGGGCGGGCAGAAGAAGCTGCTGGGCATCGTCTGCGCGCTCATGGGCGACCCGCAACTGCTCATGCTCGACGAGCCCACGGCGGGCGTGCATCCCAACCTGCGCAATGACATCGTGCAAGCCCTGCGCCGCCTCAATGCGCAAGGCATGACCATCGTCATCGTCGAACACGACATGCACTTCATCCGTGAGGTCTGCAGTCGCTGCATCGTGCTGGACCGCGGCCATATCGTGGCCAGCTGCGCACCGCAGGAACTCTCATCCAACGAGCGCGTGCTGCAAGCCTACCTGGGCGGCGGTGCGCAAGAACAGGGCAATACCATGGAGGCCGCACAATGATCGTCATCGACAAGCTGGTGGCCGGCTACAGCGCCGAGGTCGATATCCTCAAGGGCATGACGCTGTGCGCCGAACATGCCGAGATCATCACCCTGCTGGGCCCTAATGGCTGCGGCAAGTCCACCCTGCTCAAGACCATCGCCGGCTTCCTCAAGCCGCGCCAGGGCAGCATCCTGCTACAGGGCAAGGATGTCTCGACCCTGCCGGTACACCACAAGATCCGTCACAGCGGCATCGGCTTCGTGCCGCAGACCGAGAACGTCTTCGCGGCGCTGTCGGTGCGCGAGAACCTGCAGGTCGGCGGCCATTACATGGCGCGCCAGGAGGCCCGCGAGCGCATGGAGGAATTGTGCGCGGCCTATCCCGTGCTGGGTCGCAAGTTCAATGCGCCGGCGGCATCGCTGTCGGGCGGCGAGCGCCAGATCCTGGCGCTGGCACGCGCGCTGATGCCGCGTCCGCGCCTGCTGCTGCTGGACGAACCTTCTGCGGGGTTGTCACCGAAGGTCTTGCTGGAGGTCTTTGAGGCCATTCGCACCGTGCGCAGCCAGGAGCAGGTGACCATCCTCATGGTCGAACAGAACGCCATGGAAGCCCTGCGCATTTCGGACCGCGCCTATGTGCTGTCCATGGGGACGGTGGCATTGACGGGGCGGGCCGGGGAGCTGATGAACGATCCCCAGGTCAGGGAGCTTTATCTGGGTGGCCGCGCTGCATGATGGCAGCCGCGTGCTTTGCGGGTCGTGGCGCAAGCCGCGGCCCGTTTTTTTTGCGCTATCACCAACGGGAGGGAAGGGATGGGACGTGACTTGACGATCAGGGCTGGCCTGGTCTGGGGCATGGGGTTTCTGTCGGCACTGCTGCTATCGCTCGGTCTGCTGGGCCTGTGGAGCCTGTCGGGCAGCAATGCGGAGCTGCGCGCCATGTATGCGCAGCGCCTCTTGCCCATGCAACAGCTCGCGCAGGTGATGGCAGCGCTGGACCGCAGCCGCTCCGGCATTGCCGCCGCCATCCTCGACCCGGCCGACGTGGCCGCCGAGATGCAGGCGCTGCAGCTGGCCCTGAAGGAGGGCGAGCAGGCCTGGCAGGCCACCCAGGCCGTGCTGGAGGATGAGCAGGAACGCCAGCTGGCCACGCAGTTCACGCAAGCCTACGCGCAGCTCAAGAAGCAGGGTGTGCTGCCGGCCATGGATGCGGTGGCGGCTTTCAACATCCCCGGCGCCAGCGAACTCTACAGCCAGAACGTGGCGCCCCTGCATGCCCGCGCCAGCGTCCCGATGACACGCCTGATCGCCTTGCAGCGCGAACGCGGCGAGGCCATCTATGCCCGCTCGCAGCAGCGCTACCGCATCGTCTTCGTCGCCTGCGTGGCGGCCATGGGCGCTGGCCTGCTGTTTGCGCTGCTCATGGCGGTGCTGCTGGTGCGGGCCATCTCGCATCCCCTGCAGCAGGCCGTCAACATCGCCGTGCGTGTGGCCGATGGCGATCTGGGCCATCCTATCGGCGTGGCCGGCAACAATGAGACCGGCAAGCTGATGCAGGCGCTGGCGACCATGCATGCCAACCTGGTCCATATCGTTTCCAAGGTGCGCCACAGCACCGACGCCATCGCCACCGCCTCGGCCGAGATCGGCAACGGCAACCGCGACCTGTCGCAGCGCACCGAGATCCAGGCCGCCTCGCTGGAAGAGACCGCCGCTTCCATGGCCAGGCTCACCGAGGCCGTGCGCCAGAACGCCGAGGCCGCGCAGCAGGCCAATGGCATGGCGCAGCAGGCCGCCGGGGTGGTGGCCGACGGCCAGCGTGCGGTCAGCCAGGTGATCGATACCATGCGCGCCATCGATGGTGCCTCGCGCGAGATCGTCGAGATCATCACGGTGATCGACAGCATCGCCTTCCAGACCAATATCCTGGCCCTGAACGCAGCGGTGGAAGCGGCGCGTGCCGGCGAGCAGGGGCGTGGTTTTGCCGTGGTCGCCGCCGAGGTGCGCACGCTGGCACAGCGCTCGGCCACTGCCGCGCACGAGATCAAGGGGCTCATCGGCGACACCGTCGACAAGGTTGATACCGGCAGCCGCCTGGTGCGCGAGGCCGGTACCACCATGCTGCGCATCACCGGCAGCATTGGCGAGGTCAGCCAGATCGTGGCCGCAATCGCCGACAGCAGTCATGCGCAACGTCAGGGTATCGAACAGATCCATTTGGCCGTGGCCAGGATCGACCAGGGCACGCAGCAGAATGCCGCCCTGGTGGAGCAGGCCAGCGCAGCTGCGGCGGCCTTGCAGCAGCAGGCACGGGAACTGGCCAGCGCGGTCGGGGTGTTTCGCATTGCCGGTGGCGAGCTGCGTAGCTGAGCGGGTGCGGCTTCAGGCCGTGCGCGCCTCCAGCGGCACGCGTTGCAGGAAGCGCTCGAAGGATGCCAGGAAAGCCTGCTCCGGCACCGACAGCTTGCGCTGGCGATGCCAGGTCAGGAAGACATCGATTTCGGCCACCGGGCCACCCAGCGGCAAGACCTTCAGCTGGCCGTCGGCCACGTCCTGGCGGATCAGGTGCTCGGGCAGGAAACTCAGGCCCACGCCGGCCACCACCATGCGGCGGATTTCTTCCACATGCGGCGAGGTGCCGGCGATGTGGCCGGTAAAGCCCTGCTGGTCGCGGAACACGGTCAGCGGCGAGAGCGTGTCGCCCAACTGGTCGCTGGCGAAGCAGACGAAGTTCTGCACCAGCAGCTCGGCCATGCTGACGTTGCGCTGGCCGAACAGGGGATGATGGCGGCCGCACACGATCACGTAGCGATGCCGCAGGAACAGCAGGCGCTCCAGCTTGTCCACGGGCTTACGGCACAGGCATAGCCCGAGCGCGCTGCTGCCCTTGGCCAGGGTATCGAGGATGGCGGCGCTCTGCATGACCTCGATGCGGAATTCCACGCGCGGATAGCGGCGATGGAAGTGCGCCAGGAAATCATCATAGGCCGCGCTCTGCACCCGGCTCATCAGCAACAGCCGCAGGCTGCCCGCCACATCCTCGCCAGCCTGGCCGGCGGCGCCATCGATGCGCGCCACCATGCCATACATCTCGCGGGCCACGGCATAGATCTCCTCGCCCAGCGGAGTGAGCCGGAACTCGCCATGACGCCGGTGCAGCAGCACCCCGCCCACGGTCTCCTCCAGCCGCCGTAGCGCCTGGCTCACCGCCGGCTGGCTCAGGCACAGCGTGGCGGCGGCGCGGCCGACCCCGCGTTCCTGCACCACGAACATGAAGGTGCGCAGGAGGTTCCAGTCCATGCGTTCGGAAGAGAGCGCCGCGGGTGCGGGAAGGAGCTGGCGGGGGCTGGCGGGGTCGGCGTTCATGGGCGGGCGTAGGGTAGGTGGGCCAGGTCAGGGATGCGCCAATCCGGCGAAGAAGCGCGCCGCATTGTCTTGCAACCCGGCGATATAGTAACCGCCTTCCTGTACCACCAGCGTGGGCAGCCCGAAGGCCCCCACGGCGCGTCCCAGCCGCTCGAAGCCGGCCGCGCTCACGCCCGCCACCGCCTGTGGATCCTTCTCGAAGATGTCGAAGCCCAGGCTCAGCACCAGCACATCGGGCTGGTACAGGGTGATGGCACGACAGGCCTGCGCCAGCCGGTCGAAGAAGACCGACTCCGGTGCGCCATGCGGCATGGGCAGGTTGAGGTTGTAGCCATGCCCCTCGCCGCTGCCACGCTCGTCCTCGAAACCGGCCACGACCGGATAGAAATTCTCCGGGTCGCCGTGGATGGAGACGTACATCACATCGCGCCGCTCGTAGAAGATCTCCTGGATGCCCTGGCCGTGGTGCATGTCGGTATCGAGCACCAGCACGCGCCGATGGCGCTGGCTCAGCATCTGCGCGGCGATGGCGGCATTGTTGAGATAGCAGAAGCCGCCGGCGGCGTCGCGCCGCGCATGGTGGCCGGGTGGACGGCACAGCGCATAGGCGTGGCGCTCGCCATCGAGCAGGGCCTGGGCCCCGGCGATGGCGCATTGCGCCGACCAGTAGGCCGACTGCCAGGTCTGTGGCCCCACCGGGCAGCTGCCGTCGGCCAGGTAGTGCGCCGCCTTGGCCAGCACGCCACGCAGGGGATTGGGCGAACGCACGAAGATGTTGGAGACCACCTCGTCGCCCCAGTCGTCGGGCAGGCCCTTCCATTGCGCATGGGCATCCTGCAGGAACTGCAGGTAATCCAGCGCATGCACCGCGCCGATGGGCGCCGCGCCGGCGTCTGGCGGAGCTTGTACGTCGAAGCCCAGGCGGGTGGCGATGGCGGCCAGCTCATCCAGGCGTTGCGGGACTTCCTGGGGCACGCGCATCTTGCCGCGCGAGTAGTAGCTTTGCGGGTGGTGCAGTTTCTGGTCGGGATGGTAAAAGGTTTTCATCAGACCTCCTGCGCGCGTGCGGACGGCGCCACCAGGCGGTCGTGCTGCGCGCCCAGGCGCGACACCGACAGCATGGACAGCAGCGAGATGCCCGAGAACAGCAGCGCCAGCGGCCACCAGTGGCCCTGGAATTTCTCGGCCAGCACCGTGCCCAGCAGCGGCGTCAAGCCACCGAAGATCGCCCCAGAGACCTGGTAGGCCATGGAGATGCCGGTGTAGCGGATGCGGGTCGGGAAGGCTTCGCTGACGAAGCCGGCGATGACCGCGTAGTAGGCACCGATGAAGAGCACCGCCACGCCCACGCCGAGGGTGACCGTGGTCAGCGAGCCCATGTCCACCAGCCAGAACATCGCATAGGGCGATACCACCGACAGCGCCGCCACACGGACCAGGAAGCGATGGTTGCCGATGCGCCGCGCCAGGTAGGCGGCCAGCGGCGTGATGAAGAACTGCATCACCGAGACCACCAGGAGACAGTTGAGCACCAGCGCGCGCTGCAATTGCAGGTATTGCGTGGTGTAGACCAGCATGAAGGTATTGGTGAAGTAGAAGCCGGCAATGCCCAGCACATTGGCGCCGATGGCCAGCGTCAGCAGGCCCGGTGCGCCGCGCAGGACTTCGCCCAGCGGGGCGCTCTCCGGCTTGGCAGACTTGGCCGGCAGGCTGGCGCGACGGGCTTGCTCGGCCAGGAAGTCAGGCGACTCCTGCACCGACAGGCGGATCGCAAAGCCCACCGCCAGCAGCAGCGCGCTCACCAGGAAGGGCAGGCGCCAGCCCCAGTCGAGGAAGACGGCATTGTCCAGTCCGTTGACCAGCTTGAACATGAGCGTAGCCAGGATCAGGCCGGCCGGGCTGCCCAGTTGCGCGAAGGACGCCAGGAAGGTGCGGCGGCTGCGATCCGGCGAATGCTCGCTGGCCATCAGCACCGCGCCACCCCATTCGCCGCCCACGGCAATGCCCTGGATGAAACGCAAGGCCACCAGCGCCACCGGGGCCCACACGCCGATGCTGGCATAGGTCGGCAAGAGGCCGATCAAGACCGTCACCGATCCCATCATCAGCAGCGTGACCACCAGCGACTTCTTGCGGCCCACGCGGTCGCCGATATAGCCGAACACCGCGCCCCCCAGCGGACGCGCCAGGAAGCCCACGGCAAACGTGCCGAAGGACGCCAGCGTGCCATAGAAGCCATTGGTGGTCGGGAAGAACAGCTTGCCGAAGACCAGGGCCGAGGCCATGGCGTAGATGTAGAAGTCATACCATTCGATCATGGTGCCGACGAAGGCGGCCAGTGACGCGCGTACCGGCTGATGCCGGGGTGTGGCGGTTGCAGTGTGCATGGTTCCAGGCTCCCTGTTGTAGATGTTGATGTGTTGGGTGAACTGGATTTATACGACTGCGGCGCTCATAAGAAAAATTAGCTTTTTGAATTCCTCACATTCGGATTGCTTATGTGAGATCTTGCCAAGCCAGGCGTGATAAGGCTTTGCGGCGCGCGCTCATGCTGCAGCGCCGCACGGTTGCCAGGCAACGGTGCGGCGGGAAACATGCCGGCAGATCATCCTGCCGGACGGGAAAACCAAGAGAACAGTTGTGGCCGGATCAGATCCCGCCCATGCACAGGTACTTGACCACCAGGTAATCGTCGATGCCGTAGTGCGATCCCTCGCGACCCAGACCCGATTGCTTCACGCCGCCAAACGGTGCCACTTCATTGGAGATCAGGCCGGTGTTGATGCCCACCATGCCCGACTCCAGGCCTTCGGCCACGCGCCAGATGCGACCGATGTCGCGCGAGTAGAAATAGCTGGCCAGGCCGAACTCGGTATCGTTGGCCAGGGCCAGGGCTTCTTCGTCGGTCTTGAAGCGGAACAGCGGTGCCATCGGTCCGAAGGTCTCTTCGCGCGCCACGCGCATGGCCGGGGTGACGTCGGCCAGCACGGTGGGTTCGAAGAAGCCGTGACCCAGCGCATGGCGCTTGCCGCCCAGCAAGATGCGCGCACCCTTTTCCACTGCGTCGGCGACGTGCTGCTCGACCTTCTGCACGGCCTGTTCATTGATCAGCGGCCCCTGGGTGACGCCATTCTCCAGGCCTTCACCGACCTTGAACTTCTGCACGGCCGCGACCAGCTTGGCGGCGAAGGCCTCATAGACGCCGTCTTGCACGTAGATGCGGTTGGCGCATACGCAGGTCTGCCCGGCGTTGCGGTACTTGGAGGCGATCGCGCCTTCCACGGCCGCATCCAGGTCGGCATCGTCGAAGACGATGAAGGGGGCATTGCCACCCAGTTCCAGCGACAGCTTCTTGATGCTGGAGGCACTCTGTTGCATCAGCAGCTTGCCCACGGCGGTGGAGCCGGTGAAGCTGATCTTGCGCACGATGGGGTTGGAGGTCATCTCGCCGCCGATCTCCTTGGGCGTGCCGGTGACCACGCTGAAGATGCCGGCCGGGATGCCGGCGCGCTCGGCCAGCACCGCCAGGGCCAGGGCCGAGAAGGGGGTCGCTTCGGCGGGCTTCAAGACCATCGGGCAGCCGGCGGCCAGGGCCGGACCGGCCTTGCGGGTGATCATCGCGGCCGGGAAGTTCCACGGCGTGATCGCCGCGCAGACGCCGATGGCTTCCTTGACCACCACGATGCGGCTGGTCGGCGAGGGCGAGGGGATGGTGTCACCGTAGGTGCGCTTGCCTTCCTCCGCAAACCACTCGATGAAGGAGGCGGCATAGCCGATCTCGCCACGCGCCTCGGCCAGCGGCTTGCCTTGCTCGGTGGTCATGATCAGGGCCAGGTCATCGGCGTTGGCCAGCATCAGCTCGTACCAGCGGCGCAGGATGGTGCTGCGTTCCTTGGCGGTCTTTTTCTTCCAGGCCGGCCAGGCGGTGTTGGCGGCCTCGATGGCGCGGCGCGTCTCGGCCGCGCCCATCAGCGGGACATGGCCGACCAGCTCGCCATTGGCGGGATTGTGCACGGCCAGCGTGGCGCCGCCGTCGGCGTCGCACCAGGCGCCGTTGACATAGGCTTGCTGGCGCAGCAGGGAAGGGTCGTTGAGTTGCAGCATATCGGGGCTCCGTTGAAAAGGCGCCGGCTCAGAAGCGGGCCGCCGCCTTGTTACGCCCGCGCAGCCACTCCAGGGCCAGCAGCAGGCAGGTCGAGAAAATGATCAGGATGGTCGCCAGCGCGGCAATGGTCGGGCTGATGTTGTCCTTGATGCCGGCGAACATCTGGCGCGGCAGCGTGGCTTGCTCGGGGCCGGCCACAAAGAGGGTGAGAACCACTTCGTCGAAGGAAGTTGCAAAGGCGAACAGCGCGCCCGAGATCAGGCCCGGCGCGATCACCGGCAGGGTGATGCGGAAGAAGGTGCGCAGCGGACTGGCGCCCAGGCTCAGGCTGGCGCGCACCAGGTTGTGGTTGAACCCCTGCAGCGTGGCCAGCACCGTGGTCACCACGAAGGGCGCGCCCAGTGCGGCGTGCGCCAGGATCAGGCCGAGGTAGCTGTCGGCCAGGCCGATGCGGGCGAAGAACATGTACACGCCCACCCCCACCACTACCACCGGCACGATCATGGGCGAGATCAGCACGGCCATCAGGATGCCCTTGCCACGGAAGTCGGCCTTGTTCAGGCCGACGGCGGCCAGCGTGCCCAGGACGGTGGCGATGACGGTGGCTGCCGGGGCCACGATGAAGCTGTTCCGGGCGGCGCGGATCCAGTCATCGGAGGCGAACAGGTTCTGGTACCAGCGCAGCGAGAAGCCCTTGATCGGATACATCAGGAAGCTGCTGTCGGAGAACGACAGCGGGATCATCACCAGGATGGGCAGCACCAGGAACAGCAGTACCAGCAGGTTGAAGCTGCGCGAGGCAAAGAACCAGGCCCGTTCGACGAGCGAGGTGTAGGGTGGAAAAAGAGGCGGTTTGGTCATGGCGTTCTCCGGGATTCTTGTCGTGGACGGGTTGATCGGATTGATCGGATCAGCCGATGCCCACGTCGACCTTGGCAAAGCGGCGATAGACGCCATACAGCACCAGCGTGGCGCTCAACAGCAGCGCACCCAGCGCGCAGGCCATGCCCCAGTTGATGGTGGTGTTGATGAAGTAGGCGATGAAGTAGCTCACCATCTGTTCGTTCGGTCCGCCCAGCAATGCCGGCGTGATGTAGTAGCCACCGGCCATGATGAAGACCAGCAGCACGCCCGCACCCACACCCGGATAGGTCTGCGGCACGTACACGCGCCAGAACGCGGCGAAGGGATGGCTGCCCAGCGAGACGGCGGCCTTCAGGTAGGTCGGCGGCACCGACTTCATGACGCTGTAGAGCGGCAGGATCATGAAGGGCAGCAGGATGTGGGTCATCGAGATGTACACGCCGACCCGGTTGAACACCAGTTCCAGCGGCGACTGCGTCAGGCCCGCCAGCATCAGGGCCTTGTTGACCAGGCCTTCGGACTGCAGCAACACGATCCAGGCGGCGACGCGGACCAGGATGGAGGTCCAGAAGGGGATCAGCACCAGGATCATCAAGAGGTTGGCGCGGCGCTCCGGCATGGTGGAGAGCCAGTAGGCCAGCGGATAGGCCAGCAGCAGGGTGATGAAGGTCACCACCGCGCTCATCCACAGCGTGCGGCCGAAGATGGTGCGATAGATGGCGGTGTCGGGGCTGGCAGCCTCGATGTCACCGAACACGTTCTGGCGCAGGTCCAGCGAGGCCAGCAGGTAATAGGGGGAATAGACCGAGCCGTTCTGGGCGATCACGCGCCAGACATCGGGTTGGCCCCATTGCTCGTTGAGGGCAATGATGGCCTCGCGCGCGGCGGCTGGCGCCAGTGGCTTGCCCTCGGCATCGCGCAGCGGCATGGCGCGCGTGGTGCCCATGATGAGCGAGCGCGAGCCCGGCATCTCGATGTTGATGCGGCGTGCCAGGTTGCCGGCGGTGGTGTCTTCCTTGGCGCGGGCCAGGTCGTCGGCCAGCGCGGCGTAGGCCTGGTCGGGCAGGGCGGCCTTTCGGTCCCACTTGGCCAGTACGGCAACCGTGTGCGGCAGGGTGGCGGCGACTTCCGGGTTTTCCACCGCGCGTTGCAACAGCGCCACGATGGGCGCGACGAAGGTCAGCAGCAGGAAGATGGCCAGCGGCGCAATGAGCGCCAGCGCACCCAGTCTCTTGCGGGTCTGGGCGGCGCGCAGGTCGCGCTTGAGTTGCTGCGGGTCGGGTTCGGCCAGGGGCATGGCGGCAGTGGAGCGGGTGGCGATGGTGGTCATGTCTCGGTAATCCGGTAGCAGCAGTGTTCAACGCAACGGTTCCTGAAAAATCTGGTGCGCCGTTACGGGGCCAATGCAACTGCTGTTTGTATACCCACTACCGTTCGGACTGAGTAGGCCCAGAGGGCCGTATCGAAGGCGAAAAGACGGCGCGCCTTCGATACGCGGCTGCGCCGCTACTCAGGACGAACGGTAGTGGGGGACAGCGGTTGCATCGGACCTGTTACTTCGCGACCCAGGCGGCGAAGCGTTGTTCCAGTTCCTCGCCGTGGTCGGTCCAGAACTGCAGGCTCAGCTGCACCGAATCCTTGGCATTGGTGGGCGAGGTCGGCAGGTTGGCCAGGGTCTTGGCGTCCAGCAGCTTCAGGGCGCCCTTGTTGACGGGACCGTAGGCGATGTTGTTGGCGTAGGTCTTCTGGGTTTCCGGCTGGCTGGCGTAGGCAATGAACTTCTCGCCCAGGGCCTTGTTCGGCGAACCCTTCGGGATCACCCAGTAATCCAGCGTGTAGACGCTGCCGGCCCAGACCACCTTGAGGTTCTTGCCTTCGCGCTGGGCGGCATCGATACGGCCGTTGTAGGCGTTGGCCATGACCACATCACCCGAGGCCAGGAACTGGGCCGGTAGCGCGCCGGCATCCCACCACTGGATGTTGGGTTTCAGCTGGTCCAGCTTCTTGAAGGCGCGTTCCACGCCTTCCTTGGTGGCCAGCACCTTGTAGACGTCCTTGGTCGGCACGCCATCAGCCATGAGCGCGAACTCCAGGTTGAACTGGGCGCTCTTCTTCATGCCGCGCTTGCCGGGGTATTTCTTGGTATCCCAGAAATCGGCCCAGCCGGTCGGCGCATTCTTGAGCTTGTCGGCGTTGTAGGCCAGCACGGTGGACCAGACGAAGGCGCCCACGCCGCATTCGCTCACGGTGGCTTCGGGGATGAAGTCGTCCTTCTTGATGGTCTTGGCCAGGTCGAGCTTTTCGATCAGGCCATCGTCACAGGCGCGATTGAGGTCGCCGCCGTCGATTTCCACCACGTCCCAGCTGACCTTCTTGGCTTCGACCATGGCCTTGACCTTGGCCAGTTCACCGTTGAATTCGGAGGTCACGATCTTGGTGCCGGTGCTCTTCTGGAAGGGCTCGATATAGGCGGCCTTCTGGGCGTTGGCATTGGCGCCGCCAAAGTTGACCACGGTCAGTTCGGCGGCAGCGGCCGCGCCGGAAAACAGCAGGCCCAGGGCGAGCGGGGACAGCAGGGCAGGGGTCAGGCGTTTCATCGTTGTTCCTCGTTGGTTATCGTACTTGTTGGCTGTGTTGAACTAGGACTAGAACTGGCACTGCAAAAAGCTAATGTGGATGGCAATCTTGCGTTGCCTCGACAATCGGACTGCAAACTCAAAACTGAAAAATCGCCGGAGAAGGACCGACGGAAGTGCCGCCTCAGAGGAAGCAGCGCAGGTAATCCTGCCCGATGTGCAGTACCACCGCACTGCCCTCGGTCAAACCGGAGAGGGCCGGATCGGACAGCGACAGCTTCACGAAGCAGTCGTCCTGGCCGCTGACGCTGCAGCACACCCGCACGTGGTCGCCGAAGTAGATCAGGCCGGCGATGGTGGCGCGTACGGCATTGGGTTCGGCGCTGCCGCCGGCGGCCAGGCGGATGCGTTCGGGACGCACACAGGCCGTGACGACCTGGCCGGCGTGCGCACGGTGCACGTTCAGGCCGCTCAGCTGGGTACCATCGGCCAGGCGCACGCTGCAGTGCTCGCCCTGTACCGATTCGACACTGCCCTTGAAGCGGTTGTTGTCGCCGATGAAGTTGGCGACGAACTGGTTCTCGGGGAATTCGTAGAGCTCGGTCACCGGCGCCAGTTGCTGGATCACGCCCTGGTCGAACACGGCCACGCGGTCCGACATGGTGAGCGCTTCGCTCTGGTCGTGGGTGACGTAGACAAAGGTCACGCCCAGGCGCTTGTGCAGCGCCTTCAGTTCGAGCTGCATGTGCTCGCGCAACTGCTTGTCCAGCGCGCCCAGCGGCTCGTCCATGAGCACCAGCTGGGGATCGAACACCAGCGTGCGCGCCAGCGCCACGCGCTGCTGCTGGCCGCCCGAGAGCTGGGTCGGATAGCGCTCGCCGAACTTGCCCATCTGCACCATGTCGAGCGCCTGCTTGACCTTGGCCTCGCGGGTGGCGCGATCCATCTTGCGCACCGACAGCGGATAGGCCACGTTCTGGGCGATGGTCATGTGCGGGAACAGTGCGTAATTCTGGAACACCATGCCGATGTTGCGCTTGTGCGGTGGCACACGATTGAGCAACTGGCCGTCCAGGCGGATCTCGCCGCCGGTGGGGAATTCGAAACCGGCCAACATCATCAGGCAAGTGGTCTTGCCCGAGCCCGAGGGCCCTAGCAGGGTCAGGAACTCGCCGCGACGGATGTCGAGGTCGAGGTTCTTGACGATCAGGTTCTCGCCGTCATAGGTCTTCTTCACGCCGCAGAACTGCACCAGCGTATCGCTGTTCTCGCCACGTGCGCTCGCTGCCTCCTGCACCGCTTGCTTCATCGCATAAGCTGCCATCATTCATCCTCTTTTTTACGCGGGGCCGGATTCATCGTCCGGCCCGTCTACCCAATGTGCTTCTCTAACAGCTTGGTGCAATGCAAGACTCAGGCCAGCTTCATGGCCGCCGTCAGGATGCCCAGTGCCTCATCCATGACGGTATCGGGAATCGTCAGCGGGAACAAGAAGCGGATGACGTTGCCGTAGCTGCCGCAGGTCAGCAGCAGCAGGCCATGTTGCAGTGCGTGTTGCTGGACCTTCTTGGCGTACTCCGCATCCGGCTTGCCGCTGGCCGGGTCGAGGAACTCGACGGCCACCATGGCGCCCACGCCGCGCACCTCGCCGATCTGCGGCACGGCCGAGCGCAGTTCATTGAGATGTGCCTTGAGCTTGTCGCCCAGGCGTGCGCCGCGCGCCACCAGGTTTTCTTCGGCCATCACGTCCAGCACGGCCAGGGCCGAGGCCACGGCCAGCGGGTTGCCGGCATAGGTGCCACCCAGGCCGCCGGGGGCGGGGGCATCCATGACCTCGGCGCGACCGTTGACGGCCGACAGCGGCATGCCGCCCGCCAGGCTCTTGGCCATGGTGATCAGGTCGGGCAGGACGTCGTAGTGTTCCATCGCAAAGAGCTTGCCGGTGCGGCCGTAACCGGTCTGCACTTCGTCGGCGATCAAGAGGATGCCGTGCTCGTCGCACAGCGCGCGCAGGCCGCGCATGAACTCGGCCGGCGCGGCATAGAAGCCGCCTTCGCCCTGCACCGGTTCCAGGATGATGGCCGCCACGCGCTTGGGATCGACGTCGCTCTTGAAGAGACCCTTGACGGCCTCCAGCGCATCGTCGCTGCTGATGTCGTGCAGCGCATTGGGGTAGGGCGCGTGGAACACTTCGCCGGGGAAGGGACCGAAGCCCAGCTTGTAGGGGGCCACCTTGCCGGTCAGCGCCATGCCCATCATGGTACGGCCGTGGAAGCCGCCTGCGAAGGCGATGATGGCCGGACGGCCGGTGTGGGCGCGGGCGATCTTGATGGCGTTTTCCACGGCTTCGGCGCCGGTGGAGAAGAAGGCGGTCTTCTTGGGATAGTCGCCCGGGGTCACCGCGTTGATGCGCTCGGCCAGTTCCACGTAGCTGGCGTAGGGCACGATCTGGTAGGCGGTGTGGGTGAATTTTTCCATCTGCGCGCGCATGGCGTCGAGCAGCTTGGGGTGGCGGTGGCCGGTGTTCAACACGGCGATGCCGGCGGCGAAATCGATGAAGCGGCGGCCCTCGACATCCCACAACTCGGCATTGGTGGCACGTTCGGCGTAGAAGTCGCACATCACGCCCACGCCGCGCGGGGTGGCGGCATTCTTACGTTCTTGCAGCGCTTGGTTGCTGGCCTTGCTGGTCATTGTTTGCTCCGTTCTTGCTTCGTTGAGTGGCGCCATCGCGGCGCGAAAATTCCTGGATCGGGAAACAATATAAAACCCAAGTGGCACTGTAATATAGAGCCAATTTCAAATATTTGATGGTGCCACTTGAAACTCGCTTCCTTGTCCGACTATCTGCTGCTGCGCATCAATCGCCCCTCGTCCAAGGCGGCTGTATCCAAGGGCCGCGCGGCCGGCAGCCGCGAAAGCAATGCAGCGAAACCGGCTGCCGCGGCCCCCGTGAATCGGCAGATCTACCAGTTGATCCGCGAGGCGATCCTGGCGCAGACGCTGCCGGCAGGCATGCAATTGCCCTCCTCGCGCGACCTGGCCGTGGAACTGGGGACCTCGCGCAACACGGTCACTTATGCCTACGAGCAATTGCTGGCCGAGGGTTACCTGGAGAGCCGCACCGGCGCCGGCACCTTCGTGGCCGATACCGAACCCGACCAGATCCCCGATGCGGTCGAGCGCAACGCGGCGCTGACCGACCCGTCCGGCAAGTCCGAACTCTCGGCGCGCGGCGCCATGCTCACGCGCCAGGCGGGGGTGGGCGAACGGCAATGGGGCGCCTTCATGCCCGGCGTGCCGGACGTCACCTGCGTCCCGCACAAGATCTGGGGACGCTTGCAGAACAAGCACTGGCGCCGTTCCAATTCGGACCTGCTGACCTATGGACCCGGTGCCGGCTACGCGGGCCTGCGCGAGCAGGTGGCCGAATACCTGCGGGTGGCGCGCTCGGTCAACTGCACGGCCTCGCAGGTGCTCATCACCACCGGGATCCACCAGTCCATCGACATCGTGGTCAAGCTGCTGGGTGAGCATGGCGACAGCGCCTGGGTGGAAGACCCCTGCTACTGGGGTACGCGCAGCGTGCTCAATTCGCTGGGCATCCACTCGGTGCCGATCGCGGTGGACCAGGAGGGCATGCGCATGCGCCTGGCCAACTTGCGCCGGCCACCGCGCTTCATCTGCACCACGCCCTCGCACCAGTATCCGCTGGGTATGGTGATGAGCCTGTCGCGGCGGCGCATGCTGCTGGAGTACGCCGCCACCCACAAGGTGTGGATCATCGAGGATGACTACGACAGCGAGTTCCGCTACGGCGGCCGCCCCCTGGCCTCGCTGCAGGGCATGGATACCCAGGACCGGGTGCTCTACATGGGCACCTTCAGCAAGATCATGTTCCCGGGCTTGCGCATCGGTTTCCTGGTGGTGCCGGAGTCGCTGGCGCGCGCCTTCTCCACCGGCATTGCCGAGCTCTATCGCAATGGCCAGGTGTTCCTGCAGGCGACCCTGGCTGACTTCATGGCCGAGGGGCATTTCGCCTCGCACATCCGCAAGATGCGCGTGCTCTACGCGGAACGCCTGCAACTGCTGCAAGCCTCGATCAACCGGCACTTCGGCGAGAAGATGACCATCACCGGCGGCGAGGCCGGCCTGCACCTGGTGCTGGGCCTGCCACCGGAATGCGACGACGTGCTCATCTGCGAACAGGCGCTGCAGGCGGGCATCATCGTGCGCCCGCTGTCGCGCTACTACATGCATGCACGCGGTGCGCGGCGCGGCCTCTTGCTGGGCTATGCCAGCGTGCCCAATGAGGAGATCGCCCGCGCCTTCGACAAGCTGGCCGCGGTCATCAAGCGCAACCTGCCGGGCTGAGCATTTTCGTCTTCAGGAGGAAAGTCTTTCTGGGCGGGGCGGCTGTATCGGCATGGCGGTGCAGCCTAAGATGCGGGTCATGGGCCTGTCTTGCCCGATGTTTCTCCACTCGTTTCCCCATTCAGCTTTGTCACAAGGACCTTCCATGAAAGCCATCGCCTACACCCAGCACGGCCTGCCCATCCAGCATCCCGACGCCCTGGTCGAGATCGACCTGCCCACTCCCACGCCCGGCCCGCGTGACCTGCTGGTGGAGGTGCGGGCGATTTCAGTCAATCCGGTCGACACCAAGATCCGCGCCGGCGTGGCCGTCAAGGAGCCGCGCGTGCTGGGTTGGGATGCCGCCGGGGTGGTGCGTGCGGTGGGGGCGGAGGTGACGCTGTTCAAGGCTGGCGACGAGGTCTTCTACGCTGGCGCGATCACGCGGCCTGGCTCCAACAGCGAGTTGCAACTGGTCGATGAGCGCATCGTCGGACACAAGCCAGCCAGCCTGGGATATGCCGATGCCGCCGCCATCCCGCTCACGGCCATCACCGCCTGGGAGTTGCTGTTCGACCGCGTGGGTGTGCCGGAGCAGGGCGGGCAGGGTCGCAGCCTGCTCATCATCGGCGCGGCCGGTGGTGTGGGTTCCATGCTGACACAACTGGCGCGCCGGTTGACGCAACTGACCGTGATCGGCACGGCCTCGCGCCCCGAGACCGCGCAGTGGGTCACTGAACTGGGTGCACACCATGTGATCGACCACAGCCAGCCGCTCAAGCCGCAGCTGGAGCAACTCGGCCTGGGCGCGGTCGATATCGTCATCAGCCTGACCCATACCGAGCAGCACTATGCGCAGATCGTCGAGGTACTGGCGCCGCAGGGGCAACTGGCGCTGATCGATGATCCGGCCACGCTGGATGCGGTGCCGCTCAAGCGCAAGAGCATTTCGCTGCATTGGGAGTTGATGTTTACGCGCTCGCTCTTCGAGACGGCCGACATGATTGCCCAGCATGCCCTGCTGGAGCGGGTTGCGGCGCTGATCGACGAGGGTGTGCTGCGCACCACCACCGGCGAGCATCTCGGCACGATCAACGTGGAGAACCTGCGCCGCGCCCATGCCCTGCTGGAGTCCAACCGGGCGCGCGGCAAGGTGGTGCTGGAAGGGTTCTGAGCGGCCAATGCTCAGTGTTCAGTGTTCAGTGTTTAGTGTTTAGTGTTCAGTGTTCAGTGTTACAGGGCCAGGTCTTGCGTGGTGAGGTCGGGAGCGAACCAGATCGCGCGATCACGGCCGCTCGACTTGGCCGTATAGAGCGCGGCATCGGCGGCACTGAGCAGTTGCGCAGAGCAATTCTCCGCCGGCGGATGGTCCGCCGTGGCCACGCCCACGCTGACCGTGGCAATACCCGAAGCATTGCCCTCGTGCGGCAGATGCAGTGACCGCACGGTTTCGCAGATCAGGGTCGCAATCTGCTGCGCGCCCTCGCGTGTGCATCCTGGCAGGATCACCGCGAACTCTTCTCCGCCATAGCGCGCGGCCAGGTCACCAGGACGGCGCACGCAGGTTTCGATCGCGTCGGCGATTTTCTTCAGGCAGTCATCCCCTTGCTGGTGGCCATAGCGGTCATTGTAGAGTTTGAAGAAATCGACATCGATCATCAGCAGCGACAGGTTGCCGGCGGTGCGGTAGGCACGGCTCATTTCGGCTTCCAGCGTCTGGTCGAAGTAGCGGCGATTGGCCAGCGAGGTGAGGCCGTCGTGCAGGGCCATCTGGGCCAGCGAACGATTGAGCGAGGCCAGCTTGCGCTTGGCCTGGCGCAGGCGCGTCTCGGCCAGTTCGCGGGATTTGGCGCTGATATGGAGCCGGTGTCCGAAGAAGGACACCAGGATCAGCCCGGTCAGCACGAAGATCGAGCGCACCAGGGTATTGCCGGCCCAGGCGGCCAGGGCCTCGTCCTTGGACAAGGCGGCGGCAACGAAGAGGGGATAGTCTTCCACGCGCTTGAAGCTGATGTAGCGGGTCACGCCATCGATAGGCGAGGTGATGAGCGCCACGCCATCCTTGGCCTGCAGCACCAAGTCCCGGTAGATCGGCTGGTTGCTCAGGTCCAGTCCGATCGAGTCCTCGCGCAAGGGGCGGCGATAGAGGGTGATGCCATTCATCAGGCTCATCGACAGGGCGCCTTCGCTACCGATCTCGAAGCGTTGATAGAACTCCTGGAAGTAATCCGAGTTGATGGTAGCCAGGGCGACACCGCCAAAGCTGCCGTCGGGCTTGCTGATACGGCGGCTGATGGTGAAGATCCATTTCCCGGTGGAGCGGCTGATGACGGGCGGCCCGATGTGGGGCATCAGGTCGGGGTGGTCACGGTGATACTGGAAATATTCGCGGTCGGCGTTGTTGTATTGCGTCAGCAGGGTCTCTTGCGAGGTGACCAGCCACTTGCCGTTTTCGTCGTAGATGAACAGGCCATTGAGGGAGCGCAGCTCGCGCACATGGTCGACCAGCAGGTTGTGGATGCGGGCAAGCGATGCCGGGCCCGTGCCATCATGGGAGATGCGCTCGGTCATGCCGGCCAGGACGATGTCGGCTTCCTTGAAGGTCTCGTTGGCATGCTGCGCCAGCGCGAAGGACACGTTGCTGACCGCCGCATGGGTCTCCTGCAGCTGGATCTCGCGCGCCTTCCAGGCATTCCAGATTTCGATGCCCAGCAAGGCAGCGCAGATCGCGCCGACAAAGTAGGCAATGAAACTTGATGTGTGGAAATTTCCTGATTTCGCCACCGCTGTTCTCCCGTCACCGCAGACCGTTTTATTGTCTTGACTATCGGCATCATGCACGCGGGCAGGAGGAAATGTAATCAGGCAAAGCCTGATACGTTGTCAGACTTCTTGCGGGGCGGGATGAAAGGGCTTCAGGTACGTAGTGCGCACAACAGCGCTACCAGATCGTGGAGTGCTGTATAGGGGGCAGGGTCGGTATAGGCGTTCGATTGTCTGGCCAGGCTTGCTGCACGCTCAGTGGCGTCAGGCAGCCGATTGCGCGTCATGGAGAATACACCGACTTTGCCCTTTTCATAGTCGGGCACATGGATTTGCAATCGATCCATTACCTCGTTGCGATGGATAGGTGCTCGGATCTCTTCAAAATGCAGTAATAGCCATAATTCAAAGCAGGGAATGCTGGCGATGGCTTTAAAGCTGACCTGTTGCCTTTCGTCATTGTGCAGCTTGCCATCCAGTGAGTCTGCCAGGTTCAATGCATCGAAGTAGCTTTTGTGATCGTCACGGTCAAACACCACATAAACCTGATCGAAGCTCCTGGGACGAATCCCCCTGCGCAGATCGCCATCTTCAAATAGCTGTTGAGCATAGCGGACTACCTGGATAGGCGCGGTCCCCAAGCGCCCGGGTTGGACTTCGACGTTGGCGGAATGCAGTTGGTAGGTGCTTCGGATCTCTTCCAGATACAGCGGCTCGGTCTTGCTCCCCTCCGTGACGATCAGAATGCGGGCGTAGCTGGCCCGGCGCGCTTGCTTGAGTGATCTGCGCCGCAACTGCCGGTCCCTGGCCTGATTGTCTCTTCCCATCAGTGCTTCAGCGCCACGTCTAGATTGCGCAGGAATGGCAACGCGCCGTAGCGTCCTTGCAGATATCCTCGCTCCAATGCTTCGTTCTTGCGTGGACTGAAGTCGAGCATCGGGTACAGCGAGGAGCTTTGATCAGGGCGCTTTTCAACAAACCATATTTGATCACGCCGGAACAGGCCATAGGCGTCCAGCAACGAAGTATCGTGCGTGCTGAACAGGACCTGCGCCCCGCCATTGTTGACGTCAGGCCGGTGGAACAGACGTATGAGCGTCTGTATGAGCAGCGGGTGCAGGCTGGTGTCCAGTTCATCGATCACCAGGGTCATGCCCTTGGCAATGACCTCCAGAATCGGTCCGGCCAGGAAGAGCAGGTTGCGGGTGCCGCTGGACTCGTCCGCCAAGTCAAAGACCGCGTTGCCGTGTTCGGTCACGTGGTGGAACTTCACTTCGTCCACCGCTTGTTCATTGGCAGTTTCCTCCCGCTTTCCGGTGGCAAGGTCATAGCTGATGGTGTGAACCATAGCCTGTCGCGCAGCGACTTCGATGTCGTCAATACTGATGTCCGCCGCGCGCATGAACTCGCAGATAGCCTTGCGTTGGACCTCCTGCTTGAGCATCTGGATCGAAAACTGGGGGGACAGTGGCGTGAGCTCATTGAAGATCAGCAATGAGGTCGCGAACCAGTCAAATAAGGGGCGTAAAGCATCGCTATTGAGTTGAACCGCCATGGACAGGAACAAGGCGTTGGGGCGGGTCGCCCCCTCCCAGAGATTCTTTGCACCCTTCAGGCCGGCACCGAATTCATACACGTCCTTGTCGCTGTCGGCGTCAACATGTCTGGCAAACCAGCGCTGCGGCTTGTGTGTCTTGTAGACCAGCAGTTGCTCGCTGACGATACGTTGCGAGGTCATCGAGAAACCATACTGGTAACGTACACCGTCAAGGATGATGGTGACCTCGAACTCGGTTGGCAAATCGGCCGATGAGGTATCCAGCTTGAAAGGCTGGAGTCGGTCAAAGCCCCTGCCTGGCGGCAAGCCGGCAGATTCCATTACCACGCCGCGCATATATTGCAAGGCTTTGATCAGGTTGGATTTGCCGCTGGCGTTGGCGCCATAGACTACGGCGCTCTTGAGCAAGTGCGGCGCAGCCTTCAGGTCGGTTGCGAAGGCATGGGTGTCCAGCAGGGTCTTGTCGGTGGACGCGACCATGCTGAACACCTGCTCGTCGCGCAGGCTTCGGAAATTCTTGATGCGAAACTCGACCAGCATTGAATTAGCTCTATTTTTGTAAAATAAAGCCAATATTTGAATTAAATCTTCAAATTGTCAATTTATTCTTTGTTCTTGTGGCGTTTTGCATAACTGCTCATCGTCACACAACATACTCGTGAACGGGGCTGCTGCCTTACCACTTGCCCGGCGCCGGCACCGCACAAGGCCCTTCGACGCCGACGCTGGTGAAGTCGGCCGGGCCGACCACTTCCAGGTATTCCATGTCGGGCGAGTAGTCGAAGAGGAAGTGGCGGATGCCCGGGCGCTGGTGCACGCAGTCGCCGGCTTCGACCAGGGTTTCCTGGTCTTCGTACATGAACTTCGCCCAGCCCTTGAGCATGTAGACGATGTGGAATTGCGCTTCGTGGATGTGCCAGCCGGTGCCTTCTTCAGGCGCATTGTTGGCGCGCACCAGATGGGCGATGACCTTGCCGCCGGTGGCCTTGGCGATGCCGAGGTCACGGTAGGTGAAGAAGTCGCGCAGGCCGCCGCCGACGAAGGAAGTGTCGCCGGGCTTGACGTGGGAGAAGGTGTTTTCCTGGGTTTGCATGGTGGAGTCTCGCAGTGGTTGAAGGCAGTGGGATGACGCAGGATCGATGTCGTGACGCTGGCTTACTGGGCGGTCCAGCCGCCATCGGCCACCCAGGTCGCGCCACGCACCTGAGCGGAGAACGGTGAGCACAGCATCAGGGCCAGGTTGCCCAGCTCGGCTGGGGTCACGAACTGGCCGGACGGCTGCTTCTCGCCCAGCAAGCGGGCCTGGGCCTGTTCGGGCGAGAGTTGCTGGGCCGCTGCCAGATCGTCGATCTGCTGTTGCACCAGCGGGGTCAGTACGAAGCCGGGGCAGATGGCGTTGCAGGTCACGCCGGTCCTGGCCGTTTCCAGCGCGGTGACCTTGGTCAGCCCGATCAGGCCATGCTTGGCCGCCACGTAGGCGGACTTGCCGGTGGAGCCCACCAGTCCATGCACCGAGGCGATGTTGATGATGCGTCCCCAGTTGCCCGCGCGCATGCCGGGCAGGGCCAGGCGGGTGGTGTGGAAACTGGCGCTGAGGTTGATGGCGATGATGTCATCCCATTGCTGCGGATCGAACGTTTCGATCGGTGCCACATGCTGGATGCCGGCATTGTTGACCAGGATATCCACGGTCGTGAAGCTATCCCTGGCGGCGCCAAACATCGCTTCGATCTCCTGCGGCTTGCGCATGTCGGCGGGGTGATGGATCACTTGCACACCGGCCGATTCAATGGTGTCGATGGCGGCACGGCTGTCGCCGAAGCCGTTGAGGACGATATTGGCACCCGCCTGTGCCAGCACCGTTGCGATACCCAGGCCGATGCCGCTGGTGGAGCCGGTGACCAGGGCGGTTTTTCCTTTGAGAGAGCTCATGTTGTTTCCCCGATGGATCAGACGAGACCGGTCATGTAGAAGACCGTGATGACGAAGAACACAGCCAGCGTCTTGATGACGGTGACGGCGAAGATGTCGCGATAGGATTCGCGATGGGTCAGGCCGGTCACGGCCAGCAGGGTGATGACGGCGCCGTTGTGCGGCAGGGTATCCATGCCGCCGCTGGCCATGGCGACCACGCGGTGCAGGACTTCCAGGGGGATGCCGGCCGCCTGGGCACCCTGGATGAAGTTCTCGCTCATGGCCGCCAGGGCGATGCTCATGCCACCCGAGGCCGAGCCGGTGATGCCGGCCAGCGAACTCACCGAGACCGCTGCATTGACCAGCGGATCGGGCACGCTCTTGAGCATGTGGCTCACCGCGAGGAAACCGGGAAGGGCTGCGATGACGCCACCAAAGCCATATTCGGAAGCGGTATTCATTGAGGCCAGCAGAGCGCCACCCACGGCCGTCTTGCTGCCTTCGGCAAAGCGCTCGCGCACGGTCTTGAAGGCGGTCACCACGACGAAGGCAATGCCCAGCAACAAGGCGCCTTCCACCGCCCAGATACCGACCATGGAAGCCGTCGGGATAGCCACGGGCTTGGCCAGTCCGGGCAGCGCGACTTCGGTTTGCGCGCCGTACCACTGCGGGATCATCCGGGTCAGCACGAAGTTGGCTACGCCCACCAGCACCAGCGGCGCAATCGCCAGCAGGGGATTGGGCAGGGAGGTGGTCTGTACCGGTTCCGGTTCGTTGGAGAGATTGCTGCCGTAGCCTTCGCCGCGCTTGAGAGCAGCGCGACGGCGCCATTCCAGATAGCTCATGCCGACGGCGATGATGAAGAGCGCGCCGATCACGCCCAGCACGGGCGCGGCCCATGAGGTGGTCTTGAAGAAGGTGGTGGGGATGATGTTCTGGATCTGCGGCGTACCCGGCAGCGAATCCATCGTGAACGAGAAGGCGCCCAGGGCGATGGCACCGGGCATGAGGCGCTTGGGGATATTGCTCTGACGGTAGAGCTCGGCAGCAAACGGGTAGACCGCAAAGACCACCACGAACAGCGACACGCCGCCATAGGTCAGCAGGGCGCAGACCGCCACGATCACGGCGTTGGCGCGGGAGCTCCCGATATAGCGGATGGCCGCGGCCACGATGGCGCGCGAATAGCCCGACAGTTCGATCACCTTGCCGAAGACCGCACCCAGCAGGAAGACCGGGAAGTAGAGCTTCAGGAAGCCGACCACCTTGTCCATGAAGATGCCGGCAAAGGCCGGCGCCACGGCAGACGGATCGGTGAGGAGGACCGCCCCCAGGGCCGCCAGCGGGGCGAACAGGATGACGCTGTAGCCACGATAGGCGGCGAGCATCAGGAAGGCGAGGGCGGCGATAACAATAATGAGTGACATTGCGTCTCCGGTAGTTTTTTTAAGATGCACGGGACGAGGAAAACCCGCCCGTACCCCGAACCAATGGCAACAACCATGCCATCGGAATTGCAGGCCTGATGCCGTGGAATCGGGCCAAATTCGCGGTGAAATTCTCTATATCGAGAATTATTTGAGGATATTTGTCTCCGATAGGAGATAATTCTCGAAAAAGAGAAAGGTGCTGCTGCTATGTTATCCACCGAAGAGGCCGGTGTACTGACCAACTACGACGTCGTGGCGCGGCGGGCGATGGAGTCCTTGTTTCGCACGCTGGAGAATTTCAGTGAAGGCACCATCGTGGTCGACGCCCAGGCGCGGGTGGTCTGGATCAACAAGCGCTACGCCACGCGCTTCGGCTTTGAAGATCCGCAGAAAGCCATCGGACTGGATTGCGAGAAGGTCGTTCCCAATAGCCTGTTGCGGGAGGTGGTGGAGACGGGCAAGCCCATCCTGCTGGACCTGATGGAGACACGGCAGGACCCGATGATCGTGATCCGGCTGCCGATCCGGGACGATGCGGGCAACTGCGTCGGTGCGGTGGGTTTTGCCCTCTTTGATGAGCTCAAGACGCTCACTCCCCTGTTTGCCCACTACGACCGCATCCGCGAAGAGCTGGCCAGCGCGCACCGCAGCCTGGAGCAGACGCGCCGCGCCAAGTACACCTTCGCCAGCTTCATCGGCAATTGCGCCGCCACCCTGGAAGTCAAGCGCCTGGCACGCCTGGCAGCCCAGTCCGACGCCGCCACCCTGCTGCTGGGCGAGACCGGCACCGGCAAGGAGTTGCTGGCGCACGCCATCCACGCCGCCTCCTCCCGCGCCACGCGGCCGCTGGTCAGCGTCAATGTCGCGGCCATTCCCGACACCCTGCTGGAGGTGGAGTTCTTTGGCGCCGCACCCGGCGCCTACACCGGTGCCGAGCGCAAGGGGCGCAAGGGCAAGTTCGAACTGGCCGACGGTGGCACCCTGTTCCTCGATGAGATCGGCGACATGCCCCTGATCCTGCAGAGCAAGCTGCTGCGGGCCATCCAGGAACAGGAGATCGAGCCCATCGGTTCCAACCGCCTCATCCCGGTGGACGTGCGCATCATCGCCGCCACCTCGGCCGACCTGCCGGCGCTGGTCGAGGCGGGGAAGTTCCGCGCCGACCTGTACTACCGGCTCAATGTGCTGCCCATCGCATTGCCACCACTCAGGGAGCGCCAGCTGGACCTGCTGCCGCTGGTCTATTCGCTGCTGGACGAGATCTGCTCGCGCATCGAGCGCCACGTTCCGGTGTTGACCCAGGCGGCCCTGCAACTGCTGGGGCAATATCACTGGCCTGGCAATGTGCGCCAGCTGCGCAATGTGCTTGAACGGATGGTGGTCACGCAGGAGGGCAGGGAGGTGGATGAGGACAGGATAGCCTTCCTGCTGGGCATCAGCCTGCCCTCTGCGCCAGTAGCAGTAGTGGAAGCAGCGGCAGTAGCGCCAGCGGCTGGCGAAGCAGCGACATCACCCGCCGCTGCGCTGGGCTATGCCGATGCCATGGCCAGGTTCGAAGCGCACTACCTGGTCACGGCGCTGGGCCAGCATGCCGGCAATGTGGCTACTGCTGCGGCCAGTGTCGGGCTGAGCCGCGCTGCCTTCTACAAGAAGCTGAGTGCGCACAAGAGTGCTGGACTCATCAATGACCGGAATCTGTTGGTGGGCGGGTGAGGTGGCGTAGGGCTGACGCTGGTGCATGTCGAACGAGACAATACCGCGCGTATCATCAGCTTCCGTGCTGCCAACGAAACTGAATCGGAGGGTAATTATGGCTGGCTCGAAACCACAGACAAGTCGTGAAAAGGCATTGCTTGCCATGAAAACCTTACCGCCTGATGGCTACTTTGAATGGGATGGCAAAGATGAAGATGATCACCCTCTCACCAAAGAAGAAATGCAGGAAGGCATCGGACAGGCGCGCAAAAAAAATGGGGCGGCCGGTGGGGAGCCGCAAGACTGCGACGACGATCCGCCTGGATGACGAGCTCCTGGCGGCCTATTTCGACCGGTTGATGACCGCCACCATGTAGTCGTTGAGATCGCGAAAATCCTTGACCGACCAGGCGTGCGGCGGCAGCTTGTAGCCGTTTTCCTTCAGGGTGCGGGGGATGAGGTCGCCGTTGGGCCGCAGGATGACGGACGACACGATCACGCCCGGATAATCCGCCAGGCGCCGCTTGAAGGCCGGCGTGGTCAGGTCCGGCGTGGGCGGGTTGCTCTTGCGCGCCAGCGGACCTGTTCCCTTGATATCGGCGCCGTGGCACATGGCGCAACGTCCCATGTAGAGCGTCTCGCCGTTGCCGGCATGCGCCGCCGATATCGGCATGATGACGGTAGCGGCCAGCAATAGTGGCAACATTGGCAATACCTGCTTGCCTTTACTCATTCCCTGATCTCCCATTGTCTTCGTTTGGTTTTATTGGCCGGATGCGTAGCGTGCACGGCTGGCCGGGCATTATCGCTCAAGCTGCGGACTGGTCAGTGTCATTTGGCAGGCTCGGGAGGGGCATCGAAATGTGGTGATGCCCTTATCGTTGGCGGACGGGAGTTTTGCCGCTGCAGCCTCTTAAAAGAACAATATTGTTCTTTTATTGGCGTCAGGATAAGGAAATTAAAGTAAGAGAGTAATATCGCTTTCTTGTTTGACCCTGCAAGCATCTCGGAAATTGTATTTGCGACAACGAATCAGCTTCTCCGCCCCATGCATGGTAAATTACGGAGTCCGGACCGGCTCATGGTGTCCGGGCCCCTCGACAACCCCCATAGGAACCCTAGTTGGAAAACATATTACTGATCGTCGCGGCCTTCTTCCTGGTTGCGTTGAACGGTTTTTTCGTTGCAGCAGAATTCAGTCTGGTCAAGTTGCGTCAAACACGCATCCGGGCCATCGCAAAAACCCAAGGTTTGCGCGGCCGTATCCTGGCCGTGGTCCACAACCAGCTGGACGCCTATCTCTCCGCCTGCCAATTGGGCATCACCCTGGCCTCGCTGGGCCTGGGCTGGATCGGCGAGCCCGCCTTCGCGCGTCTGCTTGAACCGCTGTTCGCGCTCCTGGGCGTGAGCAACCAGGAGCTGATCCACGGCATCTCCTTCGTCTTCGCCTTCCTGGTCATCTCCTTCCTGCACATCGTGGCCGGTGAGCTGGCGCCCAAGTCCATGGCCATTCGCAGCCCCGAAAAACTGGGCCTGTGGTGCGCCGTGCCGCTGTATGGCTTCTACTGGGGCATGTACCCGCTGATCTGGGTGCTCAATGCCAGTTCCAACTGGCTTTTGCGCGTGGCCGGCCTGGGCGCGGGGCATGGCCATGATGCCCACTACTCCTCCGAAGAGTTGAAGCTCATCCTGCGTGCCGGCAACAAGAGCGGCAAGAACGGCAAGTTCACCCGCGACGAATGGAATGTGCTGGCGCAAAGCCTGAACTTCGCCGAGATGGACGTGGCCGACATCATGCGCCCGGCCAGCGAGATCGTGGCCCTGGGCGATGACAAGAGCCTGCAGGAGAACCTGGACATCATCTATCGCAACCGCTTCTCGCGTTATCCCTACTTCGACGCCGAGCGCGAGCAGGTGCTGGGCCTGGTGCACCTGAAGGATGTATTCCTGGCGCAGCAGGACGGAAAGGCCATCGTCAACCTGAAGGACTACCTGCGTCCGGTGCAGTACATCTCGCCGGCGCTGCCCGCGCTGGACCTGCTGCGACGCTTTCGCACCGGCACGCCGCACTTCGCCATCATCGGCAAGAAGGGCCAGTCGCCGGACGGCTTCATCACCCTGGACAACCTGCTGAGCCTGCTGGTGGGCGAGATCCGCGACGAGTTCCGCCACAACACTGGCGAATGGACCCGCCAGGACGACGGCACCCTGCTGGGCAAGGGCAGCCTGCCCATCGTCACGCTGGAGAACATGCTGGGCATCGACATCGAGTACGACGACAGCATCGACTCCGTCGGCGGCCTGGTGATGGAAAAGCTCGGCGACCTGCCCAAGGAAGGCCAGAAGATCGAGTTCGCCGCCTTCGACGTGGTCATCAAGCGCATGTCGGGCCCGAAGATCGTGCTGGTGAAGGTGTATCCGAAGCTGGTGGAGGCGCGCGAGTAGTCATTCGCCACCTTGTACCTGGCAAGTGAAAAATGCCGTTTCAGCGTCTGCTGGACGGCATTTTTTTATGGGCGCGGATGCAATGCCGCCGATTGATCCGCGCCCCGCGCCATGAACCTGGCCGTGGCTTTCAGTATCTCCTTGCCGCGCGGATCGGCGCGGCGGTAGTGGGCGACCAGGGCATGCAGCTCCTGGGTCAGTACACTGGTGGCCGCGGCGTCTTGCACGCCGGTCAGCAGCCAGTTGATATTGATGCCGAACTCCACGCGCATGCCGCGCAGCAGCTTGCCACCCGGCACGCATCGACCACGTTCGATCTGGCAGATGTGGTTGGGCGCGGTCTCCAGTGCCAGGGCGAACTCCAGCTGAGTGACGCCCAGTTGCAGGCGGGCGCTGCGCAGGCGCTGGCCGATGGATTGTTTGTTAGCACGCATGCCTGTTTTCATACCTTGTACTGCTTGGACAGGGATCCCTCCCTGCGCCGCGTTCCCCCGCAGCTCAAGATGGCTGCTGGTGGCGGATGCCCGGGGAACGGCGGCGTTCGTCGTCTGACTGCTCGTCGACTTACACGCCAAAAATGCTCTTTGTGTTGGTGTCGTAGTTGTAG
The DNA here is from genome assembly GCF_044745245.1 of Herbaspirillum sp. NPDC087042. Classification (NCBI taxonomy): domain Bacteria; kingdom Pseudomonadati; phylum Pseudomonadota; class Betaproteobacteria; order Burkholderiales; family Oxalobacteraceae; genus Herbaspirillum; species Herbaspirillum sp. NPDC087042. The sequence continues at coordinate 175,698 of NZ_JBIUZW010000006.1, read as the reverse complement.
GCCACCGTGGGCAGGTACAGGGTGTACTTGTCTGTGCCTGCCACATTGCCATCCAGATGGATCACCAGCTTGGTGCCGCTGCCGGATGCGCTCTGCTCCGCTTTCGGTGCAAATTGCTGCCAGTTGGCGGCGCTGATGTTCTGGTAACCGATGCTGTTATCGCTATTGCGCAAGAACACCTTCACCTTGTCCACACCCAGCTGGAAATCGCTGATGGTGGCTTCCAGATTGGTGGCTACGTTACTGAACTTGCCCACCGTGACGATATCTCGCCCACCGCCAGTCTCAATGGTGGAAACCGCGCCAGCCTGGGTAGAGCCGACCAGAATTTCATCGTCACCCGCTCCGCCCTTGGCGTTTACCAGACGCTGCGCTACCCAGTAATAGCCTAGTGCCAGGTTTTGTACGGAGGTGGTCTGGCCCTTGGATGGGCTGTCGGGCGTGATGTCGGTGACGGTGAAGCTCAGGTCCGAGTAGAACCCGGGCGCCAGAAGATTGGCACCGGTCTTGATCTCGAAAGCGCCCGGCGTGCTTCCCTTGCTCGGATCCACCGTCGTGAAACCGAGCAGTTTTCCGCCCATGCTCGCAGAGACCAGGTATTGACCGGTGTAGAGCTTGTTGCCATCGGTTCCCAGCAGGCCCAGCGTTCCTGTGAAGGTCGGGCCATTCTCGTAACTGGCCACACCATTGTCTTCCGCATTGCCAGGGACCCCAGGATCGATGAAAGTGGCGTAGTTACTGGTGGACGTTCCCAATGACTTTACGGCGCTGCCAGTGGCTGCCTTGACTTTCAGGTCGCTCAGGAAGGGCTGCGCAACGGGATCAGGTAGCGTGAATTCCTGGCTATTGGAGATACTGGTGTCGCCGGATGCTTCGGCGTATTTTCCCACCAGTTGATGCAGCCCCTTGCCCAGGCTCTCGGTAACCGTAAGCCGTACCTTGCCGGCACTGACGTTGGCGACGGAGAGGGGTTGACTGGCGAGCAAGCGCTCGCCATCGTAAAGCGACATGATCGCACCCACGGTGGCATTGGTACTATCGAACTGAATCTCTACGGTGGGGGTGCGGTTGGGCAGCGAGGTGGCTTTTTCGTAGAGCAGGTTGATATTGCCCAGACCGTACAGGCTATCGGTATTGGTCAAGGCGACGACGCTGGAGTTATAGATGTCCTGATAGGAGAAGAAACTTGAGCCTTTCTGGCTGAGCACCAGGCTGTCCACGCCATCGATATTCTTGACCGAGAATTTCAGGGCGACGCTCTTTGTATATGGCCCGCCCTGATGCGAGAACGGAAAGACTGCATCGTTAGCAGGTGGCAGGTTGAAGCCGAGGTAGCTCCGGGTGGATTCGGTGAGATTGTTGTGGCCGCTGGCAATGCCCTGTCCACCCCATGCGGCTGATAGCCCCTTGATGCGAGAGAGGAAGTCAGCCGGTGTCGAGCCATCGGTGTATGGCACCACGAAGCTCTCACCATCGTTGGTACTGAGCACCTTCGGATAGAGCGTTCCAAATTTATCCCGCATGTTCAGTACGTCATAGGTCACCTGCGTAGTGTTGGTCAAGCTCATGGTCAAGGCTGGCGGCGGGGTACGATCCAGTTCGACGCGGGCGCGGGCCGGGGTGCTGGTGTTGCCGGCCTGATCGGTCAGGGTGATGTCGATCAGGCGGGCGCTGGTGTCGCTGGAGGTGGTCTTGAAGAGCAGCGCTTCCAGCACTGCCTTGGCCTGCGCACCGGTGAAGCTGTCCCCGGTGGTCTTGGTCAGCACCAGTTGCGGTGGTGTGCTGCTGCCGGTGGGGCGGGTATAACGGATGGCGACGTCGCGCACACCGGCAATGGTCTGCACCAGATTGTCCGGGGCGCTGGTGTCGAAGGCGAGCGTGTAGCTGCCCAGCACCAGCTTGTCCAGAGTCACGGCCAGGGTGCCGGAGAAGGCCAGCTGGATGCTCTTGATATCGTTGTCGGTCGGCGTGGCGATGGGTTTGGCAAACAGACTGGCACCTTCGTTCAGTCCGATACTGTTGATAGCGCGGGAAGAGTTGGTCTGGGTACCGGCGGTGGAGGCATCCTGGTCAAGCCTTGGCGCGACGGTGTCGGTCACCAGATAGGTTGATGAGATCGGTCCGACCACGCCATTCTTGACCAGCGAATACTCGAAGTAGTAGGGGTAATCTAGTAAATATAAGCCGATCCTCAAGCTCTTGATGATGGCTTGTATTTCACTGGGGCTGAACTCTGCACCACCACCATTGCGCACTATGCTGGTTGCTATCGAGCGATCATCGATGGTGATGCGTACGCCTACGCCTCCTACCGTGCCGAGGAATGATGTTCCAAAGGGTAAGCGCGTTAAGACGCCGCTCCCGTTGTCAGCCTCAAAATAGTAACTCGAGCGAGCTCCATATATCCGGATTTCACTCGCTGAAGAGGTGGCTGCGACATCTGTGACAAGGGATGTGGTTGTAAAGGTGTTGGAATACTTGACCTTCGATTGATGTTGAATCCCAGCCAAGCTGGTGTCCATATCCAACATCGGTTGATCATTGACGATGTTGAGTGATGTCACAGACGACAGGATACCGTTCTGCTTTGTAAAGTCTTGCAACACCACTTCAGCACGGAAGTTCTCGCCGCTGTCGATGCTACCAGCCGTATTCTTGATCTTGATCGCCTCCAGAATGCGCTCGACTTCGCTACCCGTCAGTGCCAGCAGGGCACTGGTTTTGCGCACAGTAAGTGTAGTCCCGGTGACGTCATAGCTGAAACTGAGTCCGTTCACCGTGCCGATGGTCTGGTTATTCTGCTGCGCCAGATTGTCTTTCATGAACAGGGTCGTGCCACCCACCATGAGTTGATTGGTGGCGGGATGAGTGCCCTGCGCGGTAAAGCGCACGAGGAGGGTTTCAATATCGGTACTCTCCGGCGGTGCGACGTTGCCCACCAGATTGATCCCGGTATTGAGTTGCGACGGGGTGAATTCCAGCGTTGACGCCGCTTGGATGCCTGCGGTGCTGGCATCCATATCGAGCAGCGCAGGAGGGAAGGTGTCGATGCGTATCTTCCGTGTTGCGCTGGCGACGCTGGTATTGCCGACCAGGTCGGTTTGCGTGGCGTTGAATTCGTGCGGATCACGCGGACCGTTGGTGCCGATCAGGCTGATGTCGGATCGCTTGAGCAGACGCTGGTGCGTACTGCTGCCGTTGGTGTTCAATTCTGCTTGCACGGTAGCGAAGCCGGCATTCATCGCCATCCAGTTGGTGATGTCATCGGGGAAGGCGGTCTGTTTGGGCGCATTCACGATTTCCCGATACCACTCGTCGCCACCGCTCGCGCGCGAGATGCGATAGTCACCGTTGAATATGCTCCAGAGATACCATGTTTCACCGCTGGCGGTGGTCATCCGGTAGAAAGGACGGGAGGTGTCGAAGATGTTGGCGTTACCGGTCGAGGTGGGCAAGCTGCTATCGACCACGAAGGCGCTATCGAGCGTTGGCAGCGCACGCACCTGATCCAAGGTTAGCAACTGATACACCCCATTAGCCGCACTGAGCCCGCCATCCACGCGGCGCAAGCCGTTGATTTCCAGAGTGCTGTTGAGCGTGAGCGACCAACTGCCATCGGTGGCCGAGGCCGTGACTATACCAGCCACCTTGCTGCCATTGCGCACGGTGACCTGCGCCCCTTTCTCCGCCACGCCGGAGAGCACGAAGCTCGATGCCGTGGTCAGCGCTTCGCCTGCCGGATTGGTGCCAGCTGGGGCGTTCAGTTGCAGCGTTGGTGCCGTCGCCACGGTATCCAGCGTAAAGGTGACTTCCGTACTGACCGCACTGGCATTGCCCGCCCTATCGGTCTGCCTGACGGAGACGCGATACTCCTTGTCCGCCAGGGTTCCAGGCAAGGTGAAGGAATTTCCCGTAAAACGAACCCAGGTGCCGTCCCCGAGCGTGTATTCGCCCACGCTATCGGCCTCCATATTGGTGACGGTGAAGCTTCTGTCCCTGGAATAGGTTTTTCCGCCAACGAGTACCGGGGCGACTTTGTTCAAGCTGGGGGAGAGCGGTGCGCCCTGGTCGAGGATGAACTCGAACAAGTCGCTGGTGGCGCTAGCATTGCCCGCCTTGTCGGTCTGGCGCACCAGCACGCGCTTGCTACCATCGATGCCGCCGCCGGTGCTGCCGGGCAGCGTGATGCGATTGCCGCTGCCGTTTTGCCAGTCGCCGCCTTCGAGCTTGTATTGCCAGGTGGCGTTGGTTTCCAGACCTTGTACTTCCACGGCGCCATCGCGGGTATTCCTGTCGGTGCCCGCATCGGAGAAGAGAGCGGTGTTGCCTGTGTCATTGAGCAGCCGCAGGCCGGGCTTGGCGACGGTGGTGTCGAGCGTGAATTCAAACTTGTCGCTCACGGCCACATTGCCCGCCACGTCGGTCTCGCGCATCCAGACCTGTTTGAGGCCATCGCTACCGGTGACGTCGAGGGTGTCGCCGGAGAGGGTGATCCAGGTGCTGTTGTCGAAGGAGTATTCGATCTTGGTACCCGCCTCGGCATTGGTGAGGCGCACGCGGCCATCGCTGGTGATCTTGTCGGTATCGGTGGTGATGACGCTGCTGCCGGCTACGCCAGCGGTGTCGCGTACCAGCGCCAGCACCGGCTTGGTGGGCGGGGTGGTGTCGAGGGTGAATTCAAATTGAGGCGTGATGGTCTCGTTGCCCGCTACATCGGTCTGCTTGACGCGCACCTTCTTCACGCCATCGCTGCCGCCACTGGTGTTGGCACCGGGCACGACAACGGTGGTGCCGCTGCCGGTCTGCCATGCGCCTTCGCCGATCTGGTACTGCCAGCTGCGGTCGGTCTCCAGGCCCACGACCTTGATGGTGCCATCGCGGGTGATGGCCGCTGTCGTGCTGCCGGTCTTGTTGAGCAGGCTCAAGGCCAGCGCCGGGGCGGTGCGGTCCACGGTTAAGATCAGTTCGGCGGCGGGGCTTTCGTTACCGGCTTCATCGATCTGGATCACGCTGACCTGGCGTTCACCGTCCGCGCCGGCGGTGGCGTCGATGATGTTGGTGTTGCTGCCGGGCAGGTAGGTACTGGCACCGATCTTGTATTTCCAGGTGGCACCGGCTTCCAGGCCACTCACGCGCACGTTGCCGTTGCTGGTGATGCGGTCACTGTTGCCCGCGTCGCCGGTATCGTTGACTAGACCCAAGGTGGGCGCGGTGGGTGGACGGGTGTCCACGGTCACGTTCGTGCTCCGCTCGGTGACGTTGCCAGCCACATCGGTCATGCGCACCGTGATGTCGTGGCGACCTTCGGGAACCTCGAAGCTGTTGCTGCTACCGCTGCTTTGGAAGCTGCCGTTATCGATCCGGTAGCTCCAGCTGGCCCCGGCTTCGGGGGCGGGGACGACGATCCTGCCATTGTTGGTGATGCCGTCGCTGTCGCTCTTGCCGCTGTCGAATTGCAGTTTGATATCGCTGCTGAAGACGGGGGCGATGGTATCGAGCGTGAAGGACAGTTCGCTGCTCACAGTCTCGTTGCCGGCGGCGTCGGACTGCTTGACGCGGACCTTTCTGGTGCCGTCGGTGCCGCCCTCCTTCTGACCGCGCATCGCCACGGTGCTCAGGCCCGCGCTGCCGCTGACCGCTTGCCAGTCGCCGCCATCGAGCTGATAAGCCCAGTTACGGCCGGCCTCCAGGCCATTGACCTGCACCGTGCCATTGAAGGTGATGCCGTCGCCGCTATTGGCGCCGGTATCCTGCGCCAGTTGCAGCGTGAGCGCAGGGCCGGTGCGGTCCAGCGTAAAGACCAGTTCGTTGCTGATGGGGCTGATGTTGCCCGCCGCATCGATCTGCCGCACCTCGATGCGGCGCACGCCATCGGCACCGCTGGAGAGGTCCACGGTGTGCTCGGCGTCAGCTGGCCCGGCCAGGTCGTGATCTACCCAGGTAGCAGTGCTACCCAGGCGATGTTGCCACTTCACGCCGGGTTCCAGTCCGCTGATCTTGACGATACCGGTGCGGGTGAGCAGGTCGTTGGGGAGGTCGCCGGTATCGTCCTTGAGCGAGAGGGCGGATTTGGGCGGGGCGATGGTATCCACCGTTACCGTCAGGATCTGGTCGGTGCTGTTGCCTGCGGCATCGGTCTGGCGCACGGTGACCGTGTGCTGGCGTTCCGGCACCACGAAGCTGGTGCCGCTGCCGTTCTGGAAGTTGCCGCTGTCGATCTGGTAGCTCCAGGTGCTGCCGGCCTCGGGCGCGGGGACGATGATCTTGCCGTTGTTGCTGATGCGGTCACCCGGTTCGCCGCTGTCCGATTCCAGGCGGATCGGACTGCTGAAGACAGGGGGAACGGTATCAATGAAGAATTCGCCCGTGACCAGGATCGAGTCCAGACTGTTCTTGGTGTTGTGCGATTGCAGGGTGATGCTCTTCTTGACGTTGTTGGCACCGTCCGCGCCGAGTCTGGTCCAGTCGGCTTCGGTCAGGGTGTAGCTCCAGTTCCAGAGCTGGGTACCGTTATGGGCGTCGACGGTGACAATGCCGGACTTCATGACGGTGCCATCGGCAAAGCGCAGGGTGACGGTATCGTCCTTGCCCGCCGTGCCGGTGAGGGTGACGCCGGCTTCCCGTTCGGCCTTGTTGATAATGTTGTCGTCGGTGACCAGGTTCAGGCTCGGTACGTTGGTGACGGTGAAGACGGCATCGGCCAGCTTGGACCAGGTGTTGCTGTCCAGGCCGTCGTCGCGCAGGCTCTCGATCTTGTTGCGTACCTGATCGATGTTGCTGTCCTTGACGCCGGTAATGTTCAGGGTGACGAAGTTGGGCACGCTCAAGGTCTGGCTGTGGTCGCCGTAGACCTGATGAGCGACTTTATTGGCCAGATCGGCAAAGGCCTGGATCTTGGCCGGGGTGTCGATCTCGGCCACGCTACGGCTGTCGATAATGGAACTGAGCAGCTTGACGGCGTTGACGGAGCGCACGCTGTCCAAGGCTTCCAGGGGCAGCATGTTGATGCCGATGTTCTTGAAGTCCTGCAATCCGGCCAGGTCGGCATCGGCGGTATCGGCCGGGGTGCCGTTGGCCTGGGCGAGCAGCTTGTTGTAGCTGTTCACGATGGCTTGCAGCTTGCCCGGAGGATTGAGGCTGGCGGTGTTGATATCAGCCAGGTCCAGCACGGCGCGCAGGGCGTCGAGGTTAGCCGGTTGGCTGGTAGCGCTTACCTCGCGCACGTCGCTGATGCCCAGGGTGCCGTAGTCGGCGCCGGTCGGTGCGGGCGCTGCGGCGATGCCGTCGGCATAGTGGCGGATCTTGGCGTAGGCCAATGGCGCTTGCACCATCAGGTCTTTGGTTGTCTGGATGGACAGGACATCATGGCTGGTCTTGCTTTGCAGCGCGTAGTAGATCGCTAGCTCGTCCAGCGCCTGGCCGGGACTGTCCTGGCCGATGAAGTACTGGTAGTCCTCGGCGCTGAACTTGCTGGCGTTGACTACCATGTCACCCGGCGCCTGATCGGCGATGGCGATGATCCTGGCTGCGCGGGCGGCCAGGGTATTGAGGCTGGCGACATTGGCCACGCTGGCGGCACTGGGCATGTTGTCCACCATGTCGTTGAACAGGCGCAGGTGTCCGGGCTCGGTGAGCCGGAGCTGGGCGGTGTTGACACCCAGCAGCTCCAGATCGGCTAGGGTGAGCAGCTTGTCGGGCGCGGTGTTGCTGTGGCTATCGGCCATGGGCAGCAGCTTGCCGTGGTAGAGCGCGAGGATCGCCTCCAGTTGCTGCGGCGTGTTGGCGTGGACGCGCGTGACGCCCGGTGCGGCCAGGGTGGAATTGAGCGCGCCCAGCATCAGCAGCGGGTAGCCGTTGATCTCGCTGCGGCTGGGCATGAGCACGCCCATATCGAGATAATCCGACAGCGTTGGCGCATCGGCGGGGCCGTTGCTGTCGGCATAGCTGCGCACCTTGGCTTGCGCCTGCACGGCCTTGCTGACCATCTCTTGCAGGCCGTTCAGGCGGGTGATGCCCGCCGCGTCGGCATTGTCGACATGTGCCAGCCGGGCCAGTACGGCGGGCAGGTCGTCCACTTCCAGGCCGGTGATGCCCAGGCCGGTGAAGTCTTCCCGTTGCGGGGCGGCGGGGGGCGGGGTTGCACCCAGGCTGCCGGCGTAATCCAGCACCTTGCTGACTTTTTCGGCCAGGGCGGTGATTTCAGCGGGGGTGTCGACCTTGTCGGCGGTGAGCGGGTTGATCACCGAGTTGAGCAGCTTGAGATAGCCGGGTCGGGTGGCTACGTTGCCCAGGTGGCTGCCGATACGCTCGTAGTCCGGGGCAGCGGGCAGGGCGGTAGGCAGGTTGATGTTGCCATCGGCCAGGTCGAGCAGCTTGTTGTAGCTATTAACGATCTCCTGCACGTGGCCATAGTTGCCGGCCTGTGGCGCGCCGACGGTGGCCGTTGCCAGGGCCGAGAGGAGGGCGAAGAGCCCTTCGGCCATGCCGTCGGCGCGGCCCGGGGTGGCGTCGGTGTATTTGTCCACGCCGGTCACGCCGATCTTCCTGAAGTCGTCCAGGGTGGGCAGGCCTGCCGTGCCGGTGGGCGCGACTACGCCATCGGTGGTGTTGGCGGCGTAGTCGCTGATCTTCTTGAGCGCGGTCCTGGCATTGATGGCAATATCGCGCAGCTCGGTCAGGGTGTCCATGGTGGCGGGCTGGTGCAGCTTGAGGGCGGCCACAAAGGCGGAGAACGACGTAGCGTCGAGGACGGCGTCGGCGCCCGAGGTGGTGATGCCCAGCTTTTTCCACTCGTCCGGGGTGACGTTGACCGCCGGGGCAGCGGCCGTCGTCGGATCCGCAGCGGCCAGTTTCATGACGCGGTTGACGATGTCGGCCAGGTTCAGCGCGGTGATTTTGTCGATCGTTCTGACCAGGCCGAAACTGGCCTGGCTGTCCAGCGCCTCATTGAGCAGTTTGATGTTGGCCGGCTGGTTCTCTACCTCCATGCGCAGGGCACGCAGTTCTTCATAGGTCAGCGGCGCGCCGGGCAGGGGTTGGCCTGCGCCATCGCGGGCATTGGCGTCCGGGCGCGTCGCATCGGAGACCATGCCGCTGGTGGCGGTGAGTGAGCGCAGCTTGTAGGCGGCGGTGCTCATGGTCTGTACCTGGGCCAGGTTGAGGTGGCTCAGATCGCCGTCGTTAAGGCCGGGCAGGGCGCTCTGGACCAGCAGCGTCGTGGTCGGGTTGCTGCCGTCGAGTCTCTCCAGCAAGAGCTTCACGCCCAGCAGTTCCAGCTCGCCACGAGAGGGCTGCAGGTCGCTGCTGTTGTTGCTGGCGTTACTGGCGTAGTCGACGAGCTTGTTGACCGTATTGGCCAGCGTCTGGATCAGGTCGATGGTCTTGACGGTGCTCTTGTCGGCGGGCTGGGCATCCAGGGCGCTGGTGAGCAGGCCGACCTTGGCCTGGGCGATGGCCGCCTGGTGCGCACCCAGGTCGGGCTGGGCGGGATCGGGCAACTGTTCTGCGGTGACACCGATGCGGATCAGTTCGGCGCGGGTGAGGGCCACCGCCAGGTTGCCGGGGGTGCCATCGGCGGCCTGCAAGACGTGGTTGTAGGCATTGGTGATGTCTTGCAGCGTGCTGCGGTTGACTTCGCTGCCGCTGGTCAGCGTCTTGACGGCCGAATTGATGGACTCCAGGTTGCCTGCGTTCACGCCGGTGGTACCGGCGTTGACGTAGTTGACCACGCTGGGGACCAGTACCTGACCGATCGGGCCCATGATAGCGTTGGTGTTGGAATTGCCGTCCACATAGTCGCTGATGAGCTTGATATCGCGCAGCAGGCCATTGATCGCGGTTTGCAGGCGGGTGCTGCTGTTGAGTTGCGCGATGGCGGTGTCGCCGATCAGTCCTTGCACGAGGGCCAGGGAGTCGCTCTCGACATTCTGTATGCCGAGATTGCGCAGATCGTCCAGCGTGATCGTACCGGCGGCAGCGGCCCCATGGCCGGCGGCGGCCACGATCTTGCCGGCGGCGGCGCTGATCTGGTCGATCTGGCCCGGGGTGGCGACCTTGTCGCTGGCGACAGCATCGATGGCGCTGGAGAGCAGGCGCAGCTGGTCGGCATCGGTGGCGGCGGTGACGTGTACGCCGATGCGTTCCAGCTCAGCCTCCGAGGGCAGGAGGGCTGGCGATTCCACCGGGTCCGGGCTGATGCGGGTGCCGTCGGCAAGCGTCAATACCTTGAGGTAGGCAGCGACGATGGCCTGGACTTCAGGCTGGGTATCGGCTTGCGTGCGGTCGACCTGGTCGGTGGCCAGGGCGGCGTTGACCGAGGCCAGGTTGCCGCCGTTCACGCCGGAGACGCCCATGGCCAGGTAATCCGGGACGATAGGCTCGCCCAGGGTAGCGCCGGTGTTGTCGTCGGCATAGGCGCTGATCTTGTTGAGCGCGGCGACGGCCGCGGTTACGCGCGCCTCCAGGGCGGTGACGGACTTGATGCCTTGGCCGTCGATGTCGCTGGTGCCGATGGCGGCGATGATGGCGCCCTTCTGGGCGTCGTTCCTGGCCCTGATATCCACACCCAGCTGCATGAAGTCATCCACGGTGGGTAGCGGCGCACCCGGCAGGCGGGCGGCGCTGTCCATGAACTTGTTGACCAGGTTGGTCAGGGTTTGCAGCTTCTCTACGCTGTTGACGTCATTCCAGTGCTTGCGATCGATCACGCTGCCCAGCAGGGCTGCGCCGGAGCCGTCCGCATCGCTGGCTTTGGCCGAGTTGCCCATGTTTACGCCGAGGGCGGCATAGCGGTCGGCATCCGGCAGGGCTGTATCGGCGGTGTTGGGGTTGGCGTTGCCGTCAGCCAACTGGGCCAGCTGCTTGGCGACGTTGGCGGCCTCCAGCAGATGAGCGGCGTCCTTGATGGTGGCCTCCGTAAGCACCTTCACGGCGCTATCGAGCAGGGTCTTGCTCTGCGCGTTGACGCCCTCGAGGCCGATCTTGCTGTAGTCGTCCAGCGTGGGAGCGGTGGCGTCTGCGCGCAGTTTCCAGTCGATGACGTGCTGGTAGGCCTCGATGATGCCCTTGAGCAGGGCCGGGTCGCTGGCCTTGTCGCCGTTGACGGGCTCGGTGGCAAGCGCACTGTTGATGGCGCCCAGATTGTCGGGGCCGACCAGCGGTGTGCGTGCGGCGTCGGGCTTGACCAGGCCGACGGCGAGGTAGTCCGCTTCGGTAGGTTGCGGCTTGTGGCTGTCCTGGGCGTAGGCCTCCAGCTTGTCATGGGCGGCGATGGCGAGGTCGGCCAGGGGCTTGATCTTGCGCAGGCTATCGATGGCGCTGGTATCGGGCTGCATCGCCAGGGCGCTGGTCACTGCCGCCACTTGGCCCGTGCTGCGGCCGTTGGTGATGACGCCGAAGTCGGCCAGCCGCAGTGCCGTCAGTCCTGCGGGCAGGGCGGCGGCTGCGTAGGCTTGCGGATGGCCGGCCAGGGTGAGCAGGGCTTGCGCGGTATCGAGCAGCGTCAGCAGCTTGGCTGGCCTGTTGAATGCCGCGTGGATGGATTGCTGGTCCAGTGAGGATTGCAGCAGGTCGAGCGCGGCATCGCTGCGGTCGGCGGTGATGACTGCGCCGACCCCGTTGAGCAAGGTCTTGAAGGCCGGGCGGGTCGTGTCGCTGAGTGCGGGTGTGTCGGCCACGCCATTGGCCAGCTTGAAGAGGCTGTTCCAGTTGTTCAGCAGTTCTTGCAGCTTGACCGGGGTATCGATCTGCGCGGCATTGATGGTCGGCGTCAGCAGGCTGGCGGCCACGGCGACGGCATCGTCGGCCAGCACGCCGTCGGTCACTTGCAAGCCCACAGCCATGAAGTCGGTGGCAGTGGGGCGGGTGTCGTCCTCGGGGAAGTTGATCGGGGTATCGATGCGCTCGGCATAGGCCTGGATCTTCTTGTAGGCGCGGATGGCGTCGGTGACCAGGGCTTGCAGCTTGGTGTGGCTGTCAACCTCGTGTCCATCGTCGGCGCTCACGCGCAGGCGGTACAGCGCCGCCTGGACGGCCGCCGTGTTGCTCGCGGCGGTGAGCTCGCTGCTGTCACCGGTGGTGATGTCCAGCGCCTTCAGATCGGCCGCGGTGATCTGGTCTGCGTGGCTGTCGCCTGTTGTAGCCGTCGATGACGGTGACCTGGGCGGTGACCGACTGGTTCGCATCGAAGCGCTGCAGCTCGATCATGCTGGCGTCGTCGGCGCTGACGATGGCATGGCCACTGGCGTCGGCGCGACTCTCCGGCAGTGTTGCCTGCAGCGCGTGGCCTAGCACGTCGCGGCCCAGCAGGATGACCTTGACCTTGGCATGGGGCGGTGTATCGACCCGCAAGCCGCTTTCGAAGAAGTCGCCCTGGTCCAGCTTCAGGGTGCTCAGCGTGGGTGCGTGCTGCCATTCCCTGGGATTGGCGACCTGCGCATGCCTGATGAGAACGGTCGGGTCGGCGAACTGCAGCACCATGTCCGGTGTACTGAGCGCCTGCATGGCGCCGCCGCTGATGACGATGTGCTCGCCATTGGTCAGGATCAGCAGCAGGTCCACGTCCAGCGCGCGCACATCCTTGATGGTCCTGATGGAGATGTTCTTGAGGAAGGCGTCGGATTCGGACAGTTTCAGGACGATGGTGTTCATGATGGACCCTCTTGAAGGTAAGAATGGAATTCGTCAGCTTGTTCAAATGACCGAAGGCGACTGGCTGCCGTCGTGGCAGCGCAGTCGCCTCAATCGGAATCGGTGCGTGGCCTGCGCCGGTCGGTGATCGGCTGTGGCGGCGTCGTGCCGGCAACCGGTCCTGCCGGATGTACATCAGCGCACTCGGGTCACGGCGGGGAGGTTGGGCCGCTCGTCGATTCGTGATCGGCGAACGGGATGCGAACGAAGCCACCGCAAGAGATGCGCGGCTGCCATAGTGATGGCCGACCCTTGAAGAGGTAAATAGATCGCGGCAAATTCAGTGGAAACTAGAAAAAATCACTAAATCTATATCTACGAAATTCTGGAATTTGATCGAATTGAATTTGATTCAATGATTAGAAAAATTTCTGGTTCGGATCGGATGGGAATGGGGTGAATCGCCGAAATCCTTGATGGTAAAGGTGCGCGGAGCAGTGAGGAATTCGCTCAGGTGGGAGTGGGGGAGAAAAAGTTAGCATTCCGGGAGAACACCCGGTGCCGATATGAACAGTGAAGGGGGGTAATTTGTTATGGAGTGAACGATTGTTGTGCTGAAAGTCTTGCCAAGCTGAACTCCAATACTGGGAAATTAAAAAACCGGACTACGTTGAAACGTAGTCCGGTTTTCCATTTTCTTGCAGCCTGGCGACACGCGTTCAGCCAGGCAGTGCAAACAAGGTCAGGCCATGTTCAGAAGCCCAGGGTACGGCCGTCCGGGTTGCGCGGATCCGAGAAGCCGTCGAAACCGTCCTGCTTGATCTGGATGGTCTGGGTACGGCCCATGGAGGGTTGCACGCTGATCTTCTGGCCTTTGTCCTGCAGCAGCTTGATGGTATCGGCCGACAAGCCCTTTTCCACGCGCAACTGGTCCGGTGCCCACTGGTGGTGGATACGCGGGGTGATGGTTGCTTCGGCCACGTTCATGTCGTGGTCGATCACGTTGAGGATGGTCTGCAGGGTGGTGGTGATGATGCGGCTGCCACCGGGGCTGCCGGTGACCAGGAAGGGCTTGCCATCCTTGAGCACGAAGGTGGGCGACATCGACGACAGCGGGCGCTTGTAGGGGCCGACCGCGTTGGCGTCGCCACCGATCAGGCCAAAGGCGTTGGGTACGCCCGGCTTGGCGGCGAAGTCATCCATCTCGTTGTTCAGGGTGATGCCGGTGCCGGTGGCCACGATGCCGCTGCCGAAGTTCAGGTTCAGCGTGTAGGTGGTCGCCACCAGGTTGCCGTCCTTGTCGGCCACCGAGAAGTGGGTGGTCTGGTCGCTTTCATACGGCTGCGGCTGGCCCGGCTTGATCTCGGAGGCCGGAGTGGCGCGGTCCGGGTTGATCTTCTTGGCCAGCTCGTCGGCGTAGGCACGCGAGGTCAGGCCCTTGACCGGAACCTTGGTGAAGTCGGGATCGCCCAGGTACTCGGAACGGTCGGCGTAGGCCAGCTTCATGGTCTCGGCCATCAGATGGATGGTCTGGGCGCTGTCGGCACCGTATTGCTTGAGCGGATAGCGTTCCAGGATGTTCATCATCTGGATGATGTGCACGCCACCGGAGCTCGGCGGCGGCATCGACATCACTTCGTAGCCACGGTAGTTGCCCGTCACCGGCACGCGTTCGACGACCTTGTAGTTCTTCAGGTCGGCAGCGGTGATCAAGCCACCGTGCTTGTCCATCTCGGCCACGATCTTCTTGCTGATGGCGCCTTCATAGAAGGCCTTGGGGCCTTCCTTGGCGATCAGGCGCATGGACTTGGCCAGGTCCTTCTGGACCAGCATCTCGCCTTCTTCCAGGGGACGGCCATCCTTGAAGAAGATCGCCTTGGACGAATCCCACTGGCCCAGGTGGTCGCGCTCGGCGGCCAGGATCTGCGCCAGGCTGCGGCTGACCGGGTAACCCTTCTCGGCCAGCGCGATGGCCGGCTGGATCACCTGCGCCAGGCTCATGGTGCCGTACTTGGCCAGGGCATGGGACAGGCCTGCCACCGTGCCCGGTACACCCACGGCCAGGTGGGTATAGAGCGAACGGCCGGGGACGACGTTGCCCTTGTCATCCAGGTACATGTTGCGGGTGGCGCGCTGCGGCGCCATCTCGCGGAAGTCCAGGGCCACGTTCTTGCCGGTCTTGGCGTCGTGGATCATCATGAAACCGCCACCGCCGATGTTGCCCGCATTGGGCAGCACCACGGCCAGCGCGAAGCCCACGGCCACGCCTGCATCGACGGCGTTGCCGCCCTTCTTGAGGATGTCCACGCCGACCTTGGTGGCCAGTTCCTGCTCGGTGGCGACCATGCCGTGGGTGGTGTGCACCGGGCTGATGATGTCATAGGTCAGGTCGTACTTGACGACCGGAGCGGCGGGGGCGCTCGTCTGGGCGGTGGCCGGCAGGAAGGCCAGCGCGCCGCACAAGGGCAGTAAGGCCATGGCGGCCGGTTTGCAAAGACCGGTGAATGTCTGCATGAAGCTTGCTCCTGGAAATCTGGACTTGTTGTGAATGTGAATATTATTTATATAGGCGTCGTCAAGCGCCCGCTGCACAAGGCTTTGCGGCCTGTGCAGAGGTGAATGACGACACCCGCAGATTGTAGAGATTGGCAGATTTCTGTCCAGAGCCAGACGCCGATGGAGGGTGGATTATTGGACGCACTTTCGTCCACGGATGAGGGGTATCGCAGTGCAGCAAGCGCGGCCGTGGGCCTTGTGATCGGCGGCCGGTGGCGGGTTTGTACCGGGACTCAGGTGCTTTCGCGCACCGCCAGTTCAAAGCCGAGGTCCAGCCGTCCCTTGGCGATTTCCTCGCCCTTGAGCTGCTGCACCAGCATCTCGGCCGACTTGTAGCCGATGTCATAGCGGGGTGTGACCACGGTGGTGATGGAGGGCGTGGCGCAGGCGGCCCAGGAGAGGTCATTGAAACCGGCGATGGCCATCTCGCGCGGCACGCTGATGCCCTGGCGCTGGCACTCGAACAGCGCGCCCAGGGCCAGGTCGTCGTTGCAGCAGAAGACCGAGTCGCAGCTCGGGTGCTGCTCCAGTACCCGGCGCAGCAGTTGCGCGCCCATGTCCACGGTGGTGGGCAGGGGCAGCAGCACTTCCACGTCGGGATCGATGCCGGCTTCCTGCAAGCCTTTGCGGAAGCCTTCGCGGCGTTTCATCATGCGCGGGTCGAGCTGGGCGGCCAGGAAGGCCGGGCGGCGATAGCCGCGCTCCACCAGGTGGCGCGCCACCGCGTAGCCGGCGCGGGTCTGGGAAAAGCCCACCGAGAGGTCGTGGTGGCTGCGCCCGAGGTCGAACATGCGCACGGCCGGGATGTCGCGGCTGGAGGGCCGGCTCTGCAGGATCTCGTGCTGCTCGCTGCTGGAAAGCAGGAAACCGGCCGGCGCATGGGCCAGGTAGGTGGCGATGAGCTGCTCTTCCTTGGCGCGGTCGTAGCCGGTCTCGCCGATCAGGAACTGGTAGCCGGCACCGGCCAGGTAGTCGCGGATGCCCGCGAGGGTTTCGATGAAGACCGTATTGGTCAGCGACGGCACCAGCACCGCTACCACCAGCGAACGCGCCGAGGCCAGGGTGGCGGCGGCCTGGTTGGGCACGTAGCCCAGCTTGTCGATGGCGGCGAAGATGCGGTGGCGCGACAGTTCCTGCACCAGCGCCGGGGTCTTCAGGGCGCGCGACACCGTCATCGGGCTCACCCCTGCTTCGGCGGCCACGTCGATGATGGTCACGCGGCCGGTGGCACGGCTGCCTCGGGAGGCGGGGACGGTCTTGGGCTTGGACTTGGGTGCTGCGCGCTGGGTCATGGGAAGAGGGCGGTTTCTGGTTGGCGACATGATACCTGCTTGCGAGGGGCTCTTGGCGGCATGGGAAGCCGGATCCATCATTTCCGCAAAACAATATCTATCCGTTCGGACTGAGTAGCGGCGTAGCCGCGTATCGAAGGTGCTCAGGCCCGAGGGCAGTGATGACGACGATGACGACCACCGTGCGCGGACTTCGATACGCGGCAGAGCCGCTACTCAGCCCGAACGGTGGACAAGGAGGGCATGCATTCTGCCGCACCGCAACACAACAAGTGTTTGACCCTGCTGAAATGTTAGCGTTATCATCGCGCCCCATGTTAACGCTAACATCCGAACCTCCGGGCACACGGCGGCGGGGTTGGTCGCGACATACCACACTCAGGACAATCAGATAAAACACTACGCAGATAGTGCCGATGTACGCGCCGCCCCAAGGGCTGGCCGCGGGAGACGTTTGCCCCGACGCTGCACTGGCCGGGGTGGTCTGCGCATGGCCGGCGATTGCCGTGGCGTGTCATCGGCTATCAGCATATGGAGATTCCCATGCTGGGCATGAGCCACGACGCAACCTTGCTGTTCAATGCAGTCATCGCGATCCTCGCGCTGATCCTGATGATTACGCGCCTGCGGGTCCATCCGTTCATCGCGCTAACCATTACCTCAGGCTTTCTCGGCCTGATCTCGGGCATGCCCCTGCCCAAGATCGTCAAATCCTTCCAGGACGGCTTCGGCGGCGTGCTTGGCTTCGTCGGCATCGTGCTGGGCCTGGGCACCATGCTGGGCAAGCTGATGGCCGAGTCCGGCGGCGCCGACCAGATCTCGCAGACGCTGGTGCGCGCCTTTGGCCGCCAGCGCGTGCACTGGGCCATGATGATCGGCGCCTTCCTGGTCGGCATTCCGCTGTTCTTCGAGATCGGCTTCGTGTTGCTGATCCCGCTGGTGTTCATCGTGGCGCGCCGTTCGGGCGTGCCGCTGTTCAAG
Source organism: Herbaspirillum sp. NPDC087042 (assembly GCF_044745245.1). NCBI lineage: Bacteria > Pseudomonadati > Pseudomonadota > Betaproteobacteria > Burkholderiales > Oxalobacteraceae > Herbaspirillum > Herbaspirillum sp. NPDC087042. The sequence goes on along the minus strand of NZ_JBIUZW010000006.1, from coordinate 158,242 downwards.
ATCGGCATGCCCATGCTGGCCAGCCTGTCGGTGATGCACGGCCTGGTGCCGCCGCACCCGGGGCCGCTCTTGGCCATCGGCGTGTTCGGTGCCGATATCGGCAAGACCATCTTCTATGGTCTCATCGTCGGCTTGCCCACCGTCATCATCGCCGGCCCCATGTTCGGCTCCTTCATCTCGCGCTACGTCGACATCAAGCCCTCCGAGGAGCTGATGGCGCAACTGGCGCGTGAACCGCAGACCAAGAACCTGCCGGGCTTCGCCATCACCCTGGTGACCGTGCTCTCGCCGGTCTTCCTGATGCTGCTGAAGACCTTCGTCGATATCGCCCTGCCCGATGGCCACCCCATGCGTGACCTGATGGACTTCATCGGCAACCCCATCGTGGCCCTGCTGGCGGCGCTGCTGCTGGCCACCTGGACCTTCGGTATCGCCCGTGGCTTCAGCCGCCAGCAGGTGCTGAAGTTCGTCGACCAGAGCCTGGCGCCCACCGCTGCCATCGTGCTGATCATCGGTGCCGGTGGCGGCTTCAAGCAGATGCTGGTCAATTCGGGCGTGGGCACTGCCATCGGCCAACTGGCCGTGCATGCGCAGATCTCGCCGCTGCTCTTGGCCTGGTTCGTGGCCGGCGTGATCCGCGTGGCGACCGGTTCGGCCACGGTGGCCACCATCACCGGCGCCGGCATCGTGGCACCGCTGGTGGCGCTGATCCCCGGTACCAACAAGGAATTGCTGGTGCTGGCCACCGGTGCGGGCTCGCTGATCCTGTCGCACGTCAATGACGCCGGGTTCTGGCTGGTCAAGGAATATTTCAACATGAGCGTCGGCGAAACCTTCAAGACCTGGACGCTGATGGAAACCCTGATCTCGGTTGTTGCTATCATCTTCATCATGTTGCTCAACCTGGTCGTCTGATCCACCCATGACGCAACGCCCGGCTGGTCCGGGCGTCGCTGCTTTCAAAGGAAACCCCATGTCCACCTCCGCCCGCTACATGCTCGGTGTCGATCTCGGCACCACCAGCACCAAGACCGTCGTTTTCACCCTCGATGGCAAGGTGGTCGCCCAGCATGCGCAGGAGTATCCGGTGCTGTGTACCGAGCCGGGCATGGCGGAGCAGGACCCGAAACAGATCGTCGAGGCCGCACTCGACTCCATCGCCGGCGCCGTCAAGGCGGCCGGTGCCCGTCCCGAGGAGATCGCGCTGCTGTCCTTCAGCGCCGCCATGCACAGTGTCATCGCGCTGGATGCCGATAACGGCTTGCTCTCCAACAGCATCACCTGGGGCGATATCCGCGCCTCGGTCTGGGCCGAGCGCATCAAGCGCGAGCACGACGGCAATGCCATCTACCGTCGCACCGGCACGCCCATCCATCCGATGTCGCCGCTGTGCAAGCTGATGTGGATGCGTCATGAGAAACCGGCCGTCTTCAACCAGGCGGCGCGTTTCGTGGGCATCAAGGAATACCTGCTGTACCAGCTGTTCGGCCAGTGGGTGGTGGACCATTCCATCGCCTCGGCCACCGGCATGTTCAACCTGCGCGAGCTGGCCTGGGACCAGGGCGCGCTGGCGCTGCTGGGCGTCAAGCCCGAGCAGCTCCCCACGCCGGTGCCGACCACGCACCGCCTGCCGGCCTTGTCGCCGCAGATGGCGCAGCGCCTGGGCCTGTCGGTGGAGACCCCCTTCATCATCGGCGCCAATGACGGCGTGCTCTCCAACCTGGGTGTCAACGCCATCGAGATCGGCCATGTGGCCGTGACCATCGGCACCTCCGGCGCCATGCGTACCGTGATCGACCAGCCCCTGACCGATCCGCATGGCCGCCTGTTCTGCTATGCCCTGACTGAGAAGCACTGGGTCGTGGGCGGGCCGGTCAACAATGGCGGCAACATCTTCCGCTGGGTGCGCGACGAACTGGCGACCGCCGAGGCTGCCGTGGCCCGCGACGAGGGCGTCGATCCCTACGAAGCCCTGACCCGCATCGCCGAGAAGGTCAGCCCCGGCGCCGAGGGCCTGCTGTTCCATCCCTTCCTGGCCGGCGAACGCGCGCCGCTGTGGAATGCCGACCTGCGCGGTTCCTTCTTCGGCCTGGGCCTGCACCATGGCAAGCACCACATGATCCGCGCTGCGCTGGAGGGCGTGATCTTCAATCTCTACAGCATCCTGCCGGCACTGGAAGAACTGGTCGGCCCGACCAAGCGGATGATGGCCACCGGTGGCTTCGCCCGCTCGGCCTTGTGGCGCCAGATGATGGCCGACATCTTCAACCGTGAAGTCGTGGTGCCCGAGAGCGTGGAGTCCTCCTGCCTGGGCGCGGCCGTGCTGGGTGCCTGGGCGCTGGGCCTGGTGCCGTCGCTGTCGGTGATCTCGGAGATGGTCGGCTCCACCAACCACCACGTGCCCGAGGCCAAGGCGGTCGCCGTCTATGGTCGCCTGCAACCGATCTTTGCCGCCATCCCGGCCAAGCTGGAGGCGGAGTACCACGCCATTGCGGCCTTCCAGCGCGAGCTGGGGCGTGCGCCTCAATAAGTTTGTTTCACCGTTTGTATATTCCATTTTTCCCGTTCGGACTGAGTAGGCCCTTGGGCCGTATCGAAGGCGCTCCTGCGGCAAGCTTGCGAGCGCCCCTTCGACGGGCTCAGGACAGGCTTCGATACGCGGCGATGCCGCTACTCAGGACGAACGGTAGCGTTGATTTGATGAGTACCCGATTTCATTCGAAGGAGATGGCATGACTACCAAGACCACCCAATTGCCCGCAGGCTTGCAGGGCTTTTCGCTGGAAGGGAAACTGGCCCTGATCACCGGCTCCTCCGGTGGTATCGGCCTGGCACTGGCGCGCGGCATGGCGCAGGCGGGCGCAGCCATCGTGCTCAACGGCCGTGATGCCGGCAAGCTGGCCGGCGTGGCCGCGCAGCTGCGCGCCGAGGGCCACACCATCCATGAATCCAGCTTCGACGCTACCTCCTCGGAGGCCGTCAAGGCGGCCGTGCAGAAGATCGAGGACGAGGTCGGCCCCATTGAGATCCTGGTCAACAATGCCGGCATCCAGCGCCGCAATCCCCTGGAAGAGTTCAAGGAATCGGACTGGCACGAACTCATCAACACCAACCTCAACAGCGTCTTCTACGCTGCCCAGGCGGTGGCGCGCCACATGATCCCGCGCGGGCGCGGCAAGATCGTCAACATCTGCTCCGTGCAGAGCGAGCTGGGGCGTCCCGGCATCGCCCCCTATACCGCCACCAAGGGCGCGGTGAAGATGTTCACCAAGGGCATGGCGATCGACTGGGGCAAGTACGGCATCCAGGTCAATGGCCTGGGACCGGGCTACTTCAAGACCGAGATGAACATGGCCCTGGTCAACGATGCCAAGTTCACCGACTGGCTGGTGGGCCGCACGCCGTCGCGCCGCTGGGGCGATGTCGAGGACCTGGTGGGGGCGGCAGTGTTCCTCTCCAGCGATGCCTCGCGCTTCGTCAACGGCCACATCCTCTACGTCGACGGTGGCGTCACCGCGACCCTGTAAGCCAACACGTCCCCCTCAGGAGAAGATCATGCAACAAGGCATCGTCATTCACGCACCGCACGACCTGCGCATCCAGGACCTGGAAACGGCTGAGCTGCAGCCACAGCAACTGAAGGTCAAGGTCAAGGCCGGCGGCATCTGCGGCTCCGACCTGCACTACTACCACCATGGCGGCTTCGGCGTGGTGCGCATCAAGGAACCGATGGTGCTGGGCCACGAAGTCTCGGGCCAGATCGCCGAAGTCGGTTCGGCCATCAGCGATATCGCCCCCGGCACCCGTATCTCCATTTCGCCCAGCCGTCCCTGCGGTACCTGCAAGTACTGCCAGGAAGGCAAGCAGAACCACTGCCTGGACATGCGCTTCTACGGCAGCGCCATGCGTACCCCGCACGTGCAGGGTGCGTTCCGCCAGGAGATCGTGATCGAACGTTCCCAGGCCCATGTCGTGGCCGACCACGTCACCGATGGCGAAGCCGCCATGGCCGAGCCGTTGTCGGTGGCACTGCACGCCGTGCGTCGCGCTGGCCCGTTGGTAGGCAAGCGCGTGCTGGTGACCGGTTGCGGCCCCATCGGCGCGCTGGTAGTGATCGCCGCCCGCCGTGCCGGCGCGCTGGAAGTGGTGGCCACCGATGTGGCGAAGATGCCACTGGAAACCGCCCTGAAGGTCGGTGCCGACCGCGCCATCAACATGGCCGAGACGCCCGACGCCCTGAAGGCCTATGCCGCCGACAAGGGAACCTTCGATGTACTCTTCGAGGCCAGCGGCAACGAGCGCGCACTGGTCGGTGCGCTGGAAGCCCTGCGTCCGCAGGCCATCATCGTGCAGGTCGGCCTGGGCGGCGACATCCAGTTCCCGGCCAACCTGCTGGTGGGCAAGGAGCTGGACTGGCGCGGCGCCTTCCGCTTCCATGAAGAGTTCGCCATGGCCGTGGAGCTGATGAACAAGAAGCTGGTCGATGTGAAGCCGCTGATCTCGGCCACCTATCCCATCGAGAAATCGGTGGAAGCCTTCGAGATCGCCGGTGACCGCTCCACCATGATGAAGGTACAGATCAGCTTTGCCTGATGGAACTGTGTTGCCGGGCGCGCCGACAGGGCGTGTCCGGCGCCATGCCTGAGATGCCGCCCGGGATGTTTCCGGGCGGCATTTTTTATGGGCGGGCAGCGCATGCCGGTGGCTGAAATGAGTTCCGGTGATGCTCGGTGAGCAATGGTGACTGAGCCGATTTGACATCGCCCCGGCTCCCCTATATTTTTTGCAGGATGCAGCCCTGTGGTGTCAGCCACATCGCAGGTGCCGGGGGAAGCAAGAGACAACGCTCTGGGGAGAGACGATCATGGCAAGGCCTTATGCGCTGACGGTGGGCAAGCGCCTGTTCCTGTTGATACTGGCGGCTATGCTCGGCCTGGCGGCTACCGCCGTGGTGAGCCTGCGCCAGATCGAGAACGTCTACCAGGCGGCCCGCTACGCCCAGATCAATACGGTGCCCAGCATCATCCTGCTCGATGATGCCCAGACGGCGTTCAACGCCATCCAGCGCCGGCTGTTCCAGTACGTCCTGAGCACCGATGAGAGCGACCGCAAGCGACTGGTGCAGGAGATGGATGTCTTCCGCGCGCGACTGTCGCAACACTTCCTGAACTACGAACCACTGATTTCGGATGAGCGTGACCTGACCATGCTGGCCACCGACAAGTCGCGCCTGGAAGAATTCGAAGCCGCTGGCCAGAAGCTGCTGGCGCTGGTGCAGGAGGGGCGGCCGGAGCAGTACAACAACTTCGCCAAGACTCAATTGCGCGAGGCCATCGACAAGACCAATGTGAGTTTCACCGCGCATCGCGCTTACAACGTCGCGTTGGGCGACGCCGGTGCGGTGACCGCCGAGCAGATCATCCGCAGCGCGCTCAAGACGGTCATCGAGGTGGCGCTGGCGGTGCTGGCTGTGGTACTGCTGCTGGGCTGGATGCTCACGCGCACGCTGCTGCGCCAGCTGGGGGGCGAGCCGGCCAATGTGGTCACCGTGATGAAACAGCTTTCCGACGGCGACCTGTCCCAGCCTATTCCGCTGCGCCAGCGCGACAAGACCAGCATGATGACGGCCATCAAGAAGACCGTCGACAAGCTGGGCCAGGTGGTCTCCGATGTGACGGACAGTGCTGAGAGCCTGGTCAGCAGCGCCGAGGAGGTGAGCGCGACGGCGCAGTCGATCTCGCGCGCCTCGACCGAGCAGGCCACCGGCGTGGAGCAGGCCAGCGTGGCGCTGGAGCAGATCCATAGCTCCATCATCAGCACCTCGCAGAATGCCCGGTTGACCGACCAGATCGCCTCGACCGCCGCCAGCGAAGCGCGCGCCTGCGCCGAGGCGGTGAAGCAGATGGTGCTGGCGATCCAGCAGATCGCCAGCAAGATCGCGCTCATCGATGACATCGCCTACCAGACCAACCTGCTGGCCCTGAACGCCACCATCGAGGCGGCCCATGCCGGCGAGCATGGCACCGGGTTCGGCGTGGTCGCCGCCGAAGTGCGGCGCCTGGCCGAGCGCAGCCAGTCGGCCGCGCACGAGATCGACGAAGTAGCGCGCATCAACGTGGTCCTGGCCTGTGCGGCCGAGCAGCAGCTAGCCAGCATGGTGCCGACCATCACCCGCACCTCCGCCCTGGTGCAGGACATCATGCAGGCCTCCGAAGAGCAGTCCATGGCCGTCAGCCAGATCAGCGCCGCGGCCAGCCAGCTGGCCCAGGTGATCCAGCAGAATTCGCTGAGTTCGGAAGAACTGGCAGTGACCTCCGAGGAGCTGAACCGCCGCGCCATCCTTTTGCAGACGGCCATGTCCTTCTTCAAGTTCGACCTGGCCGGGCACGGGGCGATGCGGGCGGGGATGGCGGTGTCGGCCTGAGCTTCAAGGACCGTCGGGACGCAGCAAGACCTTGATGGAGTCCATCGAGTCGGCCATCCTGATCGCCTCGTCCCATTGCGAGAGCTTGTAGGTGTGGGTGACGATGCCCCTGGAGGTCACCAGCCCGCGCGCCAGCAGGTCGATGGCGATGGGATAGCAATCGCCGCTGAGATGGGCGCCGCGCAGGTCCAGTTCCTTTTCTTCGCCGATGATGGACCAGTCCACCGTGGTGTCGCGGCCGAACACGCTGAACTCGACGAAACGCCCCAGCTTGCGAATCAGCGCCAGGCCCTGCGTGACACCGGCCGGCGCGCCGGTCGTCTCGATGTAGACATCGCAGCCATAGTTGCCGGTTGCTTCCCGCACGATCCTGTGGGCATCTTCGTGCTGTGGATTGATGACGATGTCGGCGCCATACTGCCGGGCCAGTTGCAGGCGCTGGTCGGACAGGTCGATGACGATCAGTTTCCTGGGGGTCTTCAGGCGCGCTACCTGCACCATCAATAGCCCCAGCGTACCGGCCCCGGCAATGACGACAACGTCATCAAGCTGGATGTCGCCCCGGTTGACCGCGTGGATGGCGCAGGAGAGCGGTTCGGTCACGGCGGCATCTTCGAAGGCGATCTCTTCGGGTATCTTGTGGACCACCGCGCGCGCCGACAGGCGCATGAAGTCGGCCATGCCGCCGTCGGCGACCTGGCGCTGGAAACCGTAGACGTCATGTACCTCGCACATCCAGCGATAGCCGGTCTTGCAGTAGCGGCACTTGCCGCAGGGGACAATCTGTTCGGCGATCACCCGGTCACCCAGGGCCACGCCGTGATGCTCGGCCGCGCCCGGGCCCATCTCCACCACGTGACCCCAGAATTCATGACCGGCGATGACTGGCGGCTTGACGTAGGACGGCTTGTTCTTTTCCGGGTCGCCCCAGAAGCGGGCGGCGCCGGCAAAGCATTTGCAATCGCCGGCGCAGATGCCGCAGGAGGCAATCTTGAGGATGAGTTCGTTGGGGCCGGCCGCTGGCCGCTTGACCCGTTGCAGGCGATAGTCGCGGGGGGCGTGGCAGACCACGGCCAGCATGTCGTCTTCATGGAAATGCATGATGTGTCCTTTGCGGAAGAGGGTTAGTGCCGCAGTCCGGTCTGCAGCGAGTGCGCCAGGCTGTCCAGGATCAGGGCGCAGGAGCAGGCGCCGGCATCGAGCACGCCGATGGAGCGCTCACCCAGGCGGCTGGCGCGACCGATTCTTGCCTGCAGCGCCCGGGTCGATTCGCGACCGGCCTCGGCGCCGCGTTGCAGGGCTTGCAGGCAGCCGGTGAGGGGCAGGCCGTCAGCGAGTGCCTGGCGGTACGCATCGCGAGCCGGAAGCAGGGTGTCGATCAGGGTCTTGTCGCCAAGCCTGGCGTCGCCAATGGCTTGTACCGCTGCGATGCCATCGTCCAGGGCTTGCAGGAAGAGCTGGCGATCCAGGCTGGCGTGGCCCTCCAATGCCATGCCCATGGCCATGAAGAAGCTGCCATAGAGCGGCCCCATGGAACCACCGATACCTTCCAGCAGGGTGACGGAGAGCGTGTCCAGGGCTGCCGCGAGGGAGGTCGGAGGCGACTCCCGGAGGCGTTCGCCGCAGAGGCTGAAACCCTTGCTCATGTTGATGCCGTGATCGCCGTCGCCGATGGCGCCATCGATTTCGCTGAGGTAGTCGCGATGGGCGTTGATGGTCTCCACCAGATCCAGCACGACCCAGCCGGCCTGGCGCATGTCGAAGTGCTGGTTCATGGCGCTGCTCCTACCTTCAGGGCAATGCTGTCGCAGGGGGCGGCCAGGCATTGCTCCAGTTCGCTGTCCAGGCGCATCAGGGTGAGGGTGATGCCCATCATCTCCAGCGAGGTAAACAGATTGCCCACGAAGCTATGCGCCACTTCAAGGCCCGCCGCGCGCAGGCCGTCAGCCAGGTCGGCGTAGAGAATGTATTGCTCCATGAGGGGCGTGGCACCCAGCCCGGACACCAGGATCGCCACCTTGTCGCCACGACTGAAGGGCAGGTCCGGCAGCAGCCGCTCCAGCATCAGCTGCGCCATGTCGCGTGCCGGCATGACGGCCTGCACCGCGACCCCCGGCTCACCATGGTGGCCGATGCCCACTTCCATCTCCCCCGGGCGGATGACGAAGTTGGCCTTGCCCACCGCAGGGATGGTGCAGGCCGACAGGCCGATGCCGATGGAGCGGGTGTGGTCGATGGCCTTCTGTGCGGCGCCGATCACCTGCTCCAGGCTGCCACCCCGGGCGGCCATGGCCCCGCCCACCTTCCACATGAGGATCTCGCCGGCCACGCCGCGTCGCTTGCCCAGCTCGTCTCGCGGGGCCGAGGCGGCGTCGTCATTGGCGACCACGGTACGGACTTCGATATCGGCGCGTTCGGCCAGCTTCATGGCCATCCTGACGTTCATGTTGTCGCCGGCGTAGTTGCCGTACAGGCAGGCCACGCCGCGCCCGGCATGTGCCAGTGCGAAGGCATCCATGAAGGACTTCGCGGTAGGCGAGGAAAACACTTCGCCGACCGCTACCGCGTCCACCAGGCCGGGGCCGACATAGCCCAGGAAGGCCGGCTCGTGGCCGGAGCCGCCGCCGCTGACAATGGCCACGCGGGGCTGTGCCGCGACCTCCCGGTGGGCGATCACGCGGGCGTTGGCGGGATGGGCGTGCAGTTGCGGATGCGCGGCCAGCACGCCGCGCAGCATGTCTTCGACGACCTGGTCGGGATTGTTGACGATGCGATTGAGAGTCATGAATCTATCCTTGCAAAGACATGTTGCTCAGGCAGCCGTGTAGCCGCCATCGATGAGGATGTTGTCGCCGGTGATCATGGCGGCATGTTCGCTGGCGAGATAGGCGACGAGCTGGGCAATCTCGGCTGGCTGTGCAAAGCGTCCGACCGGGATGCGGGCGCGCATGACCGCGCCTGCGTTGCCGGCCCAGGCCTGCTTGCCCAGTTCGGTCTCCACCACGGTGGGCGAGATGGCATTGACGGTGATGCCATGGCACGCCCATTCCAGTGCCAGCACCCGGCTTAGCGCCACCAGTGCGGCCTTGCTGGCACAGTAGGCGGCGTGCCGTTCCAGTGCCACCACGCTGGCTTGCGAGGCCAGGTTGACGATGCGGCCGTAGGCTTGCTGGCGCATCAGCGGCAACACCGCCTGGGCGAGCAGGAAGGGCGCCTTGAGATTGATCGCCATGGTGCGGTCCCAGTCGGTCGACGAGGCCTCGGCGGCGGCTTCCAGCAGCGCTACGCCGGCGTTGTTGACCAGGACGTCGATGCGGCCATAGCGCTCCTGGACCTGGCGCACCAGTGCGGCAATGGCGGTCTGCTCACACACATCCATGACCACGGCCAGGTGACGTTGCGCGCCACCGGCCAATCGATCGGGCAGGCCTTCTATCTCGCCGCTGCGGTCCACTAGCACCAGTTGCGCGCCACGATCAGCCAGCAGCTGGCTGGTGGCCAGACCGATCCCGGCGGCGGCGCCGGTGACGATGACGACGCGGGAGCGGTAGTCATCGCCGGCACAGGCGGGCGTACTCATTTCCTGACCTTCTTCAGGAATTCATCGGCGTTTTCGGGCGTGATGGTGGTCCAGGGCACGGTATAGGACTTGGCGGCACCGCCAGCCCAGGGCATCTTGTCGCCATACTCGGCCCAGATGCTCGAACGCGGCTGGTAGGACGGACCCTTGATGGCACGCAGGGCCAGGTCCAGCGCGCCTTGTGCCTGGGCCTGGGCATCCTGGAAGTGGGTCACCATCTCACCACGCTTGACGGCGGCGATGGCGTCAGCGATGCCATCGATACCGACCACCGGGATGCTCCTGGGATCGATGCCCTTGGACTTGATCGCCTGCAATGCGCCCAGTGCCTCGTCATCGTTCTGTGCCAGGACGCCCTTGATCTGGCCGGGATGGGCGGTGAGCCAGTTTTCCATCAGCGCCATCGACTCGGCACGTGACCAGTTGCCGGTCTTGCGGGCCAGTACCTTGACGTCCTTGTGGCGCGCCAGTACTTCATCGTTGCCGCGGGCGCGCTCGATCTGGGCGGATTGACCGATGGGGCCTTCGATCATGACGATGTTGCCACGGCCATCGAGGGACTTCATCAGGGACTCGGCTTCCAGGCGACCGGCCACCACATCGTCATTGCCCACATAGGAAGTCAGCACATCCCCCATGACGCGGGTATTGGAGCCGATCACCGGGATGCCGGCCTTGATCGCCTTCTGTACCGGGGCTGCACCGGCCTTGAGGTCGATCGGTACGAAGATGATGGCGTCGTACTTCTGCAGGATCATGGTGTCGAACTGGTTGCTCTGGGTCAGGGCATCGTAGTTGCCGTCGAAGACGGTCACCTGCACGCTGCCATCCTGCACAGCCGGATGCGCCTTCAACTGCTTGCTCCACATCTGCATGAATTCGCCCTTGAGGCCATAGACGGCCGCGCCGATGCGCAGGGGTTTGTTCTGGGCGGTGGCGGTGGCGGCCACCGCCATCAGGAGCAGGCTGGCCAGGGTTTTCTTGATCATGATTTGTCTCCGGTTTCGTTGTTGTTGGACTTCAGTTCTTCTTGCGCGAGGAATCCAGCAGGACAGCGCCGACGATGATCACGCCCTTGATGACTTGCTGGTAATAGGAAGACACACCGAGCAGGTTGAGCCCGTTGTTGATGACGCCGATCAGCAGCGCCCCCACGACGGTGCCGCCCAGCGTGCCGGTGCCGCCCGAGAGGCTGGTGCCGCCGATGACCACGGCGGCGATGGCATCCAGTTCATAGGACACGCCCGCCTGGGGCAGCGCTGCGGTGGTGCGGGCCGCCAGCAGGACGCCGGCCAATCCGGCCAGCAGGCCGCTGATGACGTAGACCACGAAGAGCACGCGGCGGGTATCGATGCCGCTGGTCTTGGCGCTTTTGATGTTGCCGCCTACCGCATAGATGTAGCGTCCATAGATGGTGAAGCGCAGGACGAACCAGCTCACCCCGATCACCACGCCGAAGATCACGATGGGCAGCGGCACATGCAGGATCTGGCCGCTGCCGATGGCCAGCAGGCCGGCCGGCAGGTCGGAGACCGGCATGCCGTCGTTGTAGATGTAGGTGGCGCCACGCGCGGCGCTCAACATGCCCAGCGTGGCCACGAAGGAGGGGACGGCCATGCGCGCCACCAGTACGCCGCTGATGGCGCCCAGCGCTGCACCCGCGCCCAGCCCGGCTGCCACCGCCAGGGCGGGCGGGTAACCGCCGCCGGTAGCCAGCCATGCGCAGACCATGCCGGAGAAGGCCAGCAGCGCCCCCACCGAAAGGTCGATGCCGCCGGTGAGCACCACGTAGGTCATGCCGATGGCGAGGATGCCGTTGATGGAGGTCTGGCGCAGGATGTCGGTCCAGTTTTCCAGCGTCATGAAATAGGGCGTGGCCAGCGACAGCGCAATGCACAGCGCCACCAGCGCAGCCAGTACGCCGTAGCGCGCACCGGCCAGGCGCAGCGTGGACAGGGAGGGCGCGGCCAGCCGGCCGGCTGTGAGGGCAGAGAGTTTGGTCATCATCATGAGGCCAGGTGGAGGAGTTCTTCTTGGGTGGTGGCGTGCGCATCGACCATGCCGACGATGCGTCCGGACTTGAAGATGGCGATGCGATCGCACAGGTCGAGGATCTCCTGGGCTTCCGATGACACCACCAGGGCCGCGCCACCGTCGGTGACGAAGCGGTCGATCAACTGGTAGACCTCGCGCTTGGCACCTTCATCGATGCCGCGCGTGGGTTCGTCGCACAGGAGGCAGCGTGGCTGGGTCGACAGGCAGCGCGCCAGCACCACTTTCTGCTGGTTGCCACCGCTCATGGAGGACACCGGCAACTGGGTCGAGCTGACCTTGATCTGCAGGCGCTGGATCATCTGCTGTACCAGGTTCTGGACCGGTTTGCGACGGATCAGGGCGAGTTGCGACAGGCGCCGGTAGGCGGCCAGCGCGATGTTGTCCTGGATCGAGGCGCAGAGCACCAGGCCGCTGTCCTTGCGGTCCTCGGTCACCAGTGCCAGGCCGGCGGCAATGCTGGCGGCTGGTCGCCCCGCGGGCAAGGCTTTCCCGAACAGGCTGGTACTGCCGCGCTCGGGGCGCGTGAGGCCATAGAGGCAGTTGAGGTATTCGCTGCGTCCCGAGCCCATCAGGCCGTATATGCCGACCACTTCACCGGCATGCACCTGCAGGGAAATATCCTCGAACTCGGTGGTGCGACTCAGGCCCTGGCTGGTCAGCACCGCTGTGCCGCCCTGGCGCGGCGTGCGCTGCTGATGCTGCAGCGAGCGGCCCACGATGGCCTTGACCAGCGTGGCTCGGTCGATGTCGCCGATGGCGCCGCTCTGGATGAAGCGGCCATCGCGAAAGACCGTGTAGTGGTCAGCGATCTGGAAGATCTCGGACAAGCGATGGGAGACGTAGATGATGCCCGTGCCCTGCGCGGCCACGTTGCGGATGGCGCGAAAGAGCAGCCCGGTCTCGCACTCGCCGATGGCCGAGGTGGGTTCGTCCATGATCATCACGTCACAGTCGTGGCTGAAGGCCTTGGCGATTTCCACCAGTTGCACCTGGGCCAGGCTCAGGTCGCGCATGCGGGCACGGGCGTCGACCTGGAACTGCAGCCGGTCCAGCAGCGCCTGGGCTTGCCGTTGCATGGCACGGGTGTCCACGCAGATGCCGGCGCGGCGGGGTTCGCGGCCGAGGTAGAGGTTTTCGGCCACGCTCATGCCGGGGATGGGGGAGAGCTCCTGGGTGATGATGGCAATGTGATGGCGCAGGGCGTCGGCGGGAGAGTGGAAGTCGACCAGCCGGCCCTTGAGCCGGATCTCTCCGCTGTCGCGCCGCAGCAATCCCATCACGATCCCCAGGAAGGTCGACTTGCCGGCCCCGTTGCCACCGCACAGGGCATGCACGCTGCCACGCGCCAGTTGCAGGCGTCCGTCGATGAGCGCGGCGACCTCGTTGAAGCGCTTGCCTACGCCTTGTGCGTCCAGTAATAGCTCTGCCATGACTGTCTCCATTCATGCGATGAACAAATGTTCATTGATGATTAATTGCTTTGTGGAGATCATCATTGCAAAGAATCTTTTTCATGTCAACGGGCATTTGTTTGGAAATTTAAATAACAAAAAGTCATTTGTTTTTGTCTAATGAGAACCTTTCTGGGCACTTTTGGCGATTTTTTATGGTTTTCATGGCATTTTTCTGCGCCATGCATTAGTCTTTTGTTGAGCAAATGTCCGATGATGATTAAATATTCGGATGAGAGCATCGCCAGAGTGGCGTGCAGACGAGAGGAGCCAAGGATGAAAATAGCGATCGGTTGTGACGAGGCGGCCTACGGGCTCAAGGAAATCATCAAGTCCCATTTGCAGGGGAAGGGCCTTGACGTGGTGGACTTCGGCACCCATGATACGGAGCCCGTGATCTACCCCGATATCGCCTTTGCCGTCGCTGAGCAGCTCAGCCAGGGGGCGTTCGGGCGTGCCATCCTGCTATGCGGGACCGGCATCGGCATGGCCATCTCCGCCAACAAGGTGCCTGGCGTGCGCGCCGCGCAATGTCACGATACCTATTCGGCCGAGCGCGCCAGCAAGAGCAACGATGCGCAAATCATTACCCTGGGGGCGCGCGTGGTCGGGGTGGAGCTGGCCAAGGCGATCGTCGATACCTGGCTGGCCTCGGAGTTTTCAGGTGGGCGTTCCTCGGAGAAGCTGGAGCGCATCAGGGAATATGAATGCAATTTGCACAATATCAGGCGCCCATGAGCGCCGTGCCGCGTGCCATGTGGTCGCTCGTGGCTGGGATGACCGGAACGTGGCAAGCCAAGGGGGGGATCCATGTCGATGGATGAGTTGACTCGCCTAGCCACGCTGTACTACGTCGACGGTCTGACGCAGCAGGAGTTGTCCGAGCGCTTCTCGATTTCGCGCGCCTCGATTGCGCGCATGCTCAAGCGGGCGCAGGACGAGGGCATTGTCGAGATCCGCGTGCGCCACCATCCGGGACTGACCATCGAGCTGGAGCATGCATTGATGCAGCGCTTCGGCATCGAGCGCGCGCTCATCTCGGTCAGCCACAATGACCAGGAGCGGCAGCGCGCCATGCTGGCTGGGCTGGTGGCCAATCACCTCGATCGCAGTCTGACCGATGACAGCATCGTGGCCGTGGGCATTGGCCGCAACATCAATGCCGTCTCGGAGCATGCGCTATCCAATACCCGGCGCAGCGCCACTTTCGTGTGTGCCATCGGTGGCTACTATCGTGGCGGCGAGACGATGAATTCCGACCATATCTGCCGTCGCCTGGCCTCGCGTTTCGGCGGCGAGAGCGAGACCCTGTATGCGCCGGCGCTGGTCGACAGCGCCGCCGTGCGCGACGCCCTGCTGGCCAACGACGCTGTGCGACCGACGCTGGACAAGGCGCGCCGCGCCCATGTCGCACTGATCGGCATCGGCGACATCAACGAAGAAAGCCAGATGGTCAGGATGGGCTGGTTCTCGCCACAGGAAATCACGGAGCTGCGTCGCCAGGGCGCGGTGGGCGACATGATGGGCTATGACTTCATCAACATCCATGGCGAGCCCACCCGTACCGAAACCCATGGGCGGGTGATCGGTCTTTCGCTGGACGACCTGCGCCGCATTCCCGACGTGATCGCGGTGGCCAGCGAGAGCAGCAAGGCCAGCGCCCTGCTGGGTGCGTTGCGCACTGGCACCATCAAGACGCTGGCGACCACGGATACCATCGCACACACGCTGCTCACGCTGGAGGAGGCGACCCGTTCGGGGTCGGCTGCGCGGTAGGAGGGCGAGTGGAAAAGCAACAGGCCGCATCCTCACGGGTGCGGCCTGTTGTTTTTTCCGGCCCGCCGTATCGACAGACCTCCGGATCCATGCCGGTGTGCCGGCTTAACGCAAGCCTTCCACGATCTGTTCCAGCTTGACCGCATCGGCGGCGAACTGGCGGATGCCTTCGGCCAGCTTCTCGGTGGCCATGGCGTCGCCGTTCAAGGCCAGGCGGAAAGCCTTCTCGTCCAGGGGCACGCGGGTGATGTCGGCCGCCGCGGCGGCTTCCTTGTTCAGCTTGCACTCCACCGGGGCATCGGTGTCGGCCAGCTTCTGCAGCAGGTCGGGGCTGATGGTGAGCAGGTCGCAACCGGCCAGTTCCACGATCTGCGAGGTGTTGCGGAAGCTCGCGCCCATCACCTCGGTGGCGTAGCCGAACTTGCGGTAGTAGTTGTACACCGCCTTGACCGATTGCACGCCCGGATCGTCGCTGCCGGTGTATTCCTGGCCGGTGGATTTCTTGTACCAGTCATAGATGCGGCCGACGAAGGGCGAGATCAGTTGCACGCCGGCTTCGGCGCAGGCAATCGCTTGCGGCAGCGAGAACAGCAGGGTCAGGTTGCAGCGGATACCATCCTTTTCCAGCAGCTCGGCGGCGCGGATGCCTTCCCAGGTGGAGGCGATCTTGATGAGCACGCGCTCGCGGGCGATGCCGGCTTCTTCGTACAGGCGGATCAGCTCGCGGCCCTTGGCCACGGTGCCGGCGGTGTCGAAGGACAGGCGCGCATCGGTCTCGGTGGAGACGCGACCCGGGATGATCTTGAGGATTTCCAGGCCGAAGGCGATCAGCAGGCGATCGATGATCTCGTCGGTGCTCTTGCCGGCATTGGCCTTGACCACGGACGCCAGCAGCGGCTGGTACTCGGCCTTCTGGACGGCCTTGAGGATCAGCGAAGGGTTGGTGGTGGCGTCCTGCGGGGCGAAGGCCTTCATCGCCTGGAAGTCGCCGGTGTCGGCCACGATGGTGGTGTACTGCTTCAACTGGTCAAGCTGGCTCATGGGAAGTCCTGTTGCTAAGTTGGAAGAATGTGGGACATCGGCATTGTACGCAATCGTGGTCTCCTGTCTGTCGGCCAATCGCTGATACTTGATCGGGCGCAGCCCCGGTCAGCGGAAGAAGGAGTCGAACTGCATGTCGAACTTCTGCAGCGACTTCTGTGCGTTCTGCATCTTCTTGCGGAATTCCGGCCCCCGTCGCAGCGCCAGTCCCACCGCCAGGATGTCGATCACCACCAGGTGCGCCAGGCGCGCCGAGATGGGCGTGTAGGGATCGATGTTGAAGGACAGGTCGATGGGCACCAGCACGGTGGCCAGTTCGGCCAGCGGAGTGCCGGACGGACCCAGCACGATGATGTCGGCACCGCCCTTGCGGGCTAGCTGGATCGAGCGCAGCAGGGCGGCATTGCCGCCGCGCTGCGAGATCGCCACCACGCAGTCGCCCGCCTTCAGCAGCGAGGCGGCGATGCTGTGGATGTGCGGGTCGGAGTAGGCCACCGTCGGTACGCCCGAGCGGAAGAACTTGTGCTGGGCATCGTTGGCCACGATACCGGAGGTGCCCTGGCCGTAGAACTCGATCTTGTTGGCGCGCGCCAGCACGTCCAGCGCCAGCTGGATGGCATCCGGATTGAGGTGGTTGCGCAGGTCCAGCAGGGTGTTGATGGAGCGGCTGCAGATCTTGTTGACGAGATCTGCAGCCAGGTCGTCCTGGGCCAGTGTCTCGTCGGCGCCGGGCAGGGCCAGCGCCAGGCTTTGCGCCAGCTTCAGCTTGAAGTCATGCCAGCCCTCGTAGCCGATGGCGCGACAGAAGCGGATCACGGTCGGCTCCGACACTTCGGCATTCTTGGCCAGCGCCGTCAGGTTCTCCGCCAGCGCCAGTTGCGGATTGGCGAGGATGGTCGCAGCCACCTTCTTCTCCGACTTGGAGAGGGAGTTGATGTGGGTGCGGATGGAGTCGAGCAGCATGGACATGATGGCCGGGTGAGGGGCTTACACTTCGGGCAGCGCTTCTTCGCGCCACTGCAGGCCGTCGCGGCCGATCAGGGCGCTGGCGGCGGCGGGGCCCCAGGTGCCGGCGTTGTAGGGCACGGGGTCGGCTTCCTGCTGGTCCCAGTGGTTCAGGATCGGTTCCACCCATTCCCAGGCGGCTTCCAGTTCGTCGCTGCGCATGAACAGGGTCAGGTGGCCGCGCAGCACATCCAGCAGCAGGCGTTCGTAGGCGTCCATGCGCGGGGTCTTGAATTTCTCGCGGAAGTCCAGTTCCAGCTCCACCGGGCGCAGGCGCATGCCGTCGCCGGGTTGCTTGGCCATCAGGTTCATGTGCAGGCCTTCGTCGGGCTGCAGGCGGATCACCAGGCAGTTGGGGGTGTCGTTGTGATGCGCGAAGATGGAGTGCGGCACGCTCTTGAAGCGCACCACGATCTCGGCCAGCGAGTCGGCCATGCGCTTGCCGGTACGCAGGTAGAAGGGCACGCCGGCCCAGCGCCAGGTATCGATCTCGGCCTTCACCGCCACATAGGTTTCGGTACGCGATTCGGGATTGGCGTCGGCTTCCTTGCGGTAGCCCGGCACGGCCACGCCATTGACGTGACCGGCGCGGTACTGGCCGCGCACCACGTTCATGGCCAGCGTGGTCGGGGTAAAGCGCTTGAGCGAGCGCAGTACCTTGAGCTTTTCGTCACGCACGGCGTCGGCCGAGTTGGACACGGGCGGCTCCATGGCGACGATACAGAGCAGTTGCAGCAGGTGGTTCTGCAGCATGTCGCGCAGGGCGCCGGAGGTGTCGTAGTAGTCGAAGCGGCCACCCACGCCCAGCTCTTCGGCGATGGTGATCTGCACGTCCGAGATCCATTCGCGGCGCCACAGCGGCTCGAAGAGCACGTTGCCAAAGCGCAGCGCCAGCAGGTTCTGCACCGCTTCCTTGCCGAGGTAGTGGTCGATACGGAAGATCTGCGATTCCTGGAAGTAACGGCCGACCTGGGCGTTGATGTCGCGGGCGCTCTTGAGGTCGCGGCCCAGCGGTTTTTCCAGCACCACGCGCGAGGCCGGCGTGACCAGCCCGGCCTTGGAGAGGTTTTCGCAGATCGAGGCGAACAGGCTGGGCGGCGTGGCCAGGTAGAACACGCGGGCCAGGCCGTCGATGTCGCGCAGGGCGTCCTTGAGGTGATCGAAGCTGCTGCCTTCCTTGGCGTTGACCGAGGCGTATTGCAGGCGGTTGCTGAAACGGTCCCAGACGGCGGCGTCCAGGTTGGCGGCCGGCACGTGGGGTTTGGCGGATTTTTCCACCAGTTGCAGGAATTCCTCGCGGGTCTTCTCGTCACGGCCCAGGCAGACGATGCGCGCGTCGGGCGGCAGGTCGCGGGCGCGGTCGCGGGCATACAGCGCGGGCAGCAGCTTGCGCATCGACAGGTCGCCGGTGCCGCCAAATAAAACCAGATCGAAATCGGAAATAGCCATGGTAGGTAAGGTCTCGGTGTGCGTTATCTACGTTGTGCTGCGATGCGCTGCGGGCATCAGCCCTGTCTTGCCTGTCGCGCCAATGCAATCAGGGCATTGGTGGAGGCATCGTGCAGCGCCGGGTTGGGTTCGCTCTTGAGCTCGCCGTGGATGGTCTTGGCCAGCACCTTGCCCAGTTCCACGCCCCACTGGTCGAAGCTGTTGATGCCCCAGATGGCGCCCTGTACGAAGGTCTTGTGCTCGTAGAGCGCAATCATCGCGCCCAGCGCATGCGGGTTCAGTTCGGGCAGCAGCAGGGTATTGCTGGGACGGTTGCCATCGAAGGTTTTGTGCGGCAGCAGCGCCTGGAGTTCCGCTTCGTCGACGCCCTGCTTTTCCAGGTCGGCGCGCACCTCATCGGCAGCCTTGCCGCGCATGAAGGCCTCGGACTGGGCGAAGCAGTTGGCCAGCAGCACATCCTGGTGCTCGGCAATATGGTGCGAGGGTTTCAGGACAGCAATGAAATCGATGGGCGTGACATCGGTGCCCTGGTGCAACAGCTGGAAGAAGGCGTGCTGGCCGTTGGTACCGACGTCGCCCCAGATGAAGGGACAGGTGGCCACGCCCACGGCCGTGCCGTCACGAGTGATGCGCTTGCCGTTGCTCTCCATGTCGAGCTGTTGCAGGTAGGCCGGGAAGTAGCGCAGCCACTGGTGATAGGGCGCCACCGACAGCGATTCGCTGTTGAAGAAGTTGCGGTTCCAGATACCGATCAGGGCCTGGATGACCGGCATGTTCGATTCCAGCGGGGCTTCGCGGAAGTGGCGGTCCATCGCATGGGCGCCGGCCAGGAAAGCCGAGAAGTGCTCGAAGCCGATCAGCAGCGCAATGGGCAGGCCGATGGCCGACCACACCGAATAGCGGCCACCGACCCAGTCCCAGAAGGGGAACATGTTGTCGGGGTCGATGCCGAAGGCCGTGACCTCGGCGGCATTGGTGGATACCGCCACGAAGTGGCGGGCCAGGTCGGCCTCCTTGCCGTGACGCAAGAACCAGGCGCGCGCCGACTTGGCGTTGAGCATGGTTTCCTGGGTGGTGAAGGTCTTGGAGGCGACGATGAAGAGCGTGGTCTCGGGATCGACGCGCGAGAGCACTTCTTCCAGGTCGTGGCCGTCCACGTTGGAGACGAAATGGGCGTGCAGGCGCGCGTGGCCATAGTCGCGCAGGGCGGTGCAGACCATTTGCGGACCGAGGAAGGAGCCGCCGATGCCGATATTGACGATGTCGGTGATCTCGCGTCCGGTGTGGCCGCGCCAGGCGCCGCTGCGCACGCGCTCGGAGAAATCGCGGATATGGGCCAGGACGGCATGAACGTCTTCGCCCACGCCGTGTCCATCCACCAGGGCGTCACAGGCGCCGGCCGGTGCACGCAGTGCGGTGTGCAGCACGGCGCGATGTTCTGTAAAGTTGATCTTCTCGCCGCGGAACATGGCCTCGCGCAGCGCTTCCACGCCACGCTCGCGGGCCAGGCTCATCAGCAGCGACAGGGTCTCGGACTGGATGCGGTTCTTGGAATAGTCCAGCAGGAGGCCGGCGGCGCGCACATGCATGCGCTCGAAACGCTCGGGTTGCTGCGCGAACAGGTCGCGCATGTGCCAGTCCACGGCCTGGGCGTGATGTTGTTGCAATGCCTTGAAGGCGGCCGTGTCGGTCAGTGCGGTGGTGTGCATGGGTCTGGTGTCGGTTGGCTGTCGTGGCCTGGCAAGCCCTGGCTGCATGTGTCTCCTGCAGCCGGCCGCGATACGTATTCTTGGTGCAACGATGAAACTATACATCAATTGCGAACAGAATGGTAATTTCACTACAGTTTGTGACGCGGCCATGACAAGTCATCGACTTTCCTTGGATGGCCCGCAAACGCAGACTGATAAGGCTTTTAGGCGATTTTTTGTAGGCGCAATGAAAAAACGCGTGCGTCGCGCATGTTGCAGTGCTCTAAGTGTATGATTTCATTCGTTGAAAATTGTGTAGTAAAATTACATTGTTAACGCTAACAGGAAAAAGACAATGCCTCTCAACGCTACCTTAGCCAGCGTCACCCGGCGCATCGCCGAACGTAGCCGTCCTTACCGGACCGCTTATCTCGAACGACTGGAAGCGGCTCGCCGCAAGGGCGCCCAGCGCGGTGCGCTGGCATGTACCAACCTGGCTCACGGCTTTGCGGCCTTCCCGGCCAACGACAAGCTCAAGCTGAAGGAAGACAAGGCGCCGTCGCTGGCCATCGTCTCGGCCTACAACGACATGCTGTCGGCGCACCAGCCGTTCGAGCGCTTCCCGCAGATCCTCAAGGATGCCGCCCGCGAAGCCGGTGCCGTGGCGCAGTTCGCCGGTGGCACGCCGGCCATGTGCGATGGCGTCACCCAGGGCCAGACCGGGATGGAGATGTCGCTGTTCTCGCGTGACACCATCGCCATGGCCGCTGCCGTGGCGCTGTCGCACAACATGTTCGACGCCGCCCTCTACCTGGGCGTGTGCGACAAGATCGTGCCGGGCCTGTTGATCGGGGCGCTGCATTTCGGCCACCTGCCGGCGGTGTTCGTGCCGGCCGGCCCCATGACCAGCGGCATGAGCAATAGCGACAAGGTCAAGATCCGCCAGCTCTACACGGCTGGCAAGATCGGTCGCGCCGAGTTGCTGGAGGCCGAGTCCAAGTCCTATCACGGTGCCGGTACCTGCACCTTCTACGGCACCGCCAACAGCAACCAGATGCTGATGGAAGCCATGGGCCTGCACCTGCCGGGCGCCGCCTTCATCACCCCCAACACCCCGCTGCGCGATGCCCTGACTGCCGAAGCCGCTCGTCAGGCCGCCCGGATCACCGACCTCGGCGCGCAATACACGCCGGTGGGCCGCATGATCGACGAGAAGGCCATCGTCAACGCCATCGTCGCCCTGCACGCCACCGGTGGCTCCACCAACCACACCCTGCACCTGGTGGCCATCGCCAAGGCGGCCGGCATCGTGATCGACTGGGATGACTTCGACAAGCTCTCCGCCGTGGTGCCGCTGGTGACCCGTATCTATCCCAATGGCACGGCCGACGTGAACCACTTCCATGCCGCCGGTGGCACCGGCTTCGTGCTGCGCGAGCTGATCGATGCCGGCCTGATGCATGACGACGTCACCACCATTCTCGGCCAGGGCCTGCGCCAACACTGCAAGGAGCCGATGCTGGCTGCCGAGGGCAAGGATGGTCGCCCCGGCACCGTGACCTGGCAGGATGCGCCGGCCCAGAGTGGCGACGACACCGTGCTGGGCACGGTCGCCAAGCCCTTCTCGGCTGATGGCGGCCTCAAGCTGCTGCAGGGCAACCTGGGTCGTGCCGTCATCAAGATCTCGGCCGTCAAGCACGAGCACCGCGTGGTGGAAGCACCGGCCGTGGTGTTCCACTCGCAGGAAGCCTTCATGGCGGCCTTCAAGGCCGGCGAGCTGGACCGCGATTTCGTTGCCGTGATCACCTTCCAGGGCCCGCGCGCCAATGGCATGCCCGAGCTGCATGCGCTCACGCCGGCGCTGGGCATCCTGCAGGACAAGGGCCGCCACGTGGCGCTGGTCACCGATGGCCGCATGTCGGGCGCATCGGGTAAAGTACCGGCCGCGATCCACGTCACGCCTGAAGTACTGGGCGGTGGCCCCTTGGGCCGCGTGCGCAATGGCGATATCATCCGCCTGGACGCCGAAGCCGGCACCTTGGAAGCCAAGGTAGCGGCTGCCGAGTGGGAAGCACGCAGCCAGGACGTGACCGACCTGTCGGGCAACCAGCACGGCATGGGTCGCGAATTGTTCAGCCTGTTCCGTAACGCGGTAGGCACCGCAGAAGAGGGCGGCGCCACCTTCGGCCTGCCGCCGATTTTTGAGAAAGAGAAAGCATCGGTATGAAGACCACACTGGAAATCATGCGCGCCTCGCCGGTCATCCCGGTGATCGCCATCGACAAGTTCGAACACGCCGTGCCGCTGGCGCGTGCCCTGGTCGCGGGCGGTATCCGCGTGCTGGAAATCACCCTGCGTACCGAGCACGGCCTGCCGGCCATCCGCGCCATCGCCGAGTCGGTGCCGGATGCCATCGTCGGCGTGGGTACCCTGACTTCGCCCGAGGAATTCGTCGCTTCGCGCGATGCGGGTGCGGTCTTCGGCGTCTCGCCCGGCCTGACCCCGGCGCTGATCGAAGCCGCCAAGCGCAGCGGCCTGCCGCTGCTGCCGGGCGTGATGACGCCCTCTGAAGTGATGGCGGCGCGCGAAGCGGGATTCCGTCAACTGAAGCTGTTCCCGGCGGTGCCGGCGGGTGGCATCGGCATGCTCAACGGTATCGCCGGTCCCCTGGCCGATGTGTCGTTCTGCCCCACCGGTGGTATCACGCAAGAGACCGCGCCGCAGTTCCTGGCCTGCAAGAACGTGGTCTGCGTGGGCGGCTCCTGGCTGACCCCGAAGGCGGCCATCGAGGCCGGTGACTGGGACAAGATCACCGAGATCGCCCGCGCGGCCAGCGCCTTGAAGAAGGCCTGAGTTTTCCACAGGCCGGCTGGACAGAAGGGCGGTACCGATGTGATCGGTACCGCCCTTTTTCATGTCACCGTGACCCCGGCTCCGCCCGAACACAGGCGAGCGCCGCCCGGCCTTTGAACGTCATCGCCCAGAACAGCAAGGCCAGCAGGCTCACTGCCGCGCCCAGCGCACACACACCCTGCCATCCGGCATGGGCGTAGGTGAGGGTGGTGCCGATGGCTCCCAGCCAGCTGCCAAGCGCGTAGAACAGCATGTACAGGCCGACCAACCGACTATGCGCCTCGGGCCGGGTACGGAAGATCAGGCTCTGGTTGGTGACGTGCAGCGCCTGTCCTCCCAGGTCCAGCAGGACGATGCCGATCACCATTGCCCACAAGGATGACGCCATCAGCGACAGTGGCCACCAGGCCAGCACGAGCAGCGCCAGTGCCGCCGCGCTGGTGCGCTGGGCGTAACCCCGATCCGCCCACTGCCCGGCGCGCGCGGCGATCAGGGCGCCGATGACGCCGACCAGCCCGAAGGCACCGATGATCGTGTGCGAGAAACCATAGGGCGCTGCGCTCAGCGGCAGCACCAGCGCGCTCCAGAAGATGTTGAACGCGGCGAACATCAACAGCGCCAGCACGCCGCGCACCTGCAATACCTTTTCCTGGCGCAGTAGTGTGAACATGGAGGCGATCAGGCGTGGATAACTCATCGCGCGCTCTACCGGAGGCAGGGCGGGCAAGCGCCGCCATAGCGGAAGGGCTATCGCCAGCATCAGGACCGCAGCGCAGACATACACGCCGCGCCAGCCCACCAGGTCGCTGACGGCACCGGCAAACACACGCGCCAGCAGCAGGCCGATGAAGACGCCGCCTTGCGCCGCTCCCACCACGCGGCCCTGTTCATGGGGCGCAGCCGCGCTGGCGGCATAGGCGATCAGCCCCTGCGTCATCGCCGTACCCAACAGGCCGACGGCCAGCATGCCTGCCAGCAGGGCAGGCGCGGACCGGGTCAGGCCGACGGCGGCCAGCGCAGCCGCCAGTGCCAGCAGTTGCGCCGCCATCAGGCGACGGCGATCCATCCGGTCCCCCAATGGCACCAGCAGTAGCAGGGCCAGCGCGCAGCCGGTCTGCGTGGCCGTGATGACGCCGCCGACGGCTGCATGGCTGATGTTGAAGTCCCGCGCCAGCGCATCCAGCAGGGGCTGGGCGTAATAGACGTTCGCCACGCTCAGGCCACTGGCGATGGCGAACAGCCACACCAGGCTGCGGGGCATGCCCGGTGGTTGTGCTTGTCTCTGCGTTTCCTCTGGCGATGAGGATGAGGTGGGAGATGGCTTCATGATCTCGGGTCCATTCAATCTGGTTTCAAAATGAAACTTGTTGAATGCTAGGCGATGAAGTTTTAAAATGCAACTGGATAATTTGTCCCCGTACTTGTCTTCGTTCGCCCACCAGGAAACCCCATGCCGTCGCGCCTGCCCATGAATAACGAAGCCTGTCCCGTTGCCCGATCCGTCGATCTGATCGGCGATCGCTGGTCGCTGCTGATCGTGCGCGATGCCTTCGACGGTGTGCGCCGTTTCGGTGATTTCCAGCGCAGCCTGGGCGTGGCCCGCAACATCCTCAGCGACCGGCTGCGCAAGCTGGTCGATGCGGGCATCCTGGAAACGCAGGATGCATCCGATGGCACGGCCTATCAGGAGTATGTGTTGACTGGGGAGGGGGAAAGCCTGTTTCCCGTCGTGGTGGCGTTGCGCCAATGGGGAGAACAGCACCTGTTCGAGCGTGGCGAGCGCCACTCGGTGCTGGTGGACAAGCGCACCGGCAAGCCGATTCCCTTCATGGCGCCTACCGCCAGGGATGGCACTACGCTGCTGCCGGCCGCTACCGAGGTGCGGAAAGTGATCTGAGCCGAGACCCGGTCTGCCAGCGTGGGCTGGCAGGCCGTGCTCATGAGCAAGCCGGGATTACTTCTTGCCGGCCAGCGCAGGTTCCGACGGCGCCTGCGCCTGCTGCCTGAGCTTGTAGGCCAGCACCAGCAGGATGATGCCCAGCACGATCATCGGCACCGACAGCATCTGCCCGGCCGAGATGGTGATGCTGCCGAAATGCACGTCGTAGTCCGGCACCCGGAAATACTCGGTGAAGAAGCGCGCGCAGCCATACAGCAGCGAGAACATGCCAGCCACCGCCATGCGCGGGCGGGAGTGGCGCGAGAAGATCCACAGGATGATGAACAGCAGGATGCCATCGACCAGCATCTGGTAGATCGGCGAGGGATGGCGCGGGAT
Organism: Herbaspirillum sp. NPDC087042; assembly: GCF_044745245.1. NCBI lineage: Bacteria > Pseudomonadati > Pseudomonadota > Betaproteobacteria > Burkholderiales > Oxalobacteraceae > Herbaspirillum > Herbaspirillum sp. NPDC087042. The sequence goes on along the minus strand of NZ_JBIUZW010000006.1, from coordinate 132,639 downwards.
GTTGTCCACATTGGGCCAGATCATGGCCCAGGGCAGCGAGGGATCGGCCGGGCGGCCCGGCAGTTCGGCGTTGATGAAGTTGCCCAGGCGGCCGGCGGCATAGCCCAGCGGCACCATCGGGGCGATGAAATCCATGATGTCCATCAGGTTGCGGCCGCGCTTGCGGCCCCACAGGTACATCGCCAGCATCACGCCCAGGAAACCGCCGTGGAAGGACATGCCGCCCTTCCAGACCGCGATCATGTCCGCCGGATGGGCGAAGTAGTAGGCCGGGTTGTAGAACAGGATCTCGCCGATGCGCCCGCCCAGCACCACCCCCAGCACGCCGTAGAAGAGCATGTCGTCCAGGTCTTCCTTCTTCCAGCCGACGGCGGCGATATGCGGTTGCTTGATGCGCAGGCGGCCCAGCGCGATGAACTGGGCGAAGGCCAGCAGGTACATCAGGCCATACCAGTGGACGGCCAGAGGCCCGATCTGCACGGCGATCGGGTTGGGCATGGGGTGGACGAGCATGAGTTTGATCTTTCTGTTGTAGGGCAAACGGCACTTGGAGCGCGGCCGGAGGCACAAGTTCTTGTCCGCGATTTGTCAGGATAGCGCTCAGGCCGGGTCGTCGAGCAGCTCCAGCAGCGCCCGCAGTACGCTGGAGGTGCTGTCGCGCCGCCAGGCCAGGCCGGTCTGGATTTCCGGCGCCGGGTCGCTCAAGCGGCGGTAGTCGACACCCGGGCGCTTCAGGTTCGACACGGATTGTGGCACAAGCGCCATGCCCATGCCAGCCGACACCAGGCCGACGATGGTTTGCATCTGGATGGCTTCCTGGCCGATATGGGGCGTCACGCCCGCATCGCGAAAGCAGGACAGGATGGTGTCATGGAAGGCTGGCGAGATACGGCGCGGGAAGATGATCAGCGGCAGCTCGCGCAGGCTCTTCAGGGAGACCGGGCCGGGCTTCTTGACGGTGCCCTCGGGCAGGGCCGCGATCAGCGGCTCCGACAGTACCGGGCGCACATCCAGCAGGGCGGCAGCCTTTTCGGGCAGGGGCGGCAGCAGCAGGCCGGCATCGATCTTGCCCTGCATCAGGTCTTCCAGCTGGATGTCGGTGGTAGCCTCGCGCAGCTCGATCTGCACCTGCGGGTAGCGGGCGCGGAAGCGCTGCAGCAGCGGCGGCAGGATGCTGTAGTCGGCACTGGAGATGAAGGATAGCGACAGCAGGCCCGAGGCCCCGCTGGCGGCGCGGCGCGCCAGGTCGGGCAGGGCGGCGGCTTGTTGCAGGATGCGTTGTGCTTCTGGCAACAATGCGGCACCGGCGGCCGTCAGGGCCACGCTGCGCTTGGTGCGGTGGAACAGGGGCGTGCCCAGCAGGTCTTCCAGCGCGGCGATGGTCTGCGACAGCGGCGGCTGGGTCATGTGCAGGCGGGCGGCGGCGCGGCCGAAATGTTTTTCCTCGGCAACGGCGGCGAAGTAGCGCAGCTGGCGCAGTTCCAGGCGGGGTTGGTCGGACATGGATTGATATCGATTCCGAATGAGTCGGGTGCCAATGATATCCCCGGCGCACAGTCGGCGGCAAGGAGGGATGGGGTACGAGGTGTTTCTGTCATGGAATTTGATCTATGACAGTTATACGCAAGGACAGATATGGGAGTCAGGTTGAAGCCGGGTAGAATGGCTGCGCCTGTAAAGCGCCTTGACAAGTGTTGCAGCAGGCGATTGTCGTCCACCGCACGCTGAGGAGCCCCCATGAAATACCTGTTGTTGATCGCCACCCTGGTGGCCGGTTCGGCCATTTCTGCCGAAGCCATGGCCAATGAGCAACTGGCCAAGTCCAAGAATTGCATGGCCTGCCACTCGGTGGATGCCAAGATCGTCGGTCCCGCCTACAAGGATGTGGCCAAGAAGTACGCCGGCCAGAAGGATGCCGAAGCCAAGCTGGTCAAGAAGGTGCTTGAAGGCGGCAGCGGCGTCTGGGGCGCAGTCCCGATGCCGGCCAACAAGGCCCAGGTGACCGAAGCCGAAGCCCACCAGCTGGTGAAGTGGGTGCTGAGCCTGAAGTGAGCGGCCAGCGCAGCATGAAAAAAGGAGACCTGGGTCTCCTTTTTTTATGACGGATGTCTATGAACTTTGAAGCACAAACCAGGAAATGGATGACCATGACAGAGCGCATACGGGCTGCCGATCTTCCAGTCTTTGATTCGGTACGGTATCTCGACAGCGAGGAAGCCATTACGGCCTATCTTGCGGATATCCGTGCTGCCAATGACCCAGAATTGCTGGCTGCCGCGCTCAAGGACGTCGCGCGAGCGCGGCGGGCCAGTGTCGCCGTCCAGTTTCCTTAGCAGGAATCTCAGGATAGCGACCATCGCTTGGCCCGGGCTTACTTCAACCACTCCCTGATCCGCCGGCTCAACACCTCGCAGCTGATCCCATAGCGGTCATGCAGGGTCGGCAGTGCGCCCGCGTCGAGGAAGGCGTCGGGCAGGCCGGCCATCTGGAAGCCGGCCGGCTGCACGCGATGGCGCATGAGGGTGCTGGCGACGATCTCGCCCAGGCCACCGATGACCGAGTGGTTCTCGGCCACCACCACCAGGCGGTTCTTCTTCTTGACCTGTTCGATCGCGGTCGCTTCGTCAAAGGGCTTGATGGTCGGGCAGTGCAGCACGCCCACGCTGACATTGTCGGCTTCCAGCGCCTTGGCCACTTCCAGCGCGCGCATGGTCATGAAGCCGCTGGAGATGATCAGCACATCGTTGCCGTCGCGGATTTCCTTGGCGCGGCCCAGTTCAAACTTGTAGTCGTATTCATCCAGCACCAGCGGCACATTGCCACGTGCCAGGCGCATGTAGACCGGGCCCTGGTGGGCGGCGATCTGGGGCACGGCCTGCTCCAGATCCAGCGCATCGCAGGGATCGACGATGGTCATGCCGGGAATGGCGCGCATCATCGCCAGGTCTTCCGTGGCCTGGTGGCTGGGGCCGTAACCGGTGGTCAGGCCCGGCAGGGCGCAGCAGATCTTGACGTTCAGGTTTTCCTCGGCAATCACCTGGTGGATGAAGTCGTAGGCGCGCCGGGTGGCAAATACCGCATAGGTGGTGGCAAAGGGGACCAGGCCTTCCTTGGCCATGCCGCCGGCGGTGGCCATCAGCAACTGCTCGGCCATGCCCATCTGGAAGAAGCGCTCCGGATAGGCCTTCTGGAACAGGTGCAGGTCGGTGTACTTGGCCAGGTCGGCGGTGAGGCCGACGATCTCGGGACGGTCAGCGGCATATTCCACCAGTGCCTTGCCGAACGGCGCGGCCTGCACGCGCTGGCCTTCGCCGGCGATGGAGGCGATCATGGCCGAGGTGGTCAGGCGCGGTTTCTTTTCTGCGACGGTGTTCATGCTTGGCTTCCTTGTTGATAAGACTGGTCGAGGATGGACAGGGCTTGCTGCCACTCGGGCGGATCGACGCGGATGAAGTGGTTCTTTTCGCGCTGCTCCAGGAAGGGCACACCACGGCCCATCAGGGTATCGAACAGGATCACGCGCGGCTTGGCTTCCTGCAGGTTGCGCGCGTTGTCGAAGGCCTGCACCACGGCCTCCAGGTCATTGCCGTCGACCCGTTGCACATGCCAGCCGAAGGAAGTCCATTTGTCGGCCAGCGGCTCGAATCCCATGATCTTGCTGGAGGGGCCGTCAGCCTGCTGGTTGTTGATGTCGACCAGGCAGATCAGGTTGCCCAGCTGGTGGTGGGCCGCGCCCATGGCGGCTTCCCAGGTGGAGCCTTCGTCCAGCTCACCGTCGGACATGGAGTTGTAGACGAAGGCCGGGTTGTTGTTGTAGCGCAGGCCCAGTGCCATGCCCACGCCGATGGCCAGTCCCTGGCCGAGCGAACCGCCGGAGATTTCCATGCCCGGCGTATAGGTCGCCATGCCCGACATGGGCAGGCGGCTATCGTCGCTGCCATAGGATTCCAGTTCTTCGTCGGGAATGACGCCGGCTTCGATCAGGGCCGCATAGAGGGCGATGGCATAGTGACCGTGCGAGAGCAGGAAGCGGTCGCGGCCGCTCCATTCGGGGTCTTGCGGGTGCAGTTGCATGGCGTGCTTGAAGGCCACGGCCAGCACGTCGGCCCAGCCCAGCGCCTGGCCGATATAGCCTTGGCCCTGGACCTCGCCCATGCGCACGGCATTGCGGCGGATTCGGTATGCGCTGGCGCGCAGGTTTGCCAGATTGTCAGACATTGCGATTCCTTGCTTGGAGTGTTCTTGGGTTGAGAGGGATCAGAGGAAACCGACCGAGAACCACGGCACGAAGGCCACGATCAACAGGCCCACCACCAGCGCGCCCAGGTAGGGCCAGATGCGCTTGACGGCCACATCCGGATGCACGCGTCCGATGGTGCAGGCGGCGTAGTAGCCCAGTCCGAAGGGCGGCGCGAACAGGCCCACGCCCATGGAGAGGATGATGACCATGGCGTAGTGCACCTCGTGCACGCCGATGGCCTTGGCCACCGGGAAGAGCAGCGGCGCAAACAGCACCATGGCCGGGATGCCTTCCAGCACGCTGCCCAGCACCACGAAGGCGGCGATCGACACCAGCAGGAAGCCGTACTTGCCGCCCGGCACGCTGGTCATGGCCTCGGCCAGGGAGTGCGAGAAACCCGATTGCGTCAGTGCCCACGACATGCCGGTGGCGGTGCCGATGATGAAGAGGATGGCGCCCGACAAGGCGGCGGTATCCACCAGCATGGGATAGAGGCGCTTCCAGTCGAACTTGCGATAGACCAGCAGGCCGGCCACCACCGAATAGGCGATGCCGATGGTGGAGACCTCGGTGGCGGTGGCCACCCCTTCGACCACGGCGGTGCGGATCAGGATGGGCAGGGCCAGCGCCGGCAGGGCGATGAAGAGGGTACGCAACACCACCTTGCCCGGTGCGCGCTGGATGCCTTCGACGATCTCGGCACTGCGCCAGCGGGCCAGCATCGCCAGCAGGACCGCCAGCACGATGCCGGGCATGATGCCGCCGGTGAAGAGCGCGGCAATCGAGACGCCGGCCACCGAGCCGATGGTGATGAGCACCAGCGAGGGCGGGATGGTCTCGGCCATGGCGCCGGAGGCGGCCAGCAGCGAGATCAGTTCGCCTTCATGGTTGCCGCGTCGTTTCATCTCGGGCAGCAGCACCGGGGCCACGGCCGCCATGTCGGCGGTCTTGGCGCCGGAGATGCCCGAGACCAGCAGCATCGCGCCCAGCAGCACATAGTTCAGGCCGCCGCGTACATGGCCCAGCAGCGAAGCCAGGAAATCCACCATGGCCTTGGCCATGCCGGTCATCTCCACCAGGTGGCCCAGCAGGATGAACAGGGGCACCGCCAGGAGGATCAGCGAGGACATGCCCTCGTCGAAGCGACCCGCGACCACCGCCAGCGGACTGGTGGTCACCGTCAGCAGGAAGGCCACGGTGGCCAGGCCGAAGCAGAAGGCGATGGGGATGCCCAGCAGCACCGACACGCCCAGCACCAGGCCGAAGAACACCACCAGGTTCCAGTTGCCGATGGCTTGCAGCCAGCCGGCACCGAAATACATGGCCGCGCCCACGGCAGCCAGCAAGGCCACCACGCCCACCAGGTCGACCAGCTTCTGGCGCGAGATGCGCAAGAGGCAGATGACGATCATCAGCGCCGCCCCCACCGCCACGGCCGCGGCGCGCACGGTATTGGGCCAGCCCAGGGCGGGGGTCTGCACGAACATCTCGTCTTCGGCGTATTCCCACATCGGCTGCATCAGGATCAGCAACATCACGCAGGGGGCGATGATGGCCAGTGCTTCGGCCCAGGCGCGGCCGCGTTCGCTCAGGTAGCCCACCAGCACGGTAGTGCGCATATGGGTGCCGCGCCGCAGGGCGACGGCCGCCCCCAGGTTGGCCAGCCACAGGAAGAGGATGGACGCCAGTTCATCGGCCCAGGGAATGGGACTGTTGAAGATGAAGCGCATCACCACGCCCGCCAGCAGCACCCCCACCTCGCCCACCACCAGCGCGGCGGCAGGGATCTCGATGGCGTGACCCAGCCAGTTTTCCAGGCGCGCGGCCAGCGAGCGGTCGTCGGCTACTGGTTGCTCCAGCGACAGGGCGCTCATCCCAGGCTCCCGACGCTGTTCTGCAACAGCTTCCAGGCGTCATCGCCGAACTTGGCGCGCAGGTCCTTGTAGAAGGTGCCACGGGCCAGCGCTTCCTTGAAGGAATTCTTGTCGGCCTCGATGATCTGCACGCCTTTGCCCTGCAGGTCGTTGCGCGCGAAGCCGGAGAGCGAGGCGATGTCGCCACGTTCGTCGGTGGCGGCCTTGTCCAGTTCGCGGCGCACGATTTCCTGGATGTCCTTGGGCAGCTTTTCGAAGGCGCGGCGGTTGCCCAGGATCCAGTAGGCATCCCAGACGTGGTTGGAGATGGTGCAGAACTTCTGTACTTCGTACAGGCGCGCGGTGCTGATGATGGCCAGCGGGTTTTCCTGGCCCTCGACCAGCCTGGTCTGCAGCGACGAATACACTTCATTGAAGTTGATCGGCGTGGGGCTGGCGCCCAGGGACGAGAACAGCGAGGTCAGCATGGGCGCGGCCGGTACCCGCAGCTTGAGGCCCTTGAGATCGCCGGCGGTCTTGATCGGCTTGGTGGAGGTGGTGATCTGGCGGAAGCCATTGTCCCAGGGCTTGGACATGGTCAAGAGACCGACCTTCTCGATCTGCGCGCGCACGTAGGCGCCCAGCGGGCCGTCCATGGCTTGCCAGACTTCCTTGTAGTCGTGGAAGGCGAAGCCGGTATTGACGATGCCGGCCGCCGGTACCAGGGTCGAGAGCACCACGCTGGCCTGGTTGAAGAACTCCACGCCGCCATTGCGGATCTGCGACATCAGGTCGGTGTCCGAGCCCAGCTGGTTGGCCGGGAACAGCTTGATGTCCAGGCGTCCGCTGGTGGCGTTGCGGATGCGGTCGATGGCTTCCTGCGCACGCTTGTTGACCGGGTGCGAGGGATCCTGGCCGGTGGCGAACTTGTAGTTGAACTCGGCGGCGTTGGCGCTGCGTGTGGCGATGGAAAACAGCGGCAGGGCCGCCCCCACGGCGCCGGCCTTGAGCAACTGGCGACGACGCATGGCGGGTTGGCCAGGTTTGCTGTGGTCTTGGGTCATGTCTGGTCTCCTGTTTGTTCTGGTGTTGCCGGCCAGGCCGGCATGGTGATGAGAATGGCTTAGTGGATCAGCATGCCACCATTGACGTCCAGCGTGATGCCGGTGCAGTACTGCGACAGGTCGCTGCCCAAGAACACGCAGGCACCGCCGATATCCTCGGCACGGCCCAGGCGTGCCAGGGGAATGGTCTCGGCGATCTCGGCCTTCTTGTCCTCGGTGAGCTTGCCCTTGATGATGTCTGTGCCGATCAGGCCGGGCGTAATGCAGTTGACGCGGATGCCTTCGGGCCCGAATTCGCGCGCCATGGCGCGCGCCAGGCCCAGTACGCCAGCCTTGGCCGCCGAATAATGCGGGCCGCCCAGGATGCCGCCGCCGCGCTGGGCCGACACCGAGGAGATGCAGACGATGGAGCCACTCTTTTGCGAGCGCATCGCCGGCAGCACTGCCTGCGACATGTAAAGCGTGCCGCGCAGGCTCACATCCAGGATGCGGTCATAGTCGCTGCCGGTAATCTCCAGTGTCTTGACCGGCTGGGTGATGCCGGCGTTGTTGACCAGGATGTCGATGCGACCGAACTGGCGCATCGCCTCGGCGGCAGCGGCCTCGCAGGATGCCTTGTCGGTCACGTCGGCGACCAGGCCCAGATGGCCCTCGCCCAGACGCGCAGCAGCCCCGGCCGGATCGGCCTGGGCCAGGTCGAGCACCACCACGCGGGCACCCTGGGAAGCCATCAGGCGCGCCGTGGCGAACCCCAGACCGTTGATTCCTGCACCGCCGGTGATGACGGCGACCTTGTCCTTGAGCAGCATGTCGAATATCTCCAGAAAATTGCGTTCGGTTGCGGAACACCGGAGACAACGCAGGTGCGGATGCTGCAATGCAGCGGCGAGGCGATACGCCCATGTCTCCGTTATTGTTCTTGAGATGCATGGTCGAACTTTCCTCGCCTGACGACAAGCGAAGTCTCGTCATGTTAAAGTGAAGAATCATCATCTTAGCCACAGGGCCCAGCTATGGCCGTTCTCCCGCCGCTTCCCAATCTCCAGGCCTTCGAGGCCGTCGCGCGGCGCAAGAGTTTTGCGCTGGCGGCGGCGGAGCTGCACCTGACGGCCTCGGCCGTGAGTCACCAGGTGGCGCGGCTGGAGTCCTACCTCGGGATCCGGCTCTTCGAGCGCAGTGCGCATGGCGTGCGCATCACCACCGCCGGGGAGACCTACCTGACCCGCATCCAGGGCGCCATTTCGGCCATCACGGCCGCTTCCATGGACGTGCGCCAGGGCGTGAGCAATACCCTCTACATCCATTCCGCGCCCAGCATCGCCAGTCTGTGGCTGATGGCGCGCCTCAACGACTTTGCGCGCAGCTATCCCGAGATCACCTTCAACCTGTCGGCAGCCCATTCCCTGAGCAATTTCGAGCTGGGTGAGGTGGATATCGATATTCGCTACGGCGTTCCCAACTGGCCGGGCCTGGTGGTGGAGCCCTTGTTCGAGGAACGGGTCGTGCCGCTGGCCAGTCCGGCTTTCATCCGCGAGCACAAGCTGAAAACCCCCGCCGACCTGCAGGGCGTGAAACTGATCCGCAGCAATGTGAGCGTGGTGCAGTGGGCCGACTGGTTTGCCGAATTCGCCGACGTGCGCCCGCCCGAGCAATTCCCGGTGCGCTTCGACCGCGCCCAGATGTCACTGGACGCGGCCACGCAAGGACTGGGCGTGGCCCTGGAAAGCGCGACCATTGCCGCGCGTCATATCGAGGAAAAAAAGCTCAAACCGATCTTCGGCCTGGAGCGGGCGATCACGGTCAAGCCGCACTTCGCCGTCTATCCGGCGCATCATGCGCGCCGTCCGGCGGTGGCAGCCTTTCTGGAGTGGTTGCGCGAGCAGGCGGCCAGTCAGCCCTAGCGCGTATCCTGCTGCCGGGCGATCTCGCGGCGCTTCATGGCAAGGTAGTCATCGCGCTCGACTTCGTGCAACTGGCGGGGGTATTGCTCGGTGGCGTCGTACCAGCGCGCCAGGCGTGTTTCCAGCCGTTCTGCCGGGGCGGCCTGCAGGCTGGCCAGGTAGGCGTCGATGGCCAGGTAGTAGCGCATGGTATTGCGTTCCACCGTGGCGCGGCTGCCGTTGATGTATTGCGGCTGGCCGTCGGCATTGCGCTTGAGCACGCTGAAGCCGACCTTGTCACGGCCCGCTGTCATCAGGTAGGCACGCAGCGCCAGCCTGCTGGCCATGCCATAGGAATAGGCATAGCCGAAATGGAGGAAGGAACGCTGTTCGTCGAGGGCCACGGCTTCGATGCCGATGCGGTAGTCGGAAGTACCCAGCGGCCCCTTGTCGGCCTGCATGGCCGAGGAGAAATAGTCGCCGCCAGCGGTGCCGCCGCGATAGCGCAGGTCGACGCGATAGGTGTCGTCCAGTTCCTGCTCGGTCTTCTTGCCGACCTGCATGCGCAAGAGCGGCTGGCCGCCTTCGTCTTGCAGGCGGCAATACTTGGTGTTGAGGTGCAGGATCAGGATGTCGCACCAGTGCGCCGGGCTGTCGAGCGCGGCGCGCACCTGCGCGAAGGGATAGGGCAGCACGGCATAGATGTCACCCTTGACGGTACTGCCATCCTCGCTGGAGTCCAGGTAGAGCGGGCGGCGGTAGGCATTGTCGGCCAGCTGGCCCTGCAATTGCGCAAAGCGCGCCTGCAGCGCCGCCGCACCGGACGGGGTTTGCGCCTGGGCTTGCAGGGGGAGCAGGATAGCCGGCAGCGCCAGCGTGGCGCACAGTGCCAGGCGGGCAGCAAGTCGGGCAGCAAGTCGGGTTGCAAGCCGGCTTGCAAGTCTAGGCAGGGCAGATCGCAATGCAGCCTCCTTTCTTGGTCTTGCCAGCTTGAGTCTACAACAGGCGCGCCCAGATGCTCGCGCCGAACTCCTTCATGCGTTCGCTGATGGGGCGTTGCTCCCATTGCTCCCGGGTGATCTCGCGGGAGGCATCAAGATCGCGGTCGAACATCGCTTTCACCTGGGCACCGAATTGCGGACTGAGGATGACGGCATTGATCTCCTGGTTGAAGACGAAGCTGCGCCAGTCCAGGTTGGTGGAGCCAATGGTGGACCAGACCCCATCGATGACGGCCGTCTTGGAGTGCAGCAAGGCATCCTGCCGTTCGAAGATGCGCACGCCGCCTTCCAGCAGCTCCTGGTAGAACGAGCGCGAGGTGTAGAGCACCAGCGCGGAATCGCTGTGGGAGGGCAGGATCAGGCGCACGTCCACACCTCGCCGTGCGGCGCTCTTGAGCGCCTCGCGCAATTGCGGATCGGGCACGAAGTAGGCGTTGGTGAGGTAGATCGAATGTTCGGCGTGGTGAATGGCCGAGAGGAAGGTGGCGTAGATGACGCTGTAGGGATCCTCCGGCGTGCTGCCGATGGCGCGCACGATCTCGCTGCCGGCCGCGGCAACGGTGGGGAAGTAGGCGTGCTCGCCCAGGTCGGGGCCGCGCTGGCGCTGCCAGGTATCGATGAAGAGCTTCTGGAATTCCAGCGCCACCGGGCCGTCGATGCGCACCTGGGTATCGCGCCAGGGGATCTGTTCGCCTTCCTTGTCCAGCTGGGGTTTCTTGCGACGCGTGCTGAAGGAGCCGCTGGAATAGACGCTGCTGATGTTGATGCCGCCGACGAAGGCGGTCTTGCCATCGACCACCAGCAGCTTGCGGTGGTCGCGCTGGTTGACGGCCCAGTCCCGGCGCACCTGCGTGGGATTGAGCGGGTTGTATTCCAGCACATTGACGCCGGCATCGATCATGGGCTGGAAGAAGGCGCGCGGGGTATTGAGCGCCCCCACGCTGTCATACATCAGGTTGACCTGCACCCCCTTCTTTTGCATGGCGATGAAGAGCTGGGAAAACTGGCGCCCGACCTCGTCGTCTTCCATGATGTAGGTTTCCATGTTGACGTGGTGGCGCGCCGCCTGGATGGCCTGGGTCATCGAGGCATAGGTGGCCGGGCCGTCGATGAGCAGGGTCACCTTGTTGCCGGTCACCAGGGGCGTGCCGGTGATGGCGCCTTCGATGGCGACGTGGCGATCCAGCAGGGTATTGTCGGCGTTCTGCTGGCGCAGCTTCTCCAGCGTGGCGCGGGCCTGTTCGTCGGAGAGCACGCCGCGCCCGCCCTTCATCTGGATGGCGCGCGCCGATTGCGTGTCCATGTCGGGCACGATGGTGGGCAGCGAGCCACAGCCTGCCAGCAGCGAAGAGAACAGCATGAGCAGGAGCAGCACGCGCCAGCTCCGGGAGTTGGTCTTGTTGTTGGTCATGGCAGGATCCCGATGGCAGACACTGTGCGGGCCAGTATATGACGGCGAACCGGTGCGTGGCGCGCGCACGGCGCTGTCCTACAGCACAAAGCGGGGGCAGCCTACAGGAGGCTGTGGCAGGGTTGCCAGCAGGAAGGGAAAGGGGCGGGGGAGGTGCAGGCACACCTCCCCGGGAGGGGCAACTCAGTAGACGTCGCGGCGATAGCGGTTCTGCTCGATGAGTTCGTGCAGGCCGGCTTCGCCCAGCACGTTGCCGAGTACCGCATCGACACCGGCGGCCATGCCATCGAGGCTGCCGCAGACATACAGCACCGCGCTCTGTTCCAGCCACTGGCGCAGTTCGGCCGAGGCGTCGTGCAGGCGATCCTGCACATAGATGCGCTGGGCCTGGTCGCGCGAGAAGGCCAGGTCCAGGCGGGTCAGCTGGCCTTGCTGCAGCCATTGTTCCAGTTCAGCCTGGTAGAGGAAATCGTAACGGGCGTTACGTTCGCCGAAGAGCAGCCAGTTGCGTCGCTGTCCGGCCTGGATGCGTGCGCGCAGGTGGCCGCGCAGGCCGGCCATGCCGGAACCGTTGCCGATGAAGATGGCCGGCACATCGCCCTCGACCGGGGCGAAGCCTGGGTTCTCGCGCAGGCGCACCTGCAGCGGCGCGCCGATCTCGGCGAACTCGGTCAGCCAGCCGGACGCCAGTCCCAGGCCATCCTCGTGGCGGACCTGGCGCACCAGCAGGTGCAGTGCGCCATCCTGCGGCACTGAGCCCACCGAATAGGTACGCAGCGCCAGCGGCTGCAACTGTTCGGCCAGGGCCTGGGCATCGGTCCCGGCGGCCGGATGCAGGGGCAGGACGCTGCGGGAGAGGAGGTCGGCCAGGGTGCTCTGCGCGCCCTGGTGGCGGACCATCGTGGCGCCATCCAGATGCAGGCGTTGCAGCAGCAGGGCGATACGGTCTGGCGCATGGCGCGGCATCACATCCAGCAAGGCACCGGCCTGCCAGTGCGGCAGCGGGGCGTCCTGGCCCCGCAATTCGAGGTGGAAGATCGGCTCGCCCTGGCTGCCTGTGTTCAGGGGGCGGCGCTCAGTGAGCGTCCACGATTGCCAGTGCGGATCGCTGGGCGGCAGGACATCGTCCAGCGCCGCCTCCAGGCCCTGTGCGGCCAGCTGGCTTTCCCACTTGCGCAGGGCCGCGCCCTCCATGCGGTCGACTTCCACCAGCGGGAACAGCGGCCTGGCGCCGCACTGGCGCAAGCCGTGGTCCAGCGTATGGCCGAAGCCGCAGAAGCTGGCGTAGTGGCGGTCACCCAGTGCCAGCACGGCGTACTGCACATGCGCCAGCGACTGGCCGGCGGCCTGGCGCAGACGGCGCTCGAAGCCGCGCGCGCTGTCGGGGGCCTCGCCTTCGCCGAAGGTACTGGCGATGAAGAGGATGCGGGGATAGTGGCGCAGCGTCTCGGGCGTGGCCTGGGCCAGCGCCTGCAGGGTCACGCCGATGCCGTTGCGGCGCAGGCGCGCGGCGGTGTGCAGGGCGATGCGCTCGGCCTGGCCGGTCTGCGAGGCATAGGTCACCAGCAACTGGCCTTCATCGGCGGCACCCGATGTACCCAGGGCGGCGCGCTCGGCGCGCAACGCCGCCTTCTTGCGGCGGCGGTCCAGGTACAGCATCCAGCCGGTGATGCCGAAGAGCGGCATCATCAGGCTGGCGATGGCCATGATGATGCGGCCGGGCAGGCCGAAGTAGGTTCCCATGTGCAGGGGGTAGATGGCGGCGATGAAGCGAGCGCCCGTGCTCTTGTCTTCGTAGCGTTCCAGCTGTTTGATCTCGCCGCTTTGCGGCAGCACCACCATGCGGCTGCGGGCGCGTTCATGGGGCGCGTCGTGGCCGAGGTAGAAGATCTGCAGCGGCTGCGATCCCTGTTCGGGCAGGCGCAGTTGCGCGTTCTGGTAATCGGGTGCCTTGGACAGGAAGGCCTGCCAGGCCTGCGTCAGTTCCAGCGGGACCGGAGCGCCGTCGTCCTTCTTGCCATCGCCTTTACCATTGCCTTTGCCGCCGCGCTGCATCGGTGCTCCCTTGTGGCCCTCGCCGGCCAGGGTGTTGACGCCGTCCTTGAACCAGTCCAGCGCCCAGTAGGCACCGGTAGTGGCGAAGATCACGTACATCACCAGCGACCAGGTGCCGACCACCGAATGCAGATTCCACAGGAAGGAGCGGCCTTGCAGCTGGAAGTCCAGCCGCAGCCAGGCCCGCAGCGACAGCGGCCGGCGCGGCCAGCGCAGGTACAGCCCCGACAGCGCCAGGGTCAGCAGACACAGGACCAGGGTGCCCAGCACGATCTTGCCGATCTCGGTGGGCAGCAGCAGCCAGCGGTGGAAGCGCTCGATGATCTCGAAGAATGCCTGGCCCGTTACCGGCCCCAGCAGCGCGCCGGTATAGGGATCGGCATAGCGCGCCTGGCCGCGCCGCTCTCCCGGTGGCGGTGCGAACACCACGCGCACCGAAGCGCCGGGTTCGGCGCTCAGGGTCATGGTGGTGACGCGCCGGCCCGGTTCGGCCGTGCGCAACTGTTCCAGGATCTGCTGGGGCGTCAGGGTTTGCTGCTGGCGCACCTGGACGTGGATCACGCCGGGACTCAGGGCGTCCATGATTTCCTCGCGGAAGGCCAGCATCGCGCCAGTCGCGCCGATGGTCATCAGGACGGTGCCGGCGGTGATGCCGATGAACCAGTGGAGTTGGAACCAGATCTTCTTGAACATGCTGTCGGAATGGCGGGTGGCCTGCGCCTCTGGGCGCTATCTGTTTATCTTCCGTGCCGGGAAGGGGACTCGGCCGGGCGGGTGGAGCGTCCGCTATTATAAATCAGATGAAAATGATTCTTATTGGTGTTTGAGGATCTTTGCGTTTTGGGGTGGGGCTACGTGGCGCGATCTGTGTTTGAGCACGACCAATGCCACGAAGAAATTCAACGCATGGATGATGTTTTCCTGGGGGAAACTGGCTGGATGGCAGTGCTTGATATTCTTTGCGCCCACAAAGAAGACGACGGGCAGGCGGCGGCATGTGCCTAGTTGGAACTCGATATTCGCGGGAGGGATACAACCTTGACCAAGAAAGGGCTCGATCATGGCAAAAAAGTTTAGCGAATTACGGTCTCGCATGAGACCGGAAGCCCGGCTGCAAGCGCAAGCGAAGACGCAATTTCTCCTAGCCAGCCTCAAGCGCCAGATGCTTGAGACCAACCGACTTTCTCGTGCCGCTAAAGACCGTTCGTCCTGAGTAGCGGCGTGGCCGCGTATCGAAGCCTGTCCTGAGCCTGTCGAAGGAGCGCTCCTGCGTATCAGGCTTGAGAGCGCCTTCGATACGGCCCTGAAGGGCCTACTCAGTCCGAACGGTTTTATTTGGCGACAGCGGTTTTTATGCGAACTAGCCGGTCCTGAGGTATTCAAGGCGACGATCTCTCTAAGCTGAACGGTATTGCTACAGAGGTTGCCCAATTCCTGAATGGACCGCCACGCCCCAGTGGTCAGGAAATCTAATCCAGGATCATCCTCAACATCCCCCGCGTCAGCCCGCTCTGTGCGTCAGCCGCCACATCGATGATGCTCAGGTGATGCGCCTGCGGTGCCTCCACCACCTCCACCGCATGCCCGGACTGGCGCAGGGCGGCGGCATACGTATCCCGCTGGCGCAGGAATTCCTCGGACTCCTGGCCGCCGGCGCAGAGCAGGGCGCGCACGCCGTCGGGCATGGCCAGCTGCAATGGACTGGCCTGCAGGGCATCCGAGGGTGACAGGTGCAAGGCCTCGTTGAGGTAGGACTGGCGTATCGGTTCCAGGTCATAGATGCCGCTCAGGCCGCAGATGCCGCGCACCGGTGCCGCGCGCAAGGCGGCGATCAGCGTGGCCAGGTGGGCGCCGGCCGAGTGGCCCATGAGCCAGATGGCATTGGCGTCAAAGCGCAGCGCGCCGGCCTTGGCGTGCAGCATGCGCAGCGCCCGGCCGCAGTCGGCGGCAATGTCACCCATCCGCACCTGGGGCGCGAGTCGGTAGTTGAGCAACGCCACATTGATGTCCTGCTCCAGATACGGCAGGGCCAGGTGGCTGAACTGGTGCTTGTCCAGCGAGCGCCAGTAACCGCCGTGGATGAACACCAGCAAGGGCCGGCCATTGTTGGCGCCGGGAAAGAAATCCAGGCTCTGCAGCACGTCCTCGCCATAGGGCAGGTCGGCCAGATGCGGATGCGCGCGGCGTGCGGCACGGCCTGCATGGTCGAAGCGGTCGAAGTAGTCCTGGAAGTCGGTCACGCGCTGGCGCACGTTGTATTGCAGGTCCAGCTCTTCGCGGGTGTAGTCACGGTAGATCTTCATGGCCTGGGGTCTCCCTTGTTCTTCGTTGGCGGCGTCCTGCCGGGGTTGGCGGCCTACTCGGCGAAATGCTCCGAAATGAAACCGCGCAGCCAGACATTGCCCTCATCCTGATTGTAGCGGCGATGCCAGAACATGTTGGTCTGCAACGAGGGCAGGCGCAACGGCGGCTTGATGTAGCGCAGGCCGAACGGTGTCGCCGCACTCTCGGCCAGCTTGCGCGGCACCGTCACCACCAGTGCGGTGGTGCTGACGATATACGGCACGGCCGTGAAGTGCGGTACCCGGAAGCGCACCCGCGGCAGCACGCCGGCCTTCTCCAGGTTCTGGTTGATGCGGTCGTAGGGGCTCTCCTGTGACGACACCATCAGGTGCTCGGCCGCCAGGAAATCCTTCAGGCTCACCTCGCCGCGCCGGTCCAGCGCATGGCCCACGCGGAACATGCTGACGTACTCCTGGCGGAACAGCCGCCGCTGGTACAGGGCGCCAGAGACATTGTCGAAGGCGCCGATGGCCAGATCGACCCGGCCCGATTCCATTTCGCTCTTCAAGTCGATGGCGCCGGCACGCACCGTGCTGATGCTCACCCCCGGCGCCACCCGCGCGCAGGCCTCGATCAGGGTGGGCATGAAATAGACCTCGCCGACATCGGTCATGGCGATGGTGAAGTGGCGCTGGCTGGTCTGGGGCGAGAAACCTTCCTGCAAATTGAGCGCCCGCGCCACTTGCTGCAGTGCCGCAGCCACCGGCTCGGCCAGTTGCGCGGCCAGCGGCGTGGGCTGCATGCCCTGCGCGGTGCGCACGAAGAGCTCGTCGCCGAAGCTGCGCCGCAGGCGCGCCAGCGCATTGCTGACCGCCGGTTGCGACAGGCCCAGGCGGCGGGCCACCGAAGAGATCTGGCGTTCCTGGAACACTTCCTGGAAGACCACCAGCAGGTTGAGGTCGATATCGCGGGGTTCGATGAGGGGCATGGCTGTGCAGCAATATTCACGAAATGAATGGATTGTATTTTTGCATTTATATCGTAAAAGAAGGGGGATTGCACTACAGTGTCAGCGCGATAAGAACAAGAATTTCCTAGCATTGTCCGGCCTCCTTACGTGAGCGCTGCGGGCAAGAAAACCAGAAAAATCCAAGTCCAAAAGACGAAAGACAGAGAGGAGCAAGACAATGAGCAACCACATCCGTGGCGCTCTCCCCATGGTCAATGTCGACCAGGTGGTGGAGCAGGGCCAGTTCGGCGCATTCCAGTTCAGCCTGCTGCTGCTGTGCGGCCTGTGCCTGATCATCGACGGTTTTGACGTCCAGGCCATGGGCTACGTGGCCCCGGCCATCATCGCCGACTGGGGCGTGAGCAAGGCCAGCCTGGGCCCGGTGTTTGGCGCGGGCCTGTTCGGCATGCTGCTGGGCTCGCTGGTACTGACGCCGGTGGGCGACCGCTACGGCCGCCGTCCGGTGCTGATCGTCTCTACCCTTTTCTTCGCGGCCTGCATGCTGGCTACCCCCCTGGTCACGACCCTCGATCAGCTGCTGATCGTGCGCTTCATCACCGGCTTCGGCCTGGGCAGCATCATGCCCAATGCCATGGCGCTGGTGGGCGAGTTCAGCCCGTCTTCCTCGCGCGTCACGCGCATGATGCTGGTGTCCTGCGGCTTCACCGTGGGGGCTGCAGCCGGCGGCTTCGTGAGCGCTGCGCTGATCCCGGCCCACGGCTGGCATGCGGTGTTCTGGGTCGGCGGTGCGGTGCCGCTGGTACTGGGCCTGGCCATGCTGGCCTGGCTGCCCGAGTCGATCCAGTTCCTGGTGCTGCGCCGTCGTCCGCGCCAGCAGGTGACGCGCTGGCTGCGCAAGCTCGACCCCGCCATCGCGATCGATGAACAGACCCGTATCGTGGTCAAGGACGCCAAGGCCGAAGGCATGCCGGTGGCCGAGCTGTTCCGCGATGGCCGTGCCGGTGTCACCCTGCTGCTGTGGCTGATCAGCTTCATGAACCTGATCAACCTGTACTTCCTCTCCAACTGGCTGCCCACCCTGATCCGCGACGCCGGTTACTCCACCAGCATGGCGGTGCTGATCGGTACCTCCCTGCAAGTGGGTGGCGTGATCGGTACGCTCTCGCTGGGCCGCTTCATCAACCGCTTCGGCTTCACCCGCGTGCTGGGCGTGTGCTTCCTGCTGGCCTGCGTGTCCATCGCGCTGATCGGCAAGGTGGCGACCGTGCCGGCACTGCTGTTCGTTACCGTCGTGGTGGCCGGGTTCTGCATCGTCGGTGGTCAGCCGGCCGTGAACGCACTGGCTGGTACCTACTATCCGACCACACTGCGTTCCACCGGCATCGGCTGGGCGCTGGGCATCGGCCGCATCGGTTCGGTGGTGGGCCCGGTGATCGGCGGCCAGCTGATCGCCCTGCAGTGGACCAATGGTTCGCTGTTCATCGCCGCCGCCGTGCCGGCACTGATTTCGGCGCTGACCATCGCGCGCCTGCATCGTACTTCCCGAGGAGCCCCTGCATGAATACCATCGCCGATTCTTCCGTCAGCCATGCCGTCGAGACCCGTGGCTACCAGTCCGGCTTCGGCAACGAGTTCGCTACCGAAGCCCTGCCGGGCGCCTTGCCGCCGCACCAGAATTCGCCGCAGCAGGCCGCCTATGGCCTGTATGCCGAGCAGATTTCCGGCACCGCCTTCACGGCCCCGCGCAGCCACAACCGCCGTTCGTGGTTCTATCGCATCCGCCCGGCGGCCGTGCACCATCCCTTCGAGGCGATGGCGTCGGGCAAGCTGCTGAGTCATTTCGATGACGTGGCGCCGCCGCCCAACCAGCTGCGCTGGGATCCGCAACCCATGCCCAGCGCACCCACCGACTTCGTCGAGGGCCTGGTCACCATGGCCGGCAATGGTTCGCCGCAAGCCCAGAGCGGTTGCGCCATCCACCTGTACGCGGCCAACCGCTCGATGACCGACCGCTTCTTCTATTCGGCCGACGGCGAAATGCTGATCGTGCCGCAGGCCGGTCGCCTGCAGTTGCGTACCGAGATGGGTGTCATCGAGATCGAGCCGCAGGAGATCGCCGTCATCCCGCGTGGCGTGCGCTTCCAGGTGCGCCTGCCGGACGGCGAGGCACGCGGTTACGTCTGCGAGAACTTCGGCGCGCTGCTGCGCCTGCCGGACCTGGGACCGCTGGGTTCCAACGGCCTGGCCAATCCGCGCGATTTCGCCACGCCCCATGCCTGGTACGAAGACCGCGAGGGCGACTTCAGGCTCATCGCCAAGTTCGGCGGCCATCTGTGGCAGGCCAGGATCGGCCATTCGCCGCTGGACGTGGTGGCCTGGCATGGCAACTACGCGCCCTACAAGTACGACCTGCGCCACTTCAATACCATCGGCTCGATCAGCTACGACCATCCCGATCCGTCCATCTTCCTGGTGCTGCAGGCGCAAAGCGATACCCCGGGCGTGGACACGATCGACTTCGTGATCTTCCCGCCGCGCTGGCTGGCCGCCGAGAATACCTTCCGCCCGCCCTGGTTCCATCGCAACGTGGCCAGCGAATACATGGGCCTGATCACCGGCCAGTACGACGCCAAGGAAGGCGGCGGCTTTGTGCCCGGCGGCGGCAGCCTGCATAATTGCATGACGGGCCATGGACCGGATGCGGCCACCTTCGAGAAGGCCAGCCACATCGATACCAGCAAGCCCAACAAGGTCGATCACACCATGGCCTTCATGTTCGAGACACGCAACATCCTTTGCCCGACGCGCCACGCGCTGGAATCGCCGACCTTGCAACGCGACTACCAGGACTGCTGGCTGGGCATCCAGAAGAACTTCAACCCGGAGCGCGCATGAGCCTGCCTAGCCTGAAACTGAACGAAACCCACGATACCGACCTGCGCAGCTGGGTCGACAGCGCCAACGCCGACGCTTGCCCCTTCCCGATCCAGAACCTGCCCTATGGCGTGTTCCGCCGCAGCGGCAGAGAAGAAGCGCTGCGCGCGGGTGTGGCCATCGGCGACCAGATCCTGGACCTGCCGGCCGCCCAGGCTGCCGGCGCCTTCTCGGGCTTCGACGAGCTCACGCGCCACGCCGCCCATGCGGCCTGCGCCGGCGCCACCCTCAATGCCCTGATGGCGCTGGATCCGGCGTCCTGGTCGGCGCTGCGCCTGGCCCTGTCGCGCCTGCTGCGCACCGGTTCGCCGCACCAGACCGAACTGGCCGCCTGCCTGGTGCCGCAGGCCCGCGCCGAATACGGCGTGCCGGCCGCCATCGGCGACTACACCGATTTCTATACCTCGATCCACCATGCTACTTCGGTGGGCAAGCTGTTCCGTCCTGACAATCCGCTGCTGCCCAATTACAAGTGGGTGCCGATCGGCTATCACGGCCGCGCCTCCTCGATCGCGGTCTCGGGCCAGCAGTTCCGCCGTCCGGTCGGCCAGACCCGCGCGGCCGATGCCGAGACGCCCAGCTTCGGCCCCTGCAAGCGGCTCGACTACGAACTGGAGATCGGCATCTTCATCGGCGGCGGCAATGCCCTGGGCGAGCCGGTGCCGATGAGCCAGGCCGAGGACAAGGTGTTCGGCCTGTGCCTGCTGAATGACTGGTCGGCACGCGACGTGCAGGCCTGGGAATACCAGCCGCTGGGTCCCTTCCTGTCCAAGAGCTTCGCCTCCACCATCTCGCCCTGGATCGTCACGCTGGACGCGCTGGCCCCGTATCGTTGCAGCTGGACCCGTCCCGACGGCGATCCGCAGCCGCTACCCTACCTGGATGTGCCCACGCTGCGCGAAACCGGCGCCATCGACCTGCAACTGGAAGTGCTGATCCAGACCGCCGCCATGCGCGAGGCAGGACAGCCGGCGCAGCGCCTGTCGCTGTCCAACTACCGCGATGCCTACTGGACCGTGGCGCAACTGGTGGCGCATCACACCGTCAATGGCTGCAACCTGCGTCCGGGTGACTTCCTCGGTTCCGGTACACTGTCCGGACCGAAACCCGATGAAGCCGGCTCGCTGCTGGAACTGAGTGCCGGCGGCAAGGCGCCCATCACCCTGGCTGGCGGCGAGAAGCGCGTCTTCCTGGAAGATGGCGATACCATCGTCATGCGTGCCGTGGCCCGTCGCGATGGCTTGCCGCTGATCGGTTTCGGCGAGGTCGCCGGCACCGTGCTGCCGGCGCGCCTGCTGGCCTGAGAAACCATTCTTTGTCGGAGGAAGAAAGAGGATGACAACCCTGTTCGGCTATTTCCGCAGTTCGGCGTCCTATCGCGTGCGCATCGCCCTGAACCTCAAGGGCGTGGCCTACGACACGGCGCCGGTGCATCTGCTCAACCAGGGCGGGGAGCAGTTCCTGCCCGCCTTCACGCAACTGAACCCGCATTCGCTGGTGCCGGTGCTGGCCGATGAAGGCCGCCACCTGACTCAGTCGCTGGCCATGTTGGAATACCTGGAAGAGCGCTATCCCATGCCCTCGCTGCTGCCCGGTGATGCCGGCCAGCGCGCCCACATCCGCGAACTGGCGCTGGCCATCGCCTGCGAGATCCATCCGTTGAACAACCTGCGCGTGCTGCGCTATCTGAAGCACGAACTGGGTGTGGAAGAGGAGCAGAAGAACGCCTGGATCCAGCACTGGATCAAGCTCGGCTTCGCCGCGCTGGAGCAGCAACTGGCCGGCGATACCAGGCGCGGCCATTTCTGCGTGGGTGATGCCCCCACCATGGCCGATTGCTGCCTGGTACCGCAGATGTTCAACGCCCGCCGCTTCGAGGTGGACATGGCACCCTATCCGACGCTGTGCGCCATCGAGGATGCCTGTAACGCCTTGCCGGCCTTCCAGCAGGCCCATCCCTCACAGCAGCCTGACGCTGCCTGAGTCCGCCTGATCAAGCCTGCTGGCGCCGTGGCGCCAGCAGGTTGCCGGTCATGATCAGCACCGGTTCGTCGTGCTGGTTGTAGGTGGTCACGCGATGGTTGAGAAAACCCTGCCTGGGCTTGGACTGCGAGGTCTTCACCCCCAGTACTTCCACTTCGAGACGTAGCGTGTCGCCCGCGCGGGTCGGACGCGGCCAGCGGAATTCATCGAAGCCGGCACCAATCAATCCCCCCTCGATATTGAGCGTATCCACCAGCAGGCGCATGGTCAGCGCGGCGGTGTGCCAGCCGCTGGCGGCCAGGCCACGGAAGAAGGTCTGTTGCGCGGCCGCCTCGTCGAGGTGGAAGGGCTGCGGATCGTACTGGGTGGCGAATTGCTTGATGGCGTCAGCGTCCACCGTGATGGTGTGCGGCGAGCTGAAGGTCTGGCCTGGCTGGAAATCGTCCAGGTACATGGGCTGGTTCACGACGTCTCCCTGTCATTGTTCTGTAAGGTGAATGCCCGCCGTGATCGCGTGATCCGGCGGGCATCCAGTATAACGACAATAGCGACAGTGACGACAGTCGGTCAGGCTGCACAGGCATCGTGCCTGGCAGCTTGTACTTCATCACATCAGGACTTGCTGTTCAGTTTGGCCAGTTGCTGGGTCAGGTAGCTCTGGCGCGACTGCATCCCCGCCAGCGTGACATTGAGGCGGTTGAACTGGTTGGTGTAGGTGTCCTTGATGGTCTGCAGGCGGACATTGACCGCGCTCTGCTGGTCGGTCACTACCTTCAGGCTGGCCTGCAGGCCCTTGGTCTTGGTGGCCAGTGCGCCCGAATCGCCGACGATGTTGTCCATGAGCTTCTGCAGCTTGGGCAGCACCCCTGCCTCGGCGCCGAAGAGCTTGCTGACCGCATCGAAGTTCTTGGTGGCCGCCGCGTTCAGCTTGGTCGCGTCCAGCGCCAGCGTGCCATCCTTCTGGAACGAAATCCCCACCTGCGACAGATTGGCGGCACCGCTGCTTCCCAGCGCGCCCAGCATGGTGCTGCGGATCTGGCCCATGAGATTGAGCACGGTGGATTCCGAGGCCAGCGGCGAGTTGGTGTTGGCCTCGCCCTTGGTGGTCGAGGGCGTCTGCTTGGTCAGGCTGGCGACCGCCTTGGCCAGGGTGTTGTAGGCACTCACGAAGGTGTTGGCGGCGGTGGAGAGCCCACTGGTGTCGTTGCTGATGGCCAGCGTGAAATTGTCGTTGGCGTTGGTGGTCTTGGACAGGTTCAGCGTCACGCCGGAAATCGCATCGGCCACCTTGTTGGTGCTGCTGGTGACCGGCACGCCATCGATGGTCAGCTTGGCGTCCTGTGGCTTGGCCAGTTGCCCCATGCTGCTGCCGGTCAGTGCGGCGTAGGTATCGCTGCCGGTCAGCTTGACCGGATCGGTGCCGGTCGGCGTGAGGACCAGGTGGTTTTGCGAACCATCGTTGCTGATGCTGGCGGTCACGCCGGCATTGGCATTGTTGATGGCCACCATGACATCGTTGAGGCCGATGCTGCCGCTGTTATCGAGGTCGGTCGGGGTGATGGTGAAGGACTTGCCGCCCACCTGCAGCGCCAGGTTGCCGGTGGTGTAGGCCTGGTTGGGATCGACACCGGCCGTGGTCACCGTGCCGCTGGGATCGAAACCGAAGACCGAATAGGCGCCCGTGCCGGTGACGCGCACGGTATTGGCCGCGCCGCTGTCCTTGGCCGTCAGCACCAGGTGGTTGTTGGTGCCATCGCTGACGATGGAGGCATTGACCCCGGCACCGCTGGCGTTGATGGCATCGCGCACGCCGGCCAGGGTATTGGTCTTGGGCTGGATGACCGTGGTCGAGCCGGTCCCGGTCTTGATGGCCAGGATGCCGCCGTCGAAGGTGGTGCCCGGTGCGATCCCGCCCGAGGTGATCTTGGCCGTCTGTGCCAGCTGGCTTACGGCCACGTTGTACTGGCCGGCGGCGGCCTTGGTGGCATCGCGTGGCGCCTGGATCTGGGTTACCGTGCTGGCGCCCGGATTGGACGGGTCATAGGCCAGGGTGGAAAGGCTGTTGTTGGCGGTGACCTTGATGGTGTTGGCGGTGCCGCCGGTATTGGATTCCAGCACCAGGTGGTCGCCGCTGCCATCGGTGACGACCGAAGCGGTCACGCCAGACTTGGCGGCATTGATGGCGTCGCGCAGGCCGGTGATGGTGGCATCGGCCTTGAGGGTGACGAAAGTGGGCTGGCCGGTGCCGACCTTGATGGCGATCGAATCGCCCGCATTGAACAGCTGACCACTGGGGAAGCCGGCCGACTTGATCTTCTGGGCCAGCACCTTGGTCGATTCGTCGCTGTTGGTTTCGGCGGTGAACGGCTCGGTGGTCAGGTTGCTGCCGGACCCGGCGTTGGTGATGGCCGTCTTCTGCGCGCTGAAGCTGGCGGCGCTCAACTGCTTGAGCGCGTTCTGGTAGGTCGTCAGCGCATTCTTCAGGGAGCCATAGGCCGAGATGAGCGTGTTGAAGCCGCTCTCCTTGTTCTTCAGCGGCGTCAGGCGCGACTTGCTCTCAACCCCGACCAGCTGGTTGACCAGGGTGGCGACATCGAGCGGTCCTGCGGACGTTGAAATGGTTCCTGTAGAAGTTGCCATGGTGGAAGCCCCTGAATAATTGAAATATTTTGTTGTCTTTTAGGCATGCTGGTCACGGCCAGGCTTTACCTTTTTTGCACAATGCCGGTGCAAATAGCTTACAAATCGTCAGCTTGCGGTGAGGTTAACGGCAGCGGTTAAGAAATGTAAAGGGTAGTTTCGTGACCAATAGTGACTTTTATTTGGGGTTTTTATGGAGATTTGATGGAGATGGCGTAAATCCACGCAAAGGAGGGGGATGTGCCATGGAAGTGCATTGTTTTTTGGCAATGCTGGGGGGCGGCACGGCGCTGATGGCCGGGCCGGAGGGGGAGGCGAGGGAATGCCGAGACGCTACGGGGCGGACCGCTAGGACTGGATGAACTTTTCCAGCGGGTAGTGATGCTTGATGAAGGGCGACTTGATGACGATGTAGCTGAAGTACTTCTCGATGCGCAGGTTCTGTTCCAGGAGCGACTCGATCACGCTCTGGTAATGCACCACGCTGCGGGTCATGAACTTGAGCAGGTAGTCGTAGCCACCGCTGACCAGGTGGCACTCGATGATCTCGTCGACATTGCGCAGATAGGCCTCGAACTTGGCGAAGTCCTCGCGGCGGTGGTCCGACAGCGTCACTTCGGTAAACACGATCTGCACGTCGGCCAGTTTTTCCAGGCGGATGTAGGCGCCATAGCCGCTGATGTAGCCGGCCTTTTCCAGACGCTTGACGCGGATCAGGCAGGGGCTCGGTGACAGGCCCACGGCATCGGCCAGGATCACGTTGGTAATGCGGCTATTCTGCTGCAGGTGACACAAAATCCTCAGATCGATCCGGTCCAGTTTCAACGCGCCGTTAGTCATCATCTTGCCTCGGTTATTCAAGTCATCCGGCCTGCCGGCTTCATCACGAAGCGGGCAGGCCGAATGTTGTCAAACATTTTATACGTTCTGGCCGTGCTTGCCGTGTACGGCAAGCAAGCTTTTACAAGTACGGACGATCCCGGTGTCAGCGCACGGCCTGGCGCACCTCCGGTTGGGCCAGCACTTCATCGAGGATGGTCTTCAGGCGCGCGAACATGAGCGCGAAGTCATCCGGGGTAAAGCACAGTGCCGGCGCAAAGCCCAGGATGTTGTCGCCGAAGGCGCGGAACACCAGGCCATGCTTGTAGGCCGCCTGGAAGATGCGGTCATGCAGCTTCAGTTCGGGGGCGAAGCGGGTCTTGCCGGCCTTGTCGGCCACCAGTTCCAGCGCGCCCAGCAGGCCGCGGCTGCGGGCATCGCCCACCAGCGGATGCGCCAGCAGATCACGCAGGCCACCGGCGAAATGCGGTTCGACGCGCCGGCCGTTCTCCAGCAGGCCGCCTTCTTCGTACAGGCGCAGCACTTCCAGCGCCACGGCGGCGCTCACCGGATGGGCCGAATAGGTCTGGCCATGGCCGACCACGGTGGTCAGCGGCGCGCCATCGGCAATGCCGCGATAGACGCGGTCCGACATCATCACCGCACCCATGGGCGCATAGCCGGCGGTGAGGCCCTTGGCCATGGTCATCAGGTCGGGCTGCACGTCTTCGTCCTGGCAGGCAAACATGGGACCGGTGCGGCCGAAGCCGGTGATCACCTCATCCACTACGAACAGGATATCGAGCTCGTTGCAGGCCAGTTGCATGGCCTTGAGCCAGCCCTTGGGCGGCACGATCACGCCGCCCGAACCCTGGATGGGTTCGCAGAAGAAGGCCGCGACCTTGTCCGCTCCCAGTTCCGCCACCTTGCTGCGCAGTGCCTGCACCGAGGCGGCGATGATGGCGGCATCATCAGCCAGTTCGCTGCGGTAGGGATAGGGCGAGGCAATGTAGTGCTGGGTCGGCAGCGGCAGGTCGAAGTTGAAATGGAAATTGGGCAGTGCCGTCAACCCCGCACCCACCGACGAAGAGCCATGGTAGCCGCGTTGCAGGGCGATGAAGTGCTTCTTGGCCGGCTTGCCGATGGAGTTGTGATAGTGCGTGATGTAGCGGATGGCGGCATCGACCGCATCCGAGCCACCGAGCGTGAAATAGACATGCCGCAGCGATGCCGGGCTGATGTCCACCAGCTTCTTGGCCAGCAGGATGGCCGGCTCGCTGGCGAAATGGAAGTAGCCGGTGGCATAGGGCAGGCGCTGCATCTGCTCGGTGGCGGCGCGGATGACGCTCTCTTGGCCGTAGCCGGTATTGACGCACCACAGGCCCGAGAAGGCATCCAGCAGTTCCTTGTCCTGGTGGTCGGTCAGGTAGGCGCCGCGACCGGACTTGAGGATGATGGGGCCCAGTTCTTCATGCTCGCGGAAGCTGGCGACGGGGTGGATCAGGTGGCTGCGGTCGAGGGCAGCCAGGGTCGAGGTTTGCATAGAGGAGGACTCGCTGACGATGGCGTTGAACAAGGAAGTCCGCGCAGGCGGTACAACCGGCATGGAGTCAATGCTATTCCCCGGCCGTCGCAGCAACTGCGCAAGATGCGGGGGCGAAAAAGCATCTTGATGGGTTTTGCGGGCGGCCATAGCATTTTCTGCTGCGGCCGTCCCGGGGGGGATTCAGCCCAGCGCCTGGTTGACGATGGAAAACAGCTGCATGTCCGCATCGCGCGCCGGTGGCGTGCCACGGCGCATGCGCGTGACGTGGTCCACGCAGGTCATGCCCAGCTTGTCGAACCAGGCCGGCAAGCCCGAGGAGGCAAAGACGTCGATGCGCACGAAGGAATCCGAATAGGTATTGATCCAGTGCGCGATCAGCCCCTTGGCGCGCTCGGCGTCGGGCGCCACCACCGGCCCGATCACGCGGCCATGGCCGAAGCGTCGTACCAGCGCAAAACCCAGCATCTCGCCGTCACGGTCCAGGGCCACGCCTTCGGAAATCTCCAGCAGCGCCAGCAGCAGCTTGCTGCGATCCATGCCGGTGGCGCGGGCATCCAGTTCCAGCAGGGTGGTCACATCGTTCTTGCCCATCGGCCGCACGCGTTCACCGGGCGGCAGCGGGACCAGTACCGGTTGTGCCGAGGCGCCCTGGAACTGGTGCAGCACATCTTCCTGCACGAAACCCAGTTGCTTGTAGAGCGGCACGCCAGCCGCCGTGGCATTGACCATCAGACTGCGGCCATCGACCTGCTCGGCCACGTGCTGCATGAGTCGCCGTCCCAGGCCGCGTCGTTGCAGTTCGGCCTGTACCAGCAGCATGCCGATGACGGCGTGCGACTGGCCGAAGGATGTGCAGACCACCGAGCCCACCACACGCAGCGGCGCTTCAGGCGCCGGGTTCTCCAGCAGGTAGCCTTGCCCCAGCTGCAGCAGGAAACCCCAGTCGTCCAGCCGGTGCGGCCACTTGAACTGCAGCGAGAGGCGATGGCAGGCCCCCAGGTCATCCGGTTCCATGGCCCGCAGCGTCAACGCCGGCATCGGCGTGGCGGCGGGGAGGGCGGAGGCGGAGGGTGTCGACGGCGCTGGCATGATGGCTCCTGTTGGGTTCGGTGGATGCGCGGGCGGGTTTAGAGCTGGCCCTGGCAGACGTACTTGATGTGCAGGTAATCGTCCAGGCCGTGGACCGAGCCTTCGCGGCCATAGCCCGATTCCTTGACCCCGCCGAAGGGCGCGGCCTCGGCCGCCAGTGCCCCTTCGTTGACGCCGACGATGCCGCTTTCCAGCGCATCGGTGACGCGATGGATGCGGCGCACGTCGTTGGCGTAGAAATACGCGGCCAGGCCGAAGGGCGTGGCATTGGCCGCGGCGATGACCTCTTCCTCGGTGGCAAAGCGCGTCACCGGCGCCACCGGGCCGAAGGTCTCTTCGCTGCTGCACAGCATGTCCGGCCCGACATCGGCCAGCACGGTGGGGGCATAGTAGTTGTCGCTGGCATAGCCCGGACCTTGCAGGCGCTGGCCGCCGGTGACAATCCTGGCGCCGTGTGCCACCGCATCACGCACGTGCTGGTCGATCTTGGCGATGGCGCGGGCATTGATCATGGGGCCGATCTGCGCGCCGGGGTCGGTGGCCGGTGCTACCTTCAGGGCTGCCACGCGCGCGCCGAGCTTCTCGACGAAGGCGTCATGCACGGCGTCTTGTACATAGATGCGATTGGGGCAGACGCAGGTCTGGCCGCCGTTGCGGAACTTGGCCGCCATCACGCCCTCGATGGCCGCATCCAGATCGGCATCGTCGAAGACGATGAAGGGCGCATTGCCGCCCAGCTCCAGTGAGAGCTTCTTCAAGGTATCGGCCGAATGGCGCGCCAGGTGCTTGCCCACGGCGGTGGAGCCGGTGAAGCTGATCTTGCGCACGCGCGCATCGGCCAGCCAGGCATCGACCACTTCCGGCGTGCGCTCGCGCGAGGCGGTGACGATATTGATCACGCCCGCCGGCACACCGGCTTCCTGCGCCAGCCTGACCAGCGCCAGCGAGGTCAGCGGCGTATCCTCGGCCGGCTTGCAGACCACGGTGCAGCCAGCCGCCAGGGCCGGGGCGATCTTGCGGGCGATCATCGCCGCCGGGAAGTTCCACGGCGTGATGGCCGCCACCACGCCCACCGGTTCCTTCAGCGCCAGCATGCGGCGACCGCTCACCGGTGCCGGGATGACTTCGCCATTGACGCGCGTGGCTTCCTCGGCGAACCATTCCACGTAGCTGGCGGCATAGGCCACCTCGCCTTTTCCTTCGGCCAGCGGCTTGCCCTGCTCGCGCGAGATCAGGCGGCCCAGGTCATCCTGGTGGGCGATCAGCAGGTCATTCCAGCGCTTGAGGATGGCGGCGCGCTGCTTGGCCGGCGTGGCACGCCAGGCCGGGAAGGCCGCAGCGGCGGCATCGGTGGCGGCACGCGCATCGGCGGCGTTGCCGTCAGGCACGGTGGCAAATACCTGCCCGGTGGCCGGGTCGCTGACGGCCAGTTCGCGGCCGTCGCTGGCAGCGCGCCACTGGGCGCCGATCAGGTGGGCGCCGGGCAAGAGGTCCTGGCGCTGGAGGTCGAGTGAAATCATGGCGGGCAATCAGTAGGAAGACAGTAGGAAGAGTAGACGCTGGGAAAGCTCAGGCCAGCTTGTCCTTGAGCTGGTAGTACAGGCCGATCACCGGCAGGAACCAGGGCGGCCCGAAGTGGCCGGGGATGGCAGGCCACTCGCGTTCGGCCCAGGGATTGGCGCGTTCGTCGCCAGCCATCACCTGTGCCATGCACTGGCCCATGTGGACCGACATCTGGGTGCCATGGCCGCTATAGCCCATGGAGTAGTACAGGCCATCGCGCTGGCCGGCCTGCGGCAGGCGGTCGCGGGTCATGTCCACCAGGCCGCCCCAGCAGTAGTCCAGGCGTACCTGGCCCAGCTGCGGGAAGGTCTCGTGCAGGCCCTGGCGCAGGATCTCGCCGCTGGCCGCATCCGACTGCGGGCTGGAAATGGCAAAACGGGCGCGTCCGCCAAAGACCAGCCGGTGATCGGCCGTCATGCGGAAATAGTGATGGATGTTGGCCACCGTGGTGTAGGTGCGCTGCTGTGCCAGCAGGGCGGTGGCGCGCTCGGCGCCCAGCGGTTCGGTGACCACGATGAAGCTGCCGATGGGCACGATGCGGCGGCGCAGCCAGCCGAAGCTGCCGTAGGCGCCGTGACGGCTGGCGCCGGTGGCCAGCAGCACCTGCTTGGCCAGTACCGTGCCACGGGAGGTATGGACCCGATGGGCATGGGTATCGCCGATGCGCTCCAGCCGCTTGACCTCGGTACCGGTATGGATGCCGGCGCCCTGGCGCTCGGCCGCTACCGCCAGGCCATAGGCAAAGCGGCCCATGTGCATCTGCGCGCTGCGCTTGTAGAGCAGGCCGCCGTGGAAGCGCTCGCTCTGCACCTCGGCGCGCACCTGGGCGGCATCGAGGATGGCTACGTCGCGGTCCACGCCATCGGCCATCAGGCGGTCGGCGCTGCGCTGCAAGGCCTCCATCTGACCAGGCCGGGTCGCCAGCTTGAGCTTGCCATGGCGCAGGAAATCACAGGCGATCTGCTCTTCCTCGACCAGTCGCGCCACGGTATCGACGGCGTTGTCATAGGCGTGGTACCAGGCGCGGGCGCGTTCCACGCCGACCTTGGCGGCGACCTCGGCGTAGTCCACCGCCAGGCCGTTGTTGACATGACCGCCATTGCGCCCCGAGGCCTCGGCGGCAACGTGTGGGCCGGCTTCCAGCACGACCACGCTGGCACCCCGGCGTGCCAGCGCCAGTGCGGCCGAGAGGCCCGTAAAGCCGCCGCCGACGATGGCCACATCGACCTGGGCCGGCAACTCGCGTGTCGGGGAGATGTACAGGGGTGCCGAATCGGTCCAGTAGGATTCCAGCTTCATGGTCGGGACAAGGGATAAAAAGGGTGGGTGAAATGCCCTGGGCCGCGCGGGGCCTGGGCACAATGCGCCATGACATCGAGCATACGGCCATGTCGCGGCCGGCGTGGCGCGAACTGCTGCGGCGCGGCGGCATGGCATGCCGTTCTCGCGCCGGGTTTTGGCATTTTGTTTGCCGGCATCGCGCCCATGGCCGCGCTCAATAGCCGCGCTGGCGGTCGATCAGGCCCAGCAACGGTAGGCCGGCGCGGTGTCGTCGCAGGTTCTCCAGCACCGCATCGACGGCGCCATCGGGCTGGGTCATGCTGGCGATGTGCGGCGTGATGACGATGTCGGGATGGCTCCAGAAGGGATGGCCGGCCGGCAGCGGTTCGGTGCGGCAGACATCCAGCACGGCCGCGCTCAGCTGGCCCTCCTGCAGGGCCGCCAGCAGGTCGTCCTCGACCAGGTGGCCGCCGCGCCCCACGTTGACCAGCGCCGCGCCACGCGGCAGTTGCGCGAACAGCTCGCGGCACAGCACGCCGCGCGTGTCGTCGGTGAGCGGCAGCAGGCAGATCAGCACGTCGGTACGCGCCAGGAAGGTGGCCAGGCCGTCGCAGCCGCTATAGCAAGCTATGCCCTCGATCTGGTGCGCCGAACGGCTCCAGCCAGCGCAGGGGAAACCCAGTCCCTGCAACTGCTGCAGCACGGCCCGCCCGAGCATGCCCAGACCCAGTACGCCGACCCGGCAGGCCGAGGCCGGGCGCACCCGGCGCGCCTGCCAGACCTGCTGTTGCTGCTGACGGGCATAGTGGCGGCTGTCGCGGTGCAGGCCCAGCACCGCGTGGGTCACGTATTGCACCATGCCGGCGGCGATGCCGGGTTCGGTCATGCGCACCACCGGCAGTTGCGGCGGCAGGCCGGACATGTCGAACTGGTCGATGCCAGCCCCTACCGAGAACAGGATTTCGAGGTTGGGGAAGCGCTGGGCGATATCCTCGGGTGGCGTCCAGGCCGCCAGATAGCGGACCTGGGCCGGATCGCCCTCATAGGGCCAGAGGTGGAAGGAAAGCTCCGGCGCCTTCTGCGCAAAGAGCTTGCCCCATTCGGCGCCGCGTTCGAGATCGGCCTTGTAGAGAAAAGTCATGATGTCGTGTGCGCCGGGGGTCAGCCCAGCGCCTGGTTGATGAGGGAATAGGGTTGCCACTGCGCATCGCCCGTGGGCGGCGTGCCACGGCACATGGTGACGACGTCGTCCACGCAGGTCAGGCCGATTTCCTGCAGCCAGTCGCGCAGGCCGCTGCGGCCCGGCACGTCGATGCGCAGGAAGCTGCCCGCATAAGCGTTGACCCAATGGCTGATGAGCCGCTTGGCGTCCTCGGGATCGGCCGCGATCACCGGGCCGATCACGCGGCCGCGACCGAACTCGCGCAGCATCGCCACGCCCTTGACGCGGCCATCCTGTTCCAGCACGGCCACCTCGGCAAACCGGAGCAGGGCCAGCAGCAGGGCGCTGCGGTCCATGCCGCTGGCGTGGCGATCCAGCGCCAGCAGGGAAGGGATTTCATCGTCGCGCAAGGGGCGGATGCGCCCGCCTAGTGGCAGCACCGGGCGCGGCGCATGGGCGCTGGCGCTCTGGTGCTGGCTCAGGGTATCGGTGACCTGGAAGCCCAGCTTCTCATAGAGCGGGCGCCCGGCGGCGGTGGCGTTGAGGATTACGCTGCGCGTGCCGGCATCGGCCAGCAGGGTCTGCATCATGGCGCGGCCCAGGCCCCGGCCCTGCAGGGCATCGCTGACGATCACCAGGCCCAGCGTGGCGTAGTCGCCGCCGAAATGGCAGAGCATGCCGCTGCCGGCGACGACTGCTGTGCCGCCGTCCTGGTCGGCTTCCTGTTCAATGACATGGCCCCGGCTCACCGCGTGATGGAAATGCCAGTCGGCCAGCCGGTGCGGCCATTTCAGGTGCTGGCTCAGGCCGTGGCAGGCCTCCAGGTCGGTAGCGCGCATGGGGCGCAGGGTGGTCTGCTGCGCCGGTGCGGCCGGCAGCGTGCTTGCAGCTTGCATGGGGTAAGTCCTTGAATGGTCCGGTGCACAAGGCCATGGCACAGCATGGCCGGTCACCAGC
This sequence comes from Herbaspirillum sp. NPDC087042, assembly GCF_044745245.1. Classification (NCBI taxonomy): domain Bacteria; kingdom Pseudomonadati; phylum Pseudomonadota; class Betaproteobacteria; order Burkholderiales; family Oxalobacteraceae; genus Herbaspirillum; species Herbaspirillum sp. NPDC087042. The sequence goes on along the minus strand of NZ_JBIUZW010000006.1, from coordinate 99,908 downwards.
GATGATGCCCCTTAACAGAGGGATGGCGGTGGTTTTGTCAGGCGCGAATTCGCAATCTTATGGCGAGTTGGCCCCCGTTCTCGGCACAAAATTGGGCGGCTTCGGGATTAGCATGGATCGCCCGGCGAACTTGTCCTGTAAAGCAGTACAGGCGATAGGCCGGCAAGCCGCACAGGCAGGGAAGATCCGGTTGTTGCACCAGCGTGGTGAAAAATGCCCCAAAGCAGCGCGCCCGGCTCGCATTGCTGCACTGCTCGGCAAGCTATGCTGATTCGGCCCCCGAAAACACATGTTTCTGTTTCGCGGCCCGGTCAAAAAGGAATAAATCGCAGGTATCGCCATGTTGTAATCCTTCTCATGCTGTGAACCCGCAAACATGCAAACAAGCCGTAGCCCTCGCAGGACCATTCCGGTGACGCGAACACTTTTTTGATAGGACGATTTTCCATGAGCACTTTCAAGCCCAAATTCATCACCTTCGATTGCTACGGCACGCTGACCCGCTTCCAGATGTCGGAAACGGCCCAGCGCATCTATGGTGATCGCGTCTCCGAGGCCGACATGCCGTTCTTCCTGCGCCAGTTCGCGGCCTATCGCCTGGACGAGGTGCTGGATCAATGGAAGCCCTACGAACAAGTCTGCCGCAATGCCATCAGCCGCACCTGCGCACGCTGGGGCATCAAGACCAATGACGAGGAAACCGGTGCCTTCTACAAGGCCGTGCCGACCTGGGGTCCGCATGCGGACGTGCCGGCCGGCCTGTCCAAGGTGGCCAAGGAATTCCCGCTGGTGATCTTCTCCAATGCCGACGACAGCCAGATCATGCACAACGTCGAGCAGCTCGGCGCGCCTTTCCACAAGGTCTTCACCGCCCAGCAGGCGCAAGCCTACAAGCCGCGCCTGCGCGCCTTCGAATACATGCTCGACAACCTGAACTGCAATCCGGAAGACGTGCTGCACGTCTCCTCCAGCCTGCGTTACGACCTCATGCCGGCCTCCGACATGGGCATCAAGAACAAGGTCTTCGTGGCCCGTGGTCATGAGCCCTCGACCCCGCACTACGGCTATACCGAGATCAAGGACATCTCCGGCCTGCCGGGTGTGCTCGGCCTGTAAGCGCGTTCGACGGGAGCGCAACGGCTCCCGTGTTGTCGGTATTGCCCCGGTGCCCTGGCGAGCTGGTATCAAGCTTGCGAGGAGTTCACCGGACCCAACAGGCGGCTTGCCTCTCCGGAGGGATCTGCAGCAGCAGACGGCAGGGCAGGCCAGTGGTCTTCGTGGTTGAACTTTTATCGTGAGGCTTTTCATGAGCAAGCAGGAAAACGGACGGCACCCCGCAGAGGGACAGATCATCACCGGCGATACGCTGGAACACGCCCACGGCGGCTTCACCCGCCGCGACATGATGCGCACCCTGCTGGCCGGCAGCCTGATGACGGTAGGCGGCACGGGTCTCCTGACCGCCAGCGGCAGTGTCATGGCGCAAACCGGCAAGCGCGGCGGCAAGATGCGCATCGCCACCCAGACCAGCTCCACCGCCGATACCCTGGATCCGGCCAAGACCGCGCACTCCACCGATTACACCCGCGTCCACATGTTCTACAACGGCCTGACCAAGCTCGACAGCAAGCTGGGCCCGCAGATGGTGCTGGCCGAGGAAATGCTGACCACCGACGCCATCACCTGGACGGTCAAGCTGCGCAAGGGCGTCAGCTTCCACGACGGCAAGCCGCTGGTGCCGGCCGACGTGGTCTATTCGCTCATGCGCCACAAGGACCCGGCCACCGCCTCCAAGGTCAAGGTGCTGGCCGACCAGATCGAGTCCGTCAAGGCCAGCGGCCCCAACGAAGTGCAGATCAAGCTCACCAGCGCCAACGCCGACCTGCCGGTGATCCTGGCCACGGCGCAGTTCCTCATCATCCGCGACGGCACCACCAGCTTCACCACCGCCAACGGTACCGGCGCCTTCAAGATCAAGGAATTCACCCCGGGCGTGCGCACCATTGCGGTCCGCAACGAAAACTACTGGAAGTCCGGCCTGCCCTATCTGGACGAGGTCGAGCTCTTCGGCATCCCCGACGAGGCCGCGCGCGTCAATGCGCTGCTCTCGGGCGACGTGCACTGGATCAACGACGTCAACGCCCGCTCCACCGGCCGCGTCAAGTCCACGCCGGGTTATACCGTCATGGAAACCAAGTCCGGCCAGTACACCGACCTGGTGATCCGCCAGGACGTCGCCCCGGGCAACAGCATGGACTTCACGCTGGGCATGAAGTACCTGATGGACCGCGAGCAGATCAAGATGGCCGCCTTCCGTGGCTTTGCCGTCACCGCCAACGACCAGCCCATCGACCCGACCAACCGCTTCTTCTTCGCCGGCCTGCCGCAGCGTCCCTATGACCCGGACAAGGCCAAGTTCCACCTGGAGAAGGCCGGTGTGCTGGGCAGCACCATCCCGCTGGTGGCCTCGGTGGCCGCCACCGGCTCGGTGGACATGGCCGTGCTGATGCAGCAGAGCGCCGCCAAGATCGGCCTGAAGCTGGATGTGAAGCGCGTCCCGGCCGATGGTTACTGGTCCAACCAGTGGATGAAGGTGCCAGTGGGCTTCGGCAACATCAACCCGCGCCCCAGCGCCGACATCCTGCTGACCCAGTTCTTCAAGTCCGATGCGCAGTGGAACGAGTCCGGCTGGAAGAACGCGCAGTTCGACCAATTGGTGGTGGCCGCGCGCGGCGAGACCGACTTCGCCAAGCGCAAGCAGATGTATGCCGACATGCAGACCCTGATCCACGAAAAGGCCGGCATCGGCATCCCGGTCTTCATCACCAACCTGGAAGGCATCAACAGCAAGGTCAAGGGCATCGACCCGGTGCCGCTGGGCGCCTTCATGAACTACACCTGTGCCGAGTACGTCTGGCTGGACGCTTGAGTGGGAGTTGGTTTGCCTTTGCGATTGAATCACCGTTCGTACTGAGTAGGCCCGTAAGGGCCGTATCGAAGGCGCGATGTCGGTGCGCCCCTTCGACGGGCTCAGGACAGGCTTCGATACGCGGCGATGCCGCTACTCAGGTCGAACGGGATGAGATGTCGGCAACAGCGTTTGCAACATCTGGATGTGTTGTGTAGTGCAAGCCTAAGTCCCTGTGGTTCGTTACCGAGGATAGCTATGAATGGTATGGTCCTGCGTCTGATCCTGCGCCGCCTGTTGCAGGCAGCCCTGACGCTGTTGCTGGTGTCGGCCGGCGTTTTCTTCATCACCAACCTGCTGCCGGGCGACGCTGCCCAGGCCGCACTGGGCCAGGCCGCCACGCCCGAGACGGTGGCCGCGCTGCGGCTGCAGTACGGACTGGACCTGCCGGCGCCGTTGCGCTATGCCCAGTGGCTGGGCAACCTGCTGTCGGGCAATCCGGGCATGTCGCTGGTCAATAACGTGCCGGTGGCGCAGATGATCGGTGGTCGCCTGCCGGCCTCGCTGATGCTGGCGGCGGTGACGGCAGCCGTGTCGGTGCCGCTGGCGCTGGTGCTGGGCATCGTCTCGGCCATGTACCGGGGCTCGACCTTCGACCGCGTGGTCACGGTGGGTGCGGTGTCGATGGTGTCGGTGCCGGAGTTCCTGGTGGCTACCATCGCGGTGATGATCTTCGCGGTCAAGCTGCGCTGGCTGTCGGCCTTGTCGCACGCCACCGATGCGGCCACCGTGGGCGCCTTCGTCAAGGCCTATGCCATGCCGGTGATGACGCTGTGCTGCGTGATCGTGGCGCAGATGACGCGCATGACCCGTGCCGCCGTGATCGACCAGCTGCGTTCTTCTTATGCCGAGATGGCGCTGCTCAAGGGCGTCAAGCGCACCCGCATCGTGCTGCGCCACGCCTTGCCCAACGCCATCGGCCCGATCGCCAACGCGGTCGCGCTGAGCCTGTCCTACCTGCTGGGCGGGGTGATCATCGTGGAGAGCATCTTCAACTATCCCGGTATCGCCACCCTCATGATCGATGCCGTGACCACCCGCGACATGCCGCTGGTGCAGGCCTGTTCGATGATCTTCTGCACCGGCTACCTGCTGCTGGTGCTGGCGGCCGATGTGCTGGCCATTGTTTCCAATCCGAGGTTGAAGACACGATGAAAGCACTCAACGACTCCGCACGCGGCGAGGCCGCGCCGGCCAAGGCCCCGCTTACCCGGAAGCCACGCCGTCACTCGACCATGGCCTGGATCGGCATGGGCATCGTCGGCTTCTGGCTGCTCATGGCCATCATCGGTCCCAGCATCTCGCCTTATGACGCCACGGCCATCGTCGATACCGACGTGTTCTCCGGCATGAGCCACAAGTTCCTGCTGGGCAGCGACTACCTGGGCCGCGACATGGTCAGCCGCATTCTCTTCGGCACCCGCGCCACCATCGGCCTGGCGCTGGCGGCCACGCTCCTGGCCAGCATCACCGGTACCGCCCTGGCGCTGTTCGCCGCTTTTTCCGGTGGCTGGCGCGACGCCCTCATCAGCCGTGCGCTGGATGCCCTGATCTCTATCCCCAGCAAGATGTTCGCGCTGATGATGGTGGCCACCTTCGGCTCGTCCATGGGCCTGCTGGTGGTGACGGCGGCCATCACCTACATGCCTGGCGCCTATCGCATCGCCCGTTCGCTGGCAGTCAACGTGCAGGCCATGGAATACGTGCAGGCCGCGCGTGCCCGTGGCGAAGGCGTCTGGTACATCATGACCGTGGAGATGCTGCCCAACATGATCCGCCCGGTGCTGGCCGACTTCGGCCTGCGCTTCGTCTACGTGGTGCTGCTGCTGAGCGGCCTGAGCTTCCTCTCGCTGGGGGTGCAGCCGCCCGACGCCGACTGGGGTTCGCTGGTGCGCGAAAACATTTCCGGCCTGGGCGAAGGCGCCCTGGCGGTGATCATGCCGGCCCTGGCGATTGCCTCGCTCACCATCGGCGTGAACCTGTTGATCGATAACCTGCGCGGCAAGCGCGCTGCCAAGGAGTAAGCCCGTGATGCAGTTCGACCAATTCCTCGGCAAGACGGCGGCGGCCACATCCAGCGGGCAGGGCCAGCCGCTGGTGGAGGTCAGCGGCCTGCGGGTCGATGCCCGCAAGGATGACGGCTCCTCGGTGGAGATCGTCAAGGATGTCAGCTTCAGCGTCGCGCGCGGCGAGGTGCTGGCACTGATCGGCGAGTCCGGCTCCGGCAAGACCACCATCGCGTTGTCGCTGCTGGGCTATGCGCGGGCCGGCTGCCACATCGCTGGAGGCCAGATCCGCATCGGCCAGCGCCAGATCGACCGCATGGATGAAAAGTCCTTGCTGGCCATGCGCGGCCACCACGTCGCCTACATCGCCCAGAGCGCGGCGGCGGCCTTCAATCCGGCCCGTACCTTGATGGACCAGGTCATCGAAAGCGCCCTGCAGCACCGCGTGATGGACCGTGCCACGGCCACGCGCAAGGCCATCGAGCTGTTCCGTGCGCTGGCGCTGCCCAACCCGGATCACATCGGCCAGCGCTATCCGCACCAGGTCTCCGGTGGCCAGCTGCAACGCGTGATGGCGGCCATGGCCCTGATCACCGACCCGGAACTGGTGATTCTCGATGAACCCACCACGGCCCTGGACGTGACTACCCAGATCGAGGTGCTGCGCGCCTTCAAGAACGTGGTCAAGGAACTCGGCACCACCGCCGTCTATGTCTCGCACGATCTGGCCGTGGTGGCGCAGATGGCCGACCGCATCATCGTGCTGCGCGATGGCGCCGTGCGCGAGATCGGCCAGACCGGCCAGGTGCTGCACGCGCCGACCGACAGCTATACCCAGAGCCTGGTGGCGGCAGCCTCGCCGGCCGAGCGCATGGCGCAGGTACGTGATGTGAGTGAGGTGCTGCCGGCCGATATGCCTGCGCCCGCCGAGGCCAAGGCGCCGCTCTTGCGCATCAGCGGCCTGATTGCCGGCTACGGCGCACCGGACCGGCTGGGCCTGCCGGGCGTGCGTATCCTGGACGATATCAACCTGACCATCGAGCGCGGCCGCACCGTGGGCATCATCGGTGAATCGGGCTCGGGCAAGACCACCCTGGCGCGCGCCGTGGCCGGCATGATCGCGCCGGCACGCGGCAGTATCCAGCTCGATGGCGAGAACCTCTCGCCCACCCTGGAAGGGCGTAGCCGCGAACAGTTCCGCCGCGTGCAGATCGTATTCCAGAACGCCGACACGGCGCTGAACCCGGCCCACAGCATCGGCCGCATCCTCAACCGCCCGCTGGCCTTCTATCATGGCTTGAAGGGCGAGGCCATGCGCCGCCGCACCGCTGAACTGCTGGACCTGGTGCGCCTGCCCGCCAGCGTCATCGACCGCCTGCCCGGAGAACTCTCGGGCGGCCAGAAGCAACGCGTGAACCTGGCCCGCGCCCTGGCCGCCAAGCCCGACCTGATCCTCTGCGACGAGGTCACCTCGGCCCTGGATACGGTGGTGGCCGCCGCCATCCTGGAACTGCTGGCCGAGCTGCGCCGCGAGCTGCAGGTGTCCTACATGTTCATCAGCCATGACATCAGCACGGTGCGCGCCATCTGCGATGACATCGTGGTGCTCTATGCCGGTCGCATGGTCGCCAACCGTCCGCGCGAGGCGATGATGGCGCCGCCTTATCACCCGTATTCGCACCTGTTGCTGTCCTCGGTGCCGGCCATGCAGCAGGGCTGGCTGGAGCAGGTCGGTGGAGCAGGCCAGCGCACGCTGCCACCCATCGGACCGGTCGATGCCTCGCCCGACATCTGCGCCTTCCTGCCGCGCTGCGCCTTGCGCGTGGATGGCGTATGCAATGTGGTGCCGCCGCGTCGCCGCAACATGGAGCATGGCGGCGAGATCCTCTGCCACCGCTCCGACAGCGAGCTGCAGGACGCCCAGGCGCCATTGGTGCCGGTCGAAGGTGTGACCATTTGATGAGTTGACGATATGCCTGCGGTCCTTCGCAGGCAATCCCCCCGGGCCGCGGCCGACTGGGTACTGGAGCCCGTCGCCGGCCCTTCTCCAGGAGAAGACATGACTGCAGTGCTGGTGTTGTACCGCGCCTCGGGCGCACCCGTTTCGACCGCATTCCGCCCCGGTGGCCTGGGCAAGGATGATCCTTTCGCCCCCTGGCGCGAGATCGCCTGGCAGGGCAGTGGCGCCATGAGCGCCGGCCGCCTGCGCTTCGAGGGCAAGCTGGAGATCGCCCGCTTCCCGCATGTGGAAACCCTGACCGTGGTACAGGGCGAGCTGACGGTGGAAACCGACGGCGCCGCGCCGCTGGTGCTGACCCCGGGCAGCGGCATGGTCATCGGCGTGGGCACGGCCCTGCGCGTGACGGCGTCCTCGCAGGCGCTGGTGATGTTCTGCGCGGCCGAATGCGCGCAGGCCACGCAGGCGGGCGTGTTCCCGCTGCGTGCCGAGGCCAACTTCAAGCCCTCGGCCACGGTGATGGATCCCAAGCTGCTGCTGGGCCCGGTGCCGCAATGCCGCAGCGACAATGTCATCAACGAGGAGAGCATCAAGTACCTCGCCGGTACTTGGGATGCCACGCCTTACCACCGCATCGTGCGCGCCCATCCGGTCAATGAATTCATGCATATCCTCGACGGTACCGTCTACTTTGCCCAGCCCGATGGCAGCGTGGAAACGGTCGGCGCGGGCGATGCCATCTTCGTGGCGCAAGGCGCCTTCATCGGCTGGGAGAGCCGCGAACGCGTGGCCAAGTTCTATGTGGTGCAAACCGTCGTGGCCGCCAGCGAGGAGAAATGAGCATGTCGCCTCCGCTGAACCGGGTACAAACACCCTCCACACCTCCCGCCTCGGCCGACGTGGTCGTGATCGGCGGCGGCATCATCGGCATCTTCACCGCCTACTACCTGGCGCGTCGTGGCGTCTCGGTGGTGCTGGTCGAGAAGGGCTGGGTCGGCGCCGAGCAGTCCAGCCGCAACTGGGGCTGGTGCCGCCAGCAGAACCGCGACGCCCGCGAGCTGCCCATGGCCACCAAGAGCATCGACCTGTGGGAACAGTTCAGCGCCGAGTCCGGCGAGGATACGGGCTTCAACCGCTGCGGCCTGCTCTATCTGTCCAATGACGACGAGGAACTGACGCGCTGGGCCAACTGGGGCCAGTTCGCCAAGACCGCCGGCGTGACCACCTACATGCTCGACAGCAAACAGGCCGGCGAACGCGGTCACGCCACCGGCCGTGGCTGGAAGGGCGGCGTCTTTTCGCCCACCGACGGCACCGCCGACCCGGTCAAGGCCGCCCCGGCGGTAGCCCGGGCCGTGGTCAAGCTGGGCGGCAGCGTCATCCAGCAATGCGCGGCACGCGGCATCGAGATGGAAGGCGGACGGCTTTCTGCGGTCGTCACCGAGGCCGGCGTCATCAAGACCCGCACCGCCGTGCTGGCCGGCGGCGCCTGGGCTTCCTCATTCTGTCGCCAGCTGGGCATCCGCTTCCCGCAGGCCTCGGTACGGCAATCCATCATGAGCGTGGCACCCATGGAGCAGCCACTGCCGGGCGCGCTGTTCACCTCGGGGGTGGCGGCCACGCGGCGCAGCGACGGTTCCTATGCGCTGGCCATCAGCGGTCGCGCGCGGGTCGATCCGACCGGGCAGTTCCTGCGCTTCTCGCCGCAGTTCATTCCTATGTTCGCCAAGCGCTGGCGCAGCCTGTCGCCGGGTGGCCTGGAGGCGCTGCGCAGCGGTCACGAGACCCTATCGCGCTGGCGCCTGGATGCACCCACACCGATGGAGCGCATGCGCGTGCTCGATCCCAAGGCCGATCCGGTGGCCATCCGCGCCACCCACCGCCGCGCCATCGAACTGCTGCCCGAGCTGCGCAATGCCAGGGTCACGCACACCTGGGCCGGCTATGTCGATAGCACGCCCGATGGTGTCCCCGGCATTGGCGAGACGGCGCAAGTGCCCGGACTGATCCTGGCGGCCGGTTTCTCCGGTCACGGTTTTGGCATCGGCCCCGGCGCCGGCCACCTGATCGCCGACCTGGCCACCGGTGCCACGCCCATCGTCGATCCACGTCCTTACCATCCGAGCCGCTTTGCCGCCTCGGCATGGGGCAAGGTCGCCGACTTCTAGGACACATCCTCATGACATCCCCCGTACATCAACTACGGCAAGCGGGCCGGCTGGAGCAGCTGTACATCGACGGCCAGTGGCTAGCCCCCGAAGGCCGTGAACGCGCCGCCGTGGTCTGCCCGGCCACCGAAGAGATCCTGTGCGAGATCGCCCTGGGTGACGCGCGCGACGTCGAGCGCGCCGTGCAGGCTGCGCGCCGCGCCTTCCCGGCGTGGTCGGCGACGCCCACGGCGCAGCGTGCCGCCACGCTGGCGCGCCTGCATGGCCTGCTGCTGGAACGCACCGAGCTGTTCGCCCAGGCCCTCACGCTGGAAATGGGCGCGCCCATCAGCTATGCCCGCAGCGCCCATGTGCCGCTGGCAGCCGAACACCTGCGCGTGGCCAGCGAAAACCTGGCCAGCTATCCCTTCATCCGCCCGCGTGGCACCACCGCGATCCTGCGCGAGCCCATCGGCGTATGCGCCCTGATCACGCCCTGGAACTGGCCGATCTACCAGATCACCGCCAAGGTCGGTCCGGCACTGGCGGCCGGCTGCACGGTGGTCTTGAAGCCCAGCGAGCTGTCGCCGCTGTCGGCCCTGCTGTTTGCCGAGATCGTCCATGAGGCTGGCATCCCGGCGGGTGTCTTCAACCTGGTCAATGGCAGCGGGGCGGAGGTGGGGGCGGCCATGTCTGCCCATCCGCAGGTGGACATGGTCTCCATCACCGGCTCCACCCGCGCCGGCGTGCTGGTGGCCCAGGCCGCCGCGCCCACCGTCAAGCGGGTGGCGCAGGAGCTGGGCGGCAAGTCGCCCAACCTGGTCTTGCCCGACGCCGACCTGGCACGCGCCATCCCGCCCGGCGTGGCGGCGGCGTTTCGCAACATGGGCCAGTCGTGCAGCGCACCGACGCGCCTGATCGTGCCGCGCAGCCAGCTGGACCGCGTGCATGAGCTGGCGCTGGCAGCGGTGGCGCAGATGCGGGTCGGTGATCCCGCTGACCCCGCCACCACCCATGGACCGCTGGCCAATCGCGCCCAGTTCCTGCGGGTCCAGCAGATGATCGAGGCCGGCCTGCAGGATGGCGCGCGCCTGCTGGTGGGCGGGCCGGGGCGGCCAGAGGGGCTGGAGCAGGGATATTTCGCACGTCCCACCATCTTCTCCGACGTGCATACCGACATGGTGATCGCGCAGGAGGAAATCTTCGGCCCGGTGCTGGCGATCCTGCCCTACGACACCGTGGAAGAAGCCATCGCCATCGCCAACGACACCGTCTATGGCCTGGGCGCGCATGTGCAGGGCAGCGACAAGGCCCAGCTGCACGCGGTGGCGGCACGTATCCAGTCGGGCCAGGTGCACCTGAACTATCCGGCCTGGGATCCGCAGGCACCCTTCGGCGGCTACAAGCAGTCCGGCAACGGCCGCGAGTATGGCGTGGAGGGGATGGAGGAGTACATGGAGACCAAGTCCGTCCTCGGGTACTATGCCTGACTTCCCTTTGACCTGTTGACTTGTTGACCCCGCAGAAAGCCCCCGGCATGGATATCCCCGATCACACCTTCAGCGAACATCGCGCCCACTGGGCCAGCCTGCGCCGCGACCTGCACGCCCATCCCGAACTGCGCTTCGAAGAACATCGCACCGCCGACGTGGTGGCCGGCGAACTGCAGGCGCTAGGATACGAGGTCGTGCGTGGCCTGGGCGGCACCGGTGTGGTGGCCAGCCTGCCGGGGACCGACCCGGCACGCGCCGGCATCGTGTTGCGCGCCGACCTGGATGCCCTGCCCATCAAGGAAGCCAATGACTTCGCCCACGCCTCATGCACCCACGGCGTCATGCACGCCTGCGGCCATGACGGCCACACGGTGATGCTGCTGGGCGCGGCACGGGTATTGAAGCAGATGCCGCGCCTGCCGGGCAGCGTGCATTTCGTGTTCCAGCCGGGCGAGGAGGGCGGCGCGGGCGCGCGCAAGATGATCGACGATGGCCTGTTCACGCAATTCCCCACCGAGGCCGTGTTCGGCATGCACAACTGGCCGGGCTTGCCGGCCGGGCATTTCGGTCTGCGTACCGGCCCCATCATGGCCGCCGGCTCGCGCCTGAAGATCACCATCACCGGTCGTGGCGCCCATGCGGCGCAACCGCACCTGGGGATCGATCCTATCCCGCTGGCCTGTTCCATGGTCTTGCAATGCCAGACCATCGCCGCCCGCCACAAGGATCCGGTCGATCCGGCCGTGATCTCGGTGTGCATGTTCCATGCGGGTGACACCGACAACGTCATCCCGGATCGCGCCGAACTGCGCGGCACCATCCGCACGCTGTCGTCCACGCTGCAGCAGAAGCTGCAACGCGATATCCAGCAGATGTGCGAAGCGCTGGCCGGCGCCTATGGCGCCCAGGTCGAGGTGGAGTACTTCCAGTATTACCCGGCCACGATTAACACGCCGGCCGAGACCGCCTTCTGCGAAGACGTCATCCGCGCCACCTTCGGCGACGCGCGCATCCGCAACGACATCCCCGCCAACATGACCTCGGAAGACTTCGGTTTCATGCTCGAAGAGCGTCCGGGGACTTACGTCCTGATCGGCAATGCGCCGCAGGACCGGGCTTCGCCATCGCTGCACCACCCGCAATACGACTTCAACGATGACGTCACCGAAGAGGGCGTGCGCTACTGGGTGGCACTGGCGCGGCGTTATTTCGAGCGCGCCTGAATTACATCGGCTCACACCGGATCACACCGGGGCCGTAGCCCCCCGCTCAATCCAGCTTGAACTTGCCCACCACGGCGGCCAGGCTGCCGGCCTGACCCTTCAGGGAATCGGCGGCGGCTGCGGCCTGTTCGACCAGGGCGGCATTCTGCTGGGTGGTCTCATCCATCTGGGTGATGGCCAGGTTGACTTCGTTGATGCCGCCGCTCTGTTCCTGGGTAGCGGCGCTGATCTCGGCGACCACGTCAGTGACGCGCCTCACGCTCGCCACCACTTCCGTCATGGTGGTGCCGGCGCGTTCCACCAGGGCGCTGCCGGCGCTAACCTTCTGCACCGAGTCGTCGATCAATCCCTTGATTTCCTTGGCGGCGCCGGCCGAGCGCTGCGCCAGCGAACGCACCTCGGAGGCCACCACGGCAAATCCTCGTCCCTGCTCGCCGGCACGGGCCGCTTCCACCGCCGCATTGAGCGCCAGGATATTGGTCTGGAAGGCGATGCCATCGATCACGCTGATGATGTCGGCGATGCGGCGTGAGCTCTCGGTAATGCCTTCCATCGTCTGCACTACCTGACCCACCACCTCGCCACCCTGGCTGGCGATGTCGGAGGCGGTCGCGGCCAGCTGGTTGGCCTGGCGCGCATTGTCGGCGTTCTGGGTCACGGTGGAGGTGAGCTCTTCCATGGCCGAGGCAGTCTCTTCCAGTGAGCCGGCCTGCTGTTCGGTGCGGTTGGAGAGATCGAGGTTGCCACGGGCGATCTCGTGCGAGGCGGTGCTGATGGTCTCGGTGCCGTGGCGCACTTCGCTGACGATGTCGCGCAGGCTCTCGTTCATGGCCCGCAGGGCTTCCATGAGGGCGCCGGTCTCGTCGCGACCGGCCGGGCGGATGCGCAGCGTCAGGTCGCCACGGGCCACGCGCTGTGCGATCTCCACCGCTTCCTTCAGGGGCCGCGAGACATTGGTGGCCACCACGAAGGCCAGCAGTGAGGCGATCAGCACGGTCGCGGCCAGCAGGCCGACGATCCAGCGCTGGGCGCCACGGAAGACCCCGGAGGCTTCCTCATCGGCGCGGGCGCTGCCGCTGGCGTTGATCTTGACGATGGCATCGAGGTTGCCCAGCATGGCGCGATAGAGCTTGGCCGATTCGCCATTGAAGAGCGCGCGGGTCTCGTCGTATTGCTGGTTGGCGGCCATCTCGGCCAGCTGTTCATCGACCTTGACGTAGGCGGCGAGGTTCTTGGCGAACTGCGCGTACTGCTCTTTTTCCTGGGCTTCGGAGAGGCCTTGTTCGTAGAGGGTACGCTGCTTGGCCAGCGCATCCAGGCGCGCCTTGATGGCGGTGTTGGCGGCGCTGCGCTCCTGGGGCGTGACGGCGGTGACCAGTTCCAGTTCGTTCAGGCGCAGCGGCGGCAGCGAACTCTGGATCGCGCGTGCCGCATCCATGGCCGGCATCCACTTGCTGACGATCTCGCCGGAGGCATTGTTGACCTGCTTGAGTTCCTTGATCGCAAACAGTCCCTGCAGCAGTGCCAGCGCGATCACCACGGCAAAGGACAAGGCCAGCTTCCTGGCGATGTTCAGGTTGTAGAACCAGATCATGTCATCCTCGCATTCGATTTATATCGTTTTCAGTGTCGGATCCAGATGCGAAGATCAAGCTCCCGGCCGGTCCCGCTCCCATTGCCGGTCGGCTGGCGCCGATGCGTTGTCCCGTCCACGCATGGCTGAATCGGGTGGGATATTAATCAGGGGCAAGGATTCCATCCAATGAAATTAATCGCTGCGGCAATGCGTGAATTGATATCGCTTCATGCGATATTGTTAAAAAAACAGGCTTGCAGGATGCGCTTCTTGGCGGACGCCGCTTGTAATAAGATGTGCGTAAAACTCACTTCTTTGACAGCATCCTCATGCGCAGAAAGATCCCTTCCACGCAGGCCCTGGCCGTGTTCGAATCGGCAGCACGGCACCAGAGCTTTACCAAGGCCGCCAGCGAGATGGCGGTCACCCAGAGCGCGGTATGCCGCCAGGTGGCGGCGCTGGAGGAATTCCTTGGCCTGAAGCTGTTCCGGCGCACCAAGCGTGGCGTACGGCTGACCGAGGCGGGCGTGAGCTACAGCCACCAGGTCGGCCAGCGGCTCGATGAAATCGAGCGCGATGCCTTGCACCTGATGTCGCGCGATGGGCATGGCGATACCCTGGAGCTGGGCGTCATGCCCACCTTTGCCACCAAATGGCTGCTGCCGCGCCTGCGCTCCTTCCTGGAGGCGCATCCGGGCGTCACGGTCAACCTGCGGCCGCGCACGCGCCCCTTCTTGTTCGAGGAAACCAACCTGGACGCCACCCTCTACGCCGGCCAGGCCAGCTGGCCCGGTACCGAGGGCGTGTTCCTGATGCGCGAGAGCATGGTGGCCGTCGCCAGCCCCGCGCTGATCGGGCAGGGCCGCAAGCTCACGGCGGCGCAACTGCTGGACTATCCCCTGCTGCAACAGAGCACCCGCCCCTATGTCTGGCGGCAATGGTTTGCCTCCTTCGGCATGCAGGTGCAGAACGATCTGGTGGGCACGCAACTGGAGCTGTTTTCCATGCTGACCCAGGCTGCCATCGTCGGCATGGGCGTGGCCCTGATCCCGCCTTTCCTGATCGAGGACGAGCTGCGCCAGGGCTTGTTGACGGTGGCGGTCGACCATGACTACCTGAGCACGCACTCCTACTACCTGATCTATCCCGAGCGCAAATCCGAGCGGCCTTTGCTGCGGCTGTTCCAGGACTGGCTGGAGCAGCAGGCGCGCGATTATCGGCTGCCCAGCGGCTTGGGCTGAAGGCGGTTTTTTGTTGCCTGCAACAAGTGCGTAAAGAGCACATGTTGTTGCAAACAATTCGTTTGCGGGGACGGTACCGATTCCTTATATTTCAGCTATACCCGGCGCTGGCCGGGATCGGGTGCTTTTATCCTTTTCTTTCGAATCGAGACCGTCATGACCGCATCGCAGAACCGAATCTCCTTTGACCATGCTGACCCGCTCCTGCTGGAGCAGCAGTTGAGCGCCGACGAACGCCAGGTGCGCGACGCCGCCCAGGCGTATTGCCAGGACCGTCTGGCCCCGCGTGTGCTGGAGGCCTTCCGCCACGAGAAGATGGACGTGGGCATCTTCCGCGAAATGGGCGAGCTGGGCCTGCTGGGCGCCACCATCGACGAGCAGTACGGCGGCGCCGGCCTGAACTATGTCTGCTATGGCCTCATCGCCCGTGAGGTCGAACGGGTCGATTCCGGCTATCGGTCCATGATGAGCGTGCAGTCCTCGCTGGTGATGACCCCCATCAATGCCTTCGGCAGCGAAGCCCAGAAGCAGAAGTACCTGCCCAAGCTGGCCAGCGGGGAGTGGATAGGCTGCTTCGGCCTGACCGAACCCAATCACGGCTCCGACCCCGGCAGCATGATCACCCGCGCGCGCAAGGTGGCGGGCGGCTATAGTCTCACCGGCAGCAAGATGTGGATCACCAACAGCCCGGTGGCCGATGTCTTCGTGGTGTGGGCCAAGGATGATGCCGGCGATATCCGTGGTTTCATCCTGGACAAGGGCAGCAAGGGCCTGTCGGCCCCGGCGATCCACGGCAAGGTGGGGCTGCGTGCCTCCATCACCGGCGAGATCGTCATGGACAATGTGTTCTGTCCGGAGGAGAACGCCTTCCCCGAGGTGCGCGGCCTGAAGGGTCCCTTCACCTGCCTCAACAGCGCCCGCTACGGCATTGCCTGGGGTGCGCTGGGAGCGGCCGAGGATTGCTACGAACGCGCGCGCCGCTACACCATGGACCGCCAGCAGTTCGGCCGTCCGCTGGCGGCCAACCAGCTGGTACAGAAGAAGCTGGCCGACATGCTCACCGAGATCTCGCTGGGCCTGCAAGGCTGCCTGCGCCTGGGCCACCTGAAGGATGCCGGCAATGCCTGCATCGAGCAGACCTCCATCATGAAACGCAACAGCTGCGGCAAGGCACTGGACATCGCCCGCCTGGCGCGCGACATGATGGGCGGCAATGGCATCAGCGACGAGTTCGGCGTGGCCCGCCACCTGGTGAACCTGGAAGTGGTCAACACCTACGAGGGCACCCATGACGTGCACGCCCTCATCATCGGCCGCGCCATCACCGGCCTGGCCGCCTTCGCCAACTAGGGCGATATGACGACAGGCCGCCAACCAGGCGGCCTGTCATCACCTCTCACACTGCCTACCCCTCACCGACAGATCACAGCACGCCGCGCTCACGCAGCGCGGCGATGCGCGCCTCATCCATCCCCAGCAAGGATTGCAGCACTTCCGCGGTGCCTTCGCCCAGCGAGGGCGGCGCCTGGCGTACCGGCAGGCGCTCGCCATCGAAGCGATAGGGCGGCGCCAGTACCTTCACGCTGCCCACTTCGGCATGCGGCTGGGTGCTGACCAGCCCGGCGGCGGTGGCGCGTGGACTGGTCAGGGCTTCGTGCAGGCCCAGCACTTCGCCGCAGGGAATGCCGGCCTGGTGCAGCTTCTCCAGCAGATCGGCGCGCTTGCGCGCCTTCAGTTCGCGATTGATTTCCGGCACCAGCACATCGCGGTGCTTGCCACGGCTGACATTGGTCTTGAAGCGATCATCCTCGGCCAGGTCGGGGCGCTCGATGACACTGTGGCAGAAGCGCTGGTACTGGCTGTTGGTGCCCACCGTGATGACCAGCCGGCCATCGGCGGCATCGAAGACGCCATAGGGAATGATGGAGGGATGGGCGTTGCCGTAGCGCGGCGGGTCCTCGCCCAGGATCAGCGCTTCCAGGCCATAGTAGGACGTGATCATCACGCCGCAGTCGAACAGCGCCATCTCCACGTGGCGGCCCTGGCCGGTCTGGTTGCGCTGGTATAGCGCGGCCAGTACCGCCTGCGCCGAATACATGCCAGTGAACAGGTCCACGGCGGCCACGCCCAGTTTCAGCGGCGGCTGGGTGGCCTCGCCATTGAGCGACATCAGGCCGGATTCGCCCTGGATCACCAGGTCGTAACCCGGCCGGCTAGCCTCGGTGCCACTGCTGTCGTAGCCGGTGATGGAGCAATACACCAGGCCGGGATTGTCGCGGCGCAGGGTCTCGTAATCCAGCCCGAACTTGTGCACGCCACCGAACTTGAAATTCTGGATCACCACATCGCTCTGGCGTGCCAGATCGCGCACGATCTGCTGGCCTTCCTCGGTCTGCAGGTCGACGCTGATGGAGCGCTTGTTGCGGTTGACGCTGTTGAAATAGGCAGTCTCGGTGGAGCCGATGCGGGTACCCCAGTCGCGGGTGTCGTCGCCGCGTACCGGATGTTCGACCTTGATGACTTCGGCGCCGAGGTCGCCCAACACCATGGCACACCAGGGACCGGCCAGCACGCGCGACAGGTCCAGCACGCGCACGCCGGCCAGGGGCAGGGCTAGGGTCTGTTCAGACATGAATTCTCCTCATTGGACAGGATGCGCCACTGGCTACAGCGGGCATCCTGGCATTGTTGTTATGGTTGACTATCGTTCAGCGGACGTCCTCGCCCGTCATCGTCCATCGTCGTCTGGCGCAGCGGACCGCAAGCGGCGAAAATCGGCCGGCCGCTTCTGCAGGAAGGCACCGATGCCCTCGGCGGCTTCGTCGTCGCCCTGGGAGACCACCATGTGCTGCGCTTCCAGGTCCAGCTGTTGTGCCAGCGTCGCACCATAGGCGTGATGGCACAAGTCCTTGATGCGCGCCATGGCTCGCGCCGGCCCGGCCTCCAGGGTGGCCGCCAGCGCGACGGCAGTCGCCAGTGCCTGGCCCGGTTCGGCCAGCTGGTTGACGGCACCCATGGCATGCAGCCGTGCGCCGTCGAAGCGTTCGCCGGACAGGCACAGCTGGGTCAGTTGCTGGCGCGAGAGGAACTGCGCCAGGAAGGCCGTGGCACCGCCATCGGGTGTCAGGCCCACTTTCACATAGGCGACAGAGAACTGCGCCTCGCGCGTGGTGACCAGCATGTCGCAGGCCAGCGCCAGCGACAGCCCGGCACCGGCGGCACCGCCCTCGACGGCGGCGATCACCGGCTTGCCGCAGCGGCCGATGCGGCGGATCAGATCATGCAAGCCCTCCAGCCGTTCGCGCCGCTGCCCGGGCGTCATGGCGCGGCGCTGCGCCAGCAGGCGCAGGTCGCCCCCCGAGCAGAAGAATCCGCCAGCCCCCGTGAGCACGATGGCGGCCACCCGGGGATCGGCCTCGGCTTCGTCGAGTGCGCTGGTGAGGGCGAGGTACAGGTCGGCGTTGATGGCATTGCGCGTGGCCGGATCATGATTGACCAGGATGCGCACCGCCCCCTGCTGTTCACGCAGGACCGTGCTCATGTTCGACCTTCCTCGCCCAGTGCGATGTAGCGCTGCAGGTGATGGTCTTCGTCGCCGAGCTGGTGGTCGATCATCACCAGGCGCTTGGCGTAGTGCGACAGCGGCAGTTCCCAGGTCATGCCGATGCCGCCGTGCAGCTGGATCGACTCTTCGGCCACCAGGGCGCCGATGCGGCCAATGCTGAACTTGGCCGCCGACAGTGCGCGTTCGCGGGTCACGCGGTCGGCTTCCAGCGCGGCAGCGGCATTGATGACGGCCGAGCGTGCCTGCTCCACCTCCAGCAGCAGATCGGCCATGCGGTGCTGCAGGGCCTGGAAGCTGCCGATGGGCAGGCCGAACTGCTTGCGCGTGCGCAGGTAGTCCAGCGTGGCGGTCTTGGCGACTTCCATGGCGCCCAGCGCTTCGGCGCACAGTGCCAGGATGCCGCGTCCGATCACCCGTTCCAGCAGCGCGGCGGCGTCGCCGGCCTGGCCCAGCAGGGCGTCCGGCGCCAGCGTCACGCCCTGCAGCAGCAGGTCGGCCACACGGCCGCCGTCGATGGTGGCGCTGTCCTGCAGTTGCAGTCCGGGTGTGCCGGCCGGCACCAGGAAGAGCGAAATGCCCGCGCTGTCGTCGCTGTCTCCGGCGTTGCGCGCCGAGACCAGGAACAGGTCGGCCGCCTGCGCCTGCAACACCACCGCCTTGTGGCCATCGAGGCGCCAGCGGCCGTCGGCCTGTTGCTCGGCGCGCGTAGTGACGTGGTGCAGTTCGTAGTGGCTGTCGGCTTCGTCGTGCGCCAGTGCGGCCAGGGTCTGGCCGGCGATGATCTGTTCCAGTAGCGCCTTCTGGGTCGGTGTACCGGCGCTGGCGATGGCTTCGCCCACCAGCACGGCACTGCCCAGCAGGGGTTCCACCAGCAGGCCGCGGCCGATTTCCTCGAAGACCACGGCGATATCGAAGCCGCCGCCGCCATAGCCACCATCGGCTTCACGCAGCAGTGCGCCGATGACGCCCATGTCGGCCAGTTGCTGCCACATGGCGCGGCTCATGCCGGCCTCCGACTGGATCACCTGGTTGCGATGCTCGAAGCCGTATTGTTCGGCGATCAGCCGGCGCAGGCTGTCGGCCAGCATGCGGCGTTCTTCGGTGTGCTCGAAATTCATGTCGGGTTCCTCACAGGCCAAGGATCATCTTGGAGATGATGTTCTTCTGGATTTCATTGGAGCCGCCGAAGATCGACAGCTTGCGGTTGTTGAAATAATGCGCGGCGGCGCCGGCAGCTTCCTCGGGGCCCAGGGTGTGGCCCTGGTAATCGTCCTCCAGCGCCTGCCGTTCATAGGGGCGGGCGTAGGAGCCCATGGCGCGCCGCGTGAGCGAGGTGATCTCCTGGCGGATCTCGGTGCCACGGATCTTCAGCATGGAGCTTTCCGCGCCCGGCACGCCGCCACCGGCCACGGCGGAGATGACGCGCAGGTTGGTGGTCTTCATGTTCTCCAGATCGATCTCGACCCTGGCCATGCGTGCGGCGAAGAGGGGATCCTCGGCCAGCGCCCGGCCATTGCGTTGCTGGCGCTGGGCGATCTTCTTGAGACGTTCCAGCGCCGCCACCGAGAAACCGATGCCGGCGATGTTGGTGCGCTCATAGGTCAACAGGTACTTGGCGCAGCTCCAGCCACGGTCTTCCTCGCCGACCAGGTTCTGTACCGGGACGCGCACGTCGGTGAAGAAGACCTCGTTGACTTCGCGTTCGCCATCGAGGGTGATGATGGGGCGCACCTCGACGCCGGGCGCATCCATGTCAATCAGCAGGAAGCTGATGCCCTCCTGCTTCTTGGCCTCGCGGTTGGTGCGCACCAGGCAGAAGATCATGTTGGCGTAGTGGCCCAGCGTGGTCCAGGTCTTCTGGCCGTTGACGATGTAGTGATCGCCCTGGCGCACCGCATGGGTCTTCACGGCGGCCAGGTCGGAGCCGGCGCCGGGCTCCGAATACCCCTGGCACCACCAGTCCTGGCCATTGAGGATGCGCGGCAGCCAGTGGCGTTTCTGGGCCTCGTTGCCGTACTTGATCAGCACCGGTCCCAGCATGTTCACGCCGAAAGGCACGACCCGGGGGGCATTGGCCAGGCAGCATTCATGTTCGAAGATGAACTTCTCGATGACGCTCCAGCCGGTGCCGCCGTATTCCCTGGGCCAGTGGTTGGCCAGCCAGCCGCGTTCGTTGAGGATGGCATGCCATTGGGCCATGTCGTCGCGGCTCAGGTGCTTGCCGCTGGCGACCTTCTCGGCCAGCGACGCCGGCAGCTTCTCGGCCAGGAAGGCGCGCACGCTGTCGCGGAAGGCGGTTTCGGCCGGGGTGAAATTCAGATCCATTCCAGACTCCTCGATGACTTAGATACTCAATAGAATTCAAACAGGCCGGCCGCACCCATGCCGCCGGCAATGCACATGGTCACCACCGCATAGCGCGCGCCCCGGCGCCGGCCTTCCAGCAGCACGTGGCCGGCCAGGCGGGCACCGGTCATGCCGAAGGGATGGCCGATGGAGATGGCGCCGCCATTGACGTTGAGGCGCTCATCGGGAATGCCCAGGCGGCGCTGGCAATACAGGGCTTGCGAGGCGAAGGCTTCGTTGAGTTCCCACAGGTCAATGTCGTCCACGCTCAAGCCATGGCGCGCCAACAGGCGCGGTACCGCAAACACCGGGCCAATGCCCATCTCGTCGGGCTCGCAACCGGCCACCGCCAGGCCCCGGAAGGCGCCCAGCACCGGCAGGTTGGCGCGTTCGGCGGCGCGCGCTTCCATCATCACGCAGGCCGAGGCCCCGTCGGAGAGCTGCGAGGAATTGCCGGCCGTGACGAACTGCTCCGGCCCCATCACCGGTGCCAGCTTGCCCAGCGCCTCGAAGGTGGTGCCGGGACGGTTGCAGTTGTCGGCCGCCACCGTGACCTCGCGCAGGCTGGTCTGGCCGCTGGCCTTGTCGGTGACCTGCATGGTGGTGGTGCAGGCGATGATTTCGTCGCGGTAGCGACCGGCTTCCTGGGCGGCGGCGGTCTTGCGCTGGCTGGCCTCGGAAAATCGATCCTGGTCCTCGCGACTGATGCCATAGCGCGCCGCGACGATGTCGGCGGTCTCGATCATGGGCAGGTACAGCGCCGGCTTGTGCTCGACGATCCACGGGTCCATGCCGCTATCGCCGCTATCGGTGGCACTGCGGCTGCGGATCTGGGAGATGCTTTCGACACCACCGGCGATCATGGCCTCGGCGCCGTCGACCACGATGCGGCCAGCCGCCATGGCGATGGCTTGCAGGCCGGAGGCGCAGAAGCGGTTGACGGTGGTGCCGGCGATGCCGATCGGCAGCCCGGCGCGCACGATGGCCTGGCGGGCGATGTTGCGGCCGGTCGTGCCTTCCGGATAGCCGCAGCCGAGGATGGCATCCTCGATCTGGGCCGGGTCGAGGCCGGCACGTTCGACCGCGGCGCGCACGGCAAAGGCGGCCAGGGTCGGGCCCGGGGTGATGTTGAATTCGCCGCGATGCGCCTTGGTCAGGGGCGTACGGGCGGTGGCGACGATGACGGCTTCCCGCATCATGGAGGTCTCCTGGAGTGTGGTCTTGAATGCTGTGGACTGCGCCGTCAGGGCGCAGTCCGTGTCCTGTGGCTGCTCAGTTCAGTCGCCTGGTTCAGCCGGCCTGGTTGAGCGACTCGAAGCTGGCGCCGCGTTCGACCAGCGCCACCAGCAGTGGTGACGGTGTCCAGAACAGCGGGTCTTCCTGGGCGAAGGCGCGGATATCGGCCAGGATTGCCGGCAGCCCCACCATGTCGGCGTACTTCATCGGCCCGCCGCGATAGCGCGGGAAGCCGTAGCCGTGCAGGAAGGTCACGTCCACGTCCAGCGGCCGCAAGGCGATGCCCTGGTGCACGACGTTGGCGCCCTCGTTGATCATCGCGGCCAGGTAGCGACGCAGGATTTCCT
Organism: Herbaspirillum sp. NPDC087042; assembly: GCF_044745245.1. Classification (NCBI taxonomy): domain Bacteria; kingdom Pseudomonadati; phylum Pseudomonadota; class Betaproteobacteria; order Burkholderiales; family Oxalobacteraceae; genus Herbaspirillum; species Herbaspirillum sp. NPDC087042. The sequence continues at coordinate 77,803 of NZ_JBIUZW010000006.1, read as the reverse complement.
CGTTGCTGAAGCTGCGCGGCGAGACGCCGGCACGCTGGCGTTCGGCATCAATGATGGCCAGCACCTCCGGATCGGGCGTGCCAGTGCGGGCGCCGTCGGCATAGAGGTAATAGCCGCGCGCGGTCTTTTGCCCGAACCAGCCGCGCTCGCACAGCCGGTCGGCGATCTGCACGTAGCGCGCACGCGGATCGCGGGTGGCGGCGCGGCGCTTGCGGGTGGCCCAGCCGATATCGCCGCCGGCCAGGTCGGCCACCTGGAACGGGCCCATGGCAAAGCCGAATTCGCGCACGGCCTGGTCGATCTGGTAGGGCGAGGCACCATCTTCCATCAGGGCATCGGCGGCCTGGCGATACACGGCCAGGATGCGGTTGCCGATGAAGCCATCGCAGACACCGGCGCGCACCGGCACCTTGCGCAGGCGCTTGGCCAGTTCGAAGGCGGTCGCCACCACGTCATCGGCGACCTGGCGCGGCACCACGATCTCCAGCAGCTTCATGACATTGGCCGGCGAGAAGAAATGCAGCCCGATCACGTCGGCCGGCCGCGTGATGCTGGCGGCGATGGCATCGATATCGAGATAGGAGGTATTGGTGGCCAGCACGGCGCCGGGTTTGCACACGCGGTCCAGCTCGGCGAACACGGCCTGCTTGACGGCCAGGTCTTCGAACACGGCCTCGATGACCACATCGGCTGCGGCCAGGTCTTCATAGCGCGTGCTGCCCTGCAGGCGGGCCAGCACGGCGCTGCGGGCCTCGGCGGTGATCCGGCCCTTGGCCAGTTGGGCGTCGTAGACTTTTTCCACATGGGCGCGGCCACGTTGCAGGGCGGCGTCGTCGCGTTCGATCATGGTCACCGGCAGGCCGGCATCGAGCACGGCCACGGCGATGCCCGCGCCCATGGTGCCTCCGCCGACCACGCCCACGCTGGCGATGGCGCGTGGCTTGGCATGGCGGGTCTCGGGTGCTTTCTGGACTTCGCGTTCGGCGAAGAAGGCGTGGATGAGGCCGGCGCGCTGGGGGCTGTCCAGGCATTGCAGGAACAGCTTGCGCTCCAGCGCCAGGCCGTCGTCGAAGGGCAGGGTGGCGGCGGCTTGTACCGCTTCGATGATCTTCAGGGGCGAAAACAGGCCGCGCCACTTCTTGCCGGCCTCGGCCTGCACCGCCTCGATGGCGGCCAGGGTGGCCGCCCGGTCGGCCAGCGCGCCGGCGTCGCGGGTGCGGCGCACCGGGGCCCGGGCCTGCAGCAGCGCATCGAGTGCGCGCAGGCCAGCGGCGGTGGTGTCGGTGCCTTCTCCCAGGCTGTCCACCAGGCCCAGCGCGAGCGCTTCCGGCGCGCCCAGGTGGCGGCCGCTGAGCATCATCTCCAGCGCGGCTGCCGCCCCGATCAGGCGCGGCGCACGCTGGGTACCGCCGGCGCCGGGCAGCAGGCCCAGTTGCACCTCCGGCAAGCCCAGGCGCGCGTCGGGCATGGCCAGACGGTAATGCGCCGCCAACGCCACTTCCAGGCCACCGCCCAGGGCTGCGCCATGGATGGCGGCCAGCACCGGCTTGCGGCAGGCCTCGATACGGTTGCACAGCTCGGTCAGCAGGGGCGCTTGCGGCGGCTTGCCGAATTCACGGATATCGGCGCCACCGATGAAGTTGCGCCCGGCGCCCACCAGCAGGAGGGCGGCGATCTCGGGATCGGCATCCCCTTCCTCGATGGCCGCCAGGATGCCACGACGGACGGCGACGCCCAGGGCGTTGACCGGGGCATTGTCGATGGTCACCACCAGGATGGCACCGCTGCGCGCAAGGTGGACGGGGGCGCCATGGTCGGCGTGTTGGGCAGACATGTCGGGATCTCCTGTTTTAGTTGGTTCGCATAGCGAAACTCAAGTTCGCAAATTGATTTGATCGCCAACGATACCTCATTTGCTTCCCGTGTGTAAACCGGGTGCGGGGTGGCGCTCACCGGTACGCCATCTGCCTCCGATGCCCTTGTGGGGCGGGGCTTTGCGGCCAGGAAGGCCTTTGCCGGTGCGTGCAATTTCTTTGCGGCGCGGCCTTTTTGCCTCAGATGAAATCTTCTTGTTTTGCACAGCGGAACACGCGTTCGCAAATAATTGACAGTGCGAATCGAGGTGTGTACATTCCACTGCCAATGAGGGCAAGTCGGGTCACCGGCAGCGCCCGGACGAGTGGAAAACGGAGAAGTGAAGGATGGATGAGATTCTGGCGTTCAAGGGTGAGGATGAGAGCAACGACCGGCAGTTCGTCAATGCCCTGGCGCGTGGCCTGGAAATCCTGCGCTGCTTCCGTCCCGGCGAGATCTACCTGACCAATACCGAACTGGCCAAGCGCACCGGCCTGCCCAAGCCGACCATCTCGCGCCTGACCCATACCCTTACCCGCCTGGGCTATCTCGAATATTCGGAAGACCAGGGCCGCTACCAGCTTGGCTCGGGCGTGCTGGCGCTGGGTTACTCGCTGCTCTCCGGCATGGATGTGCGCAAGCTGGCGCGGCCAGCCATGCAGGAGCTGGCCGACTATTCCCAGTGCAACGTCGCCCTGGGTATCCGCGACCGTCTCAGCATGGTCTACATCGAAGCCACGCGCGGCCAGTCGGCCGTGACCCTGCGGCGCGACGTGGGCTCACGCATTCCGCTGGCCACGACCTCGATGGGGCGCGCCTTGCTGTGCGCCCTGCCGCAGAACGAGCGCGATTTCCTGATGGACCACATCCGCCTGCGCAATGAAGAGCAATGGCCCAAGGTCAAGGCGGGGATCGAGCAGGCCTTCCGGGATTTCCAGGACTACGGTTTCTGCATCTCGGTGGGCGAGTGGGAAAAGACCATCAGCGCCGTCGGCGTCCCCATGATCGACGCCAACGAAGAGAAGGTGATGGCCTTCAACTGCGGCGGCCCGGCCTTCATGCTCACCCGCGAGATGCTCATGGAAGACCTGGGTCCGCGCCTGGTGGCGGTGGTGCGCTCGGTGGAAACCAGCATGGGACGGCACTGAGCCGAGCGGCAGGCGGATCACCGCAAAGAATCATTGCAAGCAGGTATGAAGACAGAGAGAACCGGCTGACCGGTTCCGGCAATTCGGCAGCACCGCAACACCACAATAAAAAAAACAGCCGTTCGGGTCTTGAGCGACCCCTTTCAGCAATAGGCGTCATGCGCATCCTGTCCCGCCTGGACAGGACTTTCGCCAACGCCGTCACAGACTGGCCAGAGACGTGATCTGGCCGGGGCGGGAGCTTGCGTCCCATCCCGGCGGGGAAACGTGCGTCCTGACGCAGGGTGCCTATCGCTGAAGCGGGTCGCGCGGGTGGCGGATATCGTCCCCCGGGCAGATCGGCTGCATCACTTTCATCAGACCAAAGAGGTGGAGACAATGACAAGCAGGTATCAAGGCATCAAGCGACTGGCCGTGCTGGCCTGGGCAGCCTCGGCGCTGGTGGCCGGTACGGCCGGGGCCGAAGAACTGAAGGTGGGCGTGGAGATCCCGCTGACCGGCAGCCTGGCGCGGGTCGGCTCGGGCATGCAGGAGGGCATCAACGTGGCCGCCGAGGTGTTCAACAAGACCAATGGCAAGCACAAGGTCAAGCTGGTCACCATCGATGACGAATCGGCCCCGGCCAAGGCCATTGCCGCCGTCGAGAAGCTGGCCGGCGATGGCGTGCTGGCCGTCACCGGTGGCTACGGTTCCAACAACATCGCCCCGGCGGCCGACGCCGCTGCCAAGGCCGGCCTGGTCTACGTGACCTCGGGCGGCGTGGATGACAACCTGGTCAGTAGCGGCCGCAAGAACTTCTTCCGCATCAACAACGTGGCCGGTTACCAGAAGGCCATGGTGGGCTTGCTGGACGACATGAATGCGCGCTCGGTCTCGATCGTCTATTCGACCAAGGAAGCCACCGCCGCGCTGGCCAAGGACCTGGAAAAGGCCTGGGCTGCCAAGGGGCTGAAGGTGACGGCGCATGCCTTCGATCCCGCCATCAGCGACTTCAAGCCCATCATCAACAAGATCAAGCTGCAGGACAAGCCCGAGGTCATCGCCATGATCGGCTATGAAAACGACTACGTCGGCATCCTGCGCGCCACGCGCGTGTTGAAGCCCGCCGTCAAGGCCATGGTCGGCGTGTGGTCGCTGGCCACGCCCAAGATGGCCGCCGACTTCCCCGACCTGGTGCCCAATGTCTACGGCACGGCGCTGCTGCCGTATCCGGCCCAGTTCACCACGGCCGATGGCAAGCTCTTCGACGAGACCTATCGTCGCCTGTACAACAAGGAGCCTGACTACCTCGGCCAGTTCGGCTATGTGCAATCGATGCTGCTGTTCGAAGCCATCGCCCGCGCCGCCGACAAGGGGACGCTGAAGAAGGGCGGCGTGGCCGAGGAGATGCGCAAGACCGACCGCGAGACCCTGATCGGCCGTGTGCAGTTCGGCAGCAATGGCGACAACCTGAACTTCACCCACAACATGGGGCAGCATCAGGGCAACAAGGTGGCCATCGTCTGGCCCAAGGCCGCCGCCACCGGCAAGATGAATTACCCGGCCGTACCCTGGTAATGCCCACCGGGCGCGCGCACTGGCTGCCAGGGGCAGCAGTGGCGGTCGCGCCCGCGTTCAATCCAACGGAATGCAGATATGAGTGAACTGATACTGCAAGCCCTGTACTCGGGGCTGCTGCAGGGGGGCTCGTATGCCCTCATTGCCCTGGGACTGGCGCTGGTGTTCGGCGCCATGCGGGTGATCAACCTGGCGCAGGGCGAGCTGGTGCTGCTATCGGCCTACATCGCCTACTCGGTGGAGTCCGGCCTGGGCCTGAACCCGGTGCTGGCCATCCCGATTGCGCTGGTGGTGGTGTGCCTGACCTCGGCGCTGGTGTATTTCGTGGTGGGTCGCATCAAGAAGGACCGCGAGATCAATTCGCTCATCCTCACCTATGGCATAGGCGTGATCCTCACCAACGGCATGCTGCTGGTCTGGAAGGCGGACATCCGCTCCACCAGCTCCGAATGGATGCAGGAAGCCTTCGTGCTCGGTCCCTTCTACAGCATGCGCAGCGAGGTGCTGTTCTTCGGCGTGAGCCTGGTCATGATGGCGGCCCTGTGGTGGTGGCTCTCGCGCAGCTGGTATGGCCGCGCGGTGCGGGCCGTCTCCAGCAACCGCGATGCCGCCAAGCTCATGGGCATCAATCCCGGCTATACCGAACTGGTGTCCTTCATCGTGGCCGGCATCCTGGCCGCGTTCGCCGGCGTGGCGCTGTTCAGCTATGGCGTCATCAGCCCGGCCTATGGCGGCGTGCTGACGGTCAAGGCCTTCATCATCACGGTGCTGGCCGGGGTCGGCTCGATCCCCGGTGTGCTGATCGGGGCGGTGTTGCTGGGCGTGGCCGAGGCGCTGACGGTGACCCTGGCCAGCTCGGCCTTGCAGGAACTGGCCGGCATGGGATTGTTCCTGCTGGTGTTGTTCATCATGCCCAATGGCTTGTTCGGGGTACGGGGAAGACGAGGATGAGCATGCAGACGACCATGAAAACGACCATGAGCAAGACCAGCCTCTTGGCCCTGTTGGCCCTGTGCGTGGGCGGACCGCTGCTGTTTGCCCAGGACCACTACGTGATGAGCCTGCTGGTGGCCTCGATGGTGATCGGTGGCATCGCCCTGTCATGGGCGCTGCTGGGCAACCTGGGCGGCATGATCAGCTTCGGCCACGCCGCCTTCTTCGGCGTGGGCGCCTATACCTCGGCGGTGCTGAGCATGAAGTTCGGCGTGCCGGTGCTGGTGGCCTTGCTGCTGGGCGGGGTCGGGGCGCTGGTGGCGGCGCTGGCGATGTTGCCGGTACTGCGCCTGCGCGGTCCCTATTTTGCCCTGGCGATCCTGGCCTACGCCCATATCTTCCGCATCCTGGCCACGGAGTGGACCTCCATGACCGGCGGCTCCGGCGGGCTCTCCAGCATCCCCCCGTTGCCCACGCTGCCGGGGCTGGACCTGTCCAGCAAGATTGGCGCGTATTTCGTGATCCTGTTCATCGTGCTGGTGTTTGCCGTGATCTATGCCCGCCTGCGCGAGAGTCACTACGGCCTGGCCTTGCGCGCCATGCACGAGAGCGAGGATGCCACCCGCGTGGTCGGTGTCAACAGCCTCGTGCTCAAGGGCATGATGCTGCTGCTGTCGGCCTTCATGTGCGGCGTGGTGGGGGCGTTCAATGCGCACTACATCAGCTTCCTGGAGCCGGACTACGCCTTCAGCGCCCTGTGGGTCACCATCCCCATCGTGGCGGCCATCTTCGGTGGCTACCGCAGCATCACCGGCCCGGTGGTCGGCGCCGTGGTGGTCTACCTGCTGGACCAGCTGGTGTTCAAGAACATCATCCCCTCCGGCCACCAGCTGGTGCTGGGCGGCTTGCTGGTGGCGATGATCGTCTTCAGTCCGGATGGCCTGCTGCCGCTGCTGCGCAAGCTGTTCAAGGGCAAGTTCACGAGGAGCAAGCATGCTGCAACTTGACAAGGTATCGGTGCGCTTCGGCGGCCTGACCGCCGTCAACGAAGTCTCGCTGGAGGTCGGCAGCGGCGACGTGGTCGGGCTGGTGGGCGCCAATGGCGCCGGCAAGACCACACTCTTCAACGCCATCTCCGGGCTGGTGCGGCCGACCAGCGGGGCCATCCGCTTCAACGGTGCCGATATCCTGCATGCCCCGCTGCATCGGCGCGCCCGCCTGGGGATAGGCCGTACCTTCCAGATTCCGCAGCCCATGCATGAACTGACGGTGCGCCAGAACCTGATCGTGGCGCAGCGCTTTGCCACCGGCCGCGTCGATGAGAGCAAGATCGCCGAGGTGCTGGCCTTCACCGGACTGGCGGAGAAGGCCGACCGCGATGCCGCCAGCGAACTGGCCCTGACCGAACTCAAGGCACTGGAAGTGGCCAAGGCCCTGGCGACCCAGCCCCGGCTGCTATTGCTCGATGAAGTGCTGGCCGGTCTGGAGACCAACGGCAAGCGCCGCTTCATGCAGATGCTCAAGGGTTTGCACGAAGCCTTTGCGGTGGGCATCGTCATCATCGAGCACGACATCGAGACCATCAGCCAACTGTGCCATCGCGTGGCCGTGCTCAATTTCGGCCAGCTCATCGCCGAGGGCAAACCGGCCCAGGTGTTCAGCGATCCCGCCGTCATCAAGAGCTATACCGGAGCCTGACCATGCTTGAAGTCACCAACCTGCGCGCCGGCTATGGCGCCATCAATGTGTTGTGGGATGTCTCCCTGAAGGTCGGGCAAGGGCAACTGACCACCATCATCGGCCCCAATGGCGCCGGCAAGACCACGCTGCTGCGCGCCATCATGGGACTGTTGCCGATCGGGCAGGGCCAGGTCAGCCTGGATGGCCGCGTGCTCAATGGCATGCCGACCTGGGAGATGTCCCAGGTCTCGATGGCGATGATCCCGGAAGGACGCATGATCTTCCGCGCCATGAGCATCGAGGAAAACCTCATCATCGGCGCCTTCGCGCCCCAGCACCGCGCCCGCATGAAAGACAACCTGGAACGCGCCTATGCCATGTTCCCGCGCCTGCGCGAGCGGCGTCGGCAGCTGGCCGGTTCGCTCTCCGGTGGCGAGGCGCAGATGCTGGCCATGGCGCGCGGGCTGATGTCGGAACCGAAGCTGCTCATCATCGACGAGCCCTCGCTGGGGCTGGCACCGGTGGTGGTCAATGAACTCTTCGAGATCCTCACGCGGCTCAAAGAGGAAGGGCGCACCATCGTCTTGGTCGAACAGAACACCGAGCGCGCCGTCGGCGTGGCCGACCATGTCTACCTGATGCAGAGTGGCAAGGTCATCTTGTCGCAGACGGCGGCCGAGGTCGATCTCGATCATCTGCATGATCTTTATTTCGCGCGCTAGCAGCGATGCGGGCATGCTTTCGAAGTGACGGTATCGGAAATGCCGTCGTGACCAGGGAACAGGAGTAGTCGATGCAGATGGCGCAGTTGCTTGAACAATATGGTCCACGCGAATCCATGGAATACGACGTGGTGGTGGTCGGTGGTGGACCAGCCGGCCTGGCGGCTGCGATCCGGCTGAAACAGTTGTCGTCGGACCTGTCGGTCTGCGTGCTGGAGAAGGGCAGCGAAATCGGCGCCCACATCCTCTCCGGCGCGGTCATGGACCCGCGCGCCCTGAGCGAACTCATCCCCGACTGGAAGGCGCAAGGTGCGCCGCTGGAGACAAAGGTGAGCGAGGATCGCTTCCTCTTCCTCTCCGCCACCAAGGCCTACAAGACGCCCAACTGGCTGCTACCGGCCTGTTTCCAGAACCATGGCAACTACGTGATCTCGCTGTCCAACGTCACCCGCTGGCTGGGCCAGCAGGCCGAGGCGCTGGGTGTGGAAATTTTCCCCGGCTTCCCGGCTGCCGAGGTCCTCTACAACGACGATGGCTCGGTCAAGGGCGTAGCCACCGGCAACATGGGCATCAACAAGGAAGGCGAACCCGGCCCCGAATTCCAGCTGGGCATGGAACTGCACGCCAAGTACACCTTCTTCGCCGAAGGCGCGCGTGGTCACCTGGGCAAGCAACTGATCGCCAAGTACAAGCTGGATGCCGGCCGTGATCCACAGACCTATGCCATCGGCATCAAGGAATTGTGGGAAGTGAAGCCCGAAGTCCACCAACCCGGCCTGGTGGTCCACACCGCCGGCTGGCCGCTGGCCAACGATACCTATGGCGGCTCCTTCCTGTATCACCTGGAAAACAACCAGGTGGCGGTGGGTTACGTGGTGGGCCTGGCCTACGAAAACCCGTACCTGTCGCCCTTCGAGGAATTCCAGCGCTACAAGACCCACCCGGAGATCCGCAAGTTCTTCGAGGGTGGCAAGCGCCTCTCTTACGGTGCCCGCGCCATCACCGCCGGTGGTGTGCAATCGCTGCCCAAGCTGGTGTTCCCGGGTGGCGCGCTGCTGGGCTGCGACGCCGGCTTCCTCAATGCCTCGCGCATCAAGGGCAGCCACGCCGCCATCAAGAGCGGCATGATGGCAGCGGACGCCGCCTTCCAGGCCCTGGGTGAGAATCGCCAGTCTGATGAGCTGGCCGCCTATCCGGCTGCGTTCGAAGCGTCGTGGCTGAAGGAAGAATTGCACAAGGCCCGCAACTTCAAGCCCTCGATGAGCCGTGGGCTGGTCACCGGCACGCTGCTGGTGGGCATCGACCAGGTGCTCTTCGGCGGCAAGGCACCGTGGACCCTGCGTCATACGCATGCGGACCATGAGTGCCTGAAGCCAGCGGCCAACTATGCGCCGATCGCCTATCCGAAGCCGGACGGCAAGCTGACTTTCGACCGCCTCTCATCGGTGTTCATCTCCAACACCAACCACGGCGAAGACCAGCCCGCCCACCTGACCTTGAAGGACAAGAACGTACCGGTGCAGATCAACCTGGCCAAGTACGCCGGCCCGGAATCGCGCTACTGCCCGGCAGGTGTCTACGAGTTCGTCAAGAACGAGGACAACAGCGAACGCCTGCAGATCAATGCCCAGAACTGCGTGCACTGCAAGACCTGTGACATCAAGGACCCGACCCAGAACATTGTCTGGGTCACGCCCGAAGGCGGTGGTGGGCCCAACTACTCGGGCATGTGACAACAAGGCAGCTGCAAGGCAGGATCTGATATCACTGCGCATTGAGCGACGATGGAAGGTTATTTTTTCAGCATGGCCGTGGCAACTTGCTGCAACACCTGGCTGACTTCCTCCAGCGTACGCGAGGGGATGGCGGCATGTTGCCAGTAGAGCGGCACGTCCAGCCAGCGGCCGGGAGCGATATCGACGATACGTCGCTCGTGCAGGGCGGCATGGATCAGTGAGTCGGGCGCCAGGCACCAGCCTAGTCCCAGTGCGGCTGCTTCGATGAAACCGGTTGCCGTGGGCAGGTAGTGCAGGGGAGGGTTGAGGCGCGCGCGGGTGATGCTGCGTATGAAGCGCCACTGCAGGGCATCCTTGCGATTGAATACGATCATGGGCGCTTGCGCCAAGGTCTCGGCGCACAGTCCCGTCCCGAAATGGCGCCTGGCGAAATCCGGTGCGGCGATGGCGCGATAGCGCATCACGCCCAGTGGGCTCACGCGACATCCCTGTACCGGCGTGGCCTCGGACGTGACAGCACCGATCACCGCGCCTTCTCGCAGCAGGGCCAGGGTATGGTCCTGGTCATCCACGCGCACATCGAAGACATAGCCATGTTCGTGGTGCAGCCGGGCCAGTGCCGCGATCAGCCAGGTCTCTAGGGAATCGTCGTTGACCGCGATCACCAGCGAACGCCATGAGGACTGTGTGCGACGCGCGGGAGCCAGTTCGTCCAGCGCCTCAGCCTGCAGCAACTGCATGGCGCGCACCCGCCGCAGCAATTGTTCACCCGCCGGTGTTGGCCGGCAGGGCGGTTGGCGCACCACCAGCAACTGGCCCAGGCCGTCCTCAAGATGGCGGATGCGCTGGGAGATGGCCGAGGGCGTCACCGACAGGCGCCGCGCAGCAGCCTCAAAGCTGCCTTCTTCGATGACCGCCGAAAAGGCAGAAAGGCGGGGATGCATCAGGTCCATGGTCAGATCAGTTTGGCTAATGTAGATGAAGAACAATTAGCTTAACTTAGCATGACGAATCCAGCATCATCCGGGTTTTTGGAATTGCTTCCCGCCATGATCCTGAGTGCTGCCACCACCGGTTTTCTGAGTTGCGCCGGTCTGATCGTCGCCATCGGTTCGCAGAACGCCTACGTGTTGCGTCAGGGGGTGCTGCGCCGCTTTGTCGCCCCGGTCGTGGCCCTGTGCATCGCGGGCGATGTCGTGCTCATCCTGGCCGGTGTGGCCGGCGCGGGCGTACTGGTCGAGCGATGGCCGCAGGCGCTGGTGCTGGTCCGCTACCTGGGCGGGCTGTTCTTGCTGGCCTATGGCGCGATGGCGGCGCGGCGCGCCCTGCAGGGCAGTGGCAGCCTGCATGCGGCGCACGCCAGGCACGCAGGACTGGGACGGACCTTGCTGACCTGCCTGTTGTTGAGTTTCCTCAATCCGCACGTCTACCTGGATACCGTGGTCTTGCTGGGCGGGATGGCATCGCGCTACCCCGGTGGATTGCGTTGGGTATTTGCCGCTGGCGCCTGTGCCGCCAGCCTGGTCTGGTTCACCTGCCTGGGCTTCGGGGCGCGTCTGCTGCAGCCGGTGCTGGCCCGGCCGCTGGCATGGCGGCTGCTTGATGGTGCGGTCGCCGTTTCCATGCTGGCCATGGCGCTGTTGCTGCTGTTGCAGGTGGGGTGAGCTGCAGGTGTGGCTCAGAGACCCAGCTCGAACAGGTGGCCTGACAGGGGCGCGCGCTTGAGCGTATCCAGCGGAACCGGATGGCGCGCGGTGGTGATGAAGAGACGATCGAGATCCTCACCGCCCAGGCATAGCCCAGTCGGATAGGGGACGGGGAGTGCCACGGAACGGTCGCAGCTGCCATCCTCGCGCAGATGGATCACGTTCCAGCCGTCACGCAGGGCGGCCCACAGTCCGCCCTCCTTGTCGAATTCGAGGGCCGTGATCGACCCCGAGGCCTTGGGTACGCTGGCCAGCCGTTTCACCGATGACACGCCGGGGCGCAGGATGAAGATGGCGCCCGACTCGGGCGCGGTGGCATAGAGCTGCTTGGTCCAGGCGTTCCAGCGGATACAGGTTACCGGTTCGGGAATGGACCAGGTCACCTTGAAGTTGCCACCGGCATCGAGCTGTCCGATCAGCGCGCCATTGACCGATTCGACGGCCACCCAGATGTCGTCACCTTCGCCGGCTTCCAGCGAAACGATTTCCAGGTTGCGCCATTCCCAGTGCGGATGCACACCGTGGTCGTCGACCCGCAGGGCACCGTTCTGATGGGTCAGCAGGAGATGGTCCTGGCGTGGCAGCACGCCCGTGACCGGTTGCTCCAGATGCAGGATTTCCTCCGGCCCGCCGGGACGATAGGTGCGCAACGTCGGTCCCAGCGCATCGATCCACACCAGCCGGTTGCGCCGAGTGCACCAGCGTGGGCTGGCACCATACAGGGCCATGGTGCTGGCCTCGGCCACGCGGCAGCCATCGGCGGGCAAGGTCTTCAGCGGGCTCAGGCGACTGCCGATGTAGCGAGCCGATTCGGCGATCTGTGGTCCTAGCAGTTCCAGCCGCGTACGGCTGAGGCGAAACGCCGGCCCGGCCACGCTGATGGCACCGCGTACCACGCCATCCTGGTCGATTACGGCCGCGCCGACGCAGCGCACGCCGGAGACGATTTCCTCATCATCGATGGCGTAGCCGCGCATGCGAATGGCTTGCAGCTCGGTCGATAGCGCGCGCCGGTCCGACAGCGTCATGGGCGTGAACTTGCGCATGCTGACATTCTTCATCACGGCATCGCGGGAGCTGCCATCCATGGCCGCCAGCACGGCCTTGCCCTGGCTGGTGGCATAGACACTCTTGCGAAATCCGACGGCGGTATTGGAGCGCAGGCTATGGCCACCGTCGAAGCGCTCCAGTGACACGATATGGCTGCCCTCCAGCGCACCCACATAGGCAGTCTCGTTGGTGAGGTCGCGCAATTCGCGCAATTCGTCGCCAGCGGCCATGACCAGCTCGGGCATGGTGTAGACCTGCTTGGCGAAATCCAGGCAGCGCGATCCCAGGCAATACACCTTCTTGACCGGATCATGGCGCACCAGTCCGCGCAGCACCAGCGTGGCCAGAAGCCGATAGGTGGTGGTGCGGGGCAGGCCGACGGCCGCCGAGATTTCCATGTGGCTCAGTCCACCCGGGCGCAAACCGATGGCATCGAGCACATCGATTGCCTTTTCTAGGGCGCCGGTGCCGTCGCCAGGGTTGCTAGCCATCTTTTACCGCCTGTCTCAGATTTTGGAATATGGACGTCCGGGTAGGGCCGGCGTCGCCTTGTCGATGCTTTCATTTTGCAGACGGCGCCTTAGAATTGCCAAACCTCGAAAGAAGGGGATTGCCCGGCTGTTCCAATATGTGGAACGCAGTATAAGCCCGGTGTGCGCTCGCGTTTAGCCCGATCGTTGCGCGCTGCAGCAATCCATGACAAGCCCAGAGACCAGTGCAGGAAATCCACGTGCCACTACATCCCCGATTGGAAACCATGATTGCCGAGCGCCGGCAAGCCGCGGCCGGCGCCGTAGCCCCTGCGCGTTCAGCCCAGGCGGCCCGCGCCGGCATTGCCGCGCGTCGCCAGTCCTGGGGCGCCGGCCCCGAAGTGGGTGAGATCAGCGAGCTGACGTTGCCCAGTCGCGGCGGGCCCATGACGGTGCGTCGTTATCGCCCGGAAGGCGGCGCGCGCGGCCGGCTCCTGTGGCTGCATGGCGGTGGCTGGGTGGCCGGCAGTCTGGCCGACTATGATCCTTTTGTCCGCGCCATCTGCCAGGCCAGCCGTTGCGAGGTGCTGGTGCCGGACTACCGGCTGGCACCCGAACATCCCTTCCCGGCCGCGCTGGAAGATGGTGAGGATGTACTGGCCTGGCTCACCGGACTGGGTGATGGCCTGCCGCTGCTGATCGGCGGCGACAGTGCCGGCGGCAACCTCGCTGCCGTGCTGGCCCAGCAGGCCAGGGGACGGGTGGTCTTGCTGGGGCAGTTGCTGCTCAGTCCGGTGACCGATTGCGATACCGAGACCGAAAGCTATCGCGAGAGCGGAAGCGGCTATCTGCTTGATACCGCCGAGATGCAATGGCTCTGGCAGCAATATGTCCCGAATGGGACGCTGGAGTCGCCGCGCATCTCACCGCTGCGTGCGCGTTCGCTGGCCGGCGTGGCGCCGGCCTGGGTTGTCGGGGCGCAATATGATGTGCTGCGTGACGATGCCCGTCGCTATGCCCGCAAGCTGGGCTGGCATGGGGTCCGTCATCGTTACAGCGAATACGCCGGCATGACGCACAATTTCGGCCCCATGATGAACGTGCTGGAACCGGCCCGTCAGCTCCTGCAGGAGATGGATGAGGTGGTCGGCAGGATGATTGCCGGGACGCCCCTGTGAGCGGCCCGGTCAGGTTTGGTGTTTGAGGAGAAGAAATGAAGATCAAGGCAATCGACGTCATCGAACTGGTGATTCCCTTCGATGATGGCGGACGCGGCATGGGCATCACGCCCGGTCGCTGGGACTCGGTGGATTCGGTACTGATCCGCATCGAGACCGATACCGGACTGGTAGGCTGGGGCGACTGCTTCTCCTACGTCTGCCGTACGGCCACGGCGGCAGCCGCGCGCGACATGATCCGGCCCATGCTGCTGGGCCGGGAGCTCGATGCGACCCCGGAGAAGCTCAACCACGAATTGCAGAAGCGGCTGCACATCTTCGGTCGCTATGGCGTGACCCTGTTTGCCATCTCCGGCTTTGATATCGCGCTCTGGGATATCGCCGCACAGCGGGCCGGCCAGCCCCTGCATGCGCTGCTGGGCCAGGCGCGACGCGATCAGGTGGAGGCCTACGCCAGCCTGGTGCGCTATGCCGATGCTGAGCTGGTGCAGCATTTCTGCCGGCAGGCCGTGCAGCAGGGCTACCGCAACATCAAGCTGCACGAGATTGACCCGGAGGTCATCCGCGCCGCGCGCCGGGCCAGCGGTCCCGAGGTGGGTATCTCGGTGGACGTGAACTGTGCCTGGGATGCAGAGCAGGCGCGCGAACGCCTGGCCGTGATGCGGGAGATCGACGCGGCCTGGCTGGAGGAACCGGTGTTCCCGCCGGAAGACTTCGAGACGCTGGCGGCGCTCAATGCCGAGTTTGCGCTGGGCGCGGGCGAGAACGCCTGCACCCGCCACGAGTTCAGGAAGATGATGCAGGCCGGGGCCGTACGTTATCCCCAGCCGTCGGTGATCAAGGTCGGCGGCGTGAGCGAATTCATGGCCGTGGCACAGGAGGCCCAAGGTCATGGCCTCACGGTGATGCCGCACTCGCCCTATTTCGGTCCCGGCTATTTTGCCACCCTGCATCTGGCAGCCGTGCTGCATGGCGCACCCTTGTTCGAACACCTGTATGTCACGCTGGAAGGCGACCTGGCGCAGGGCGGCACGCCGCTGCCGGTCGATGGCCGCGTCACCATTCCGCAAACACCTGGCCTGGGCTTCATCCCTGACCCGGCCATCCTGCAACGTTACCGTATCGCCTGAGAGGATAGTTCATGAAAACCATCGCCCTTACCGGCGCCGCCGGCAGTGTCGGCACCGGGCTGCGCGCACCGCTGCTCGCCCTGGGTTATCGCCTGCTGCTGCTGGACATCCGCGAGATCACCGATTGCCGCGAGCACGAGCAGGCCAGGGTGGTCGACTGCACCGACAAGGACAAGCTGGTCGAGGCCTTCAAGGGCGTGGATGGCATCGTCCATCTGTCGGCCTGCACCACTGACGCGGCCTGGGACCAGCAGGTCAAGCTCTCCGTGGAAGGCTGCATCGCCGTCTTCGAGGCTGCCCGCGAAGCGGGTGTGCCGCGCATTGCCTATGCCAGTTCCAACCACGTGGTGGGCCTGCATCCGCGCGTGCGAGACATCGACAACCAGGTGCAGATGCGTCCCGATGGCCGCTATGGCGTAGGCAAGGCCTTCGGCGAACTGATGTCCTCGCTGTATGCGTACAAGTTCGGCCTGAAGATCCTGGCCATCCGTATCGGCAATGCCAACGACAAGCCCATCGACCGTCGTCGCCTGGGCAACTGGATCTGGTGGAAGGATCTGGCGCAGCTCATTTCCATCGGCATGGAGCGCGAAGACCTGGTCTACGAAGTGGTCTATGGCGTCTCCGACACCACGCGCCGCCAGTTCGACAACAGTCGCGCCTATGCACTGGGCTACCGGCCGGAAGGGCGGCCAGATGAGCATGTCGATGCGGTATATGCCATCGATCCGCCACCGGTCCCGGGCTCGGAGGCCGCACTGGCCCTGCGCGAGACCACCTTCGGTGGCGACTTCTCGCAGTGGGAGTTCGTGGGCAGCCCACAGCGCCTGTATTGAGGCCGGGAAACCGGGATGTTGTAACCGGTGCTGCCTGCCATCCCCATGATGGCAAGCACCTTTGATGCGAGGGCTTGCCCTCGCTTTTTTTGGGGCTGTTGCTGTCGGGATGAAAAAGGGGCTGCCGTCTTGTGACGGCAGCCCCTGCAGCGCGAGCAAGATCGATCAGGCCGCGGCGATGGCCTTCACCAGTGCCGGCGGCAGGTCGGTGCCGTGGGCACGCTTGTAGGCGGCGTTGATGAAGCCATTGGCGGTGTTGGTGGCGATCCACTTGTCCACCCAGGTCTTGAGCGCATCGTCGCCGCGTCGCATGCCCATGCCGTGCAGGCTGGTACGCAGCACGACCTTGGTCTCCATCTGGCGCGCCGGCTGACGCTCATTGATCTTGTCGGTCAGGGTGGAGGATTGCGCCACCAGATCGAGCTGGCCGCTCAGGATCGAGGTCATGGTGGTCGATTCATCCTCGAAACGCACGATCTCCACACCAGCCGGGGCGGTGGCGGTGAGGTCGGTGTCCGAGATGGTGCCGCGCGCCACGGCCACCTTCTTGCCCACCAGGTCATTGAGACTCTTGACCTGCAAGGCCTTGGGGCCGGCCACGGTGTTGGTGGTGCCGTCATACGGATGGGAAAAACCGATGACCTTGGCGCGCTCGGGCGTAATGGTCATGGCCGCCACCACCAGATCAGCCTTGTTGGTGATGAGCAGCGGCACCCGGTTGGCGCCGTTGGTGGGAATGATCTCCATGGCCACGCCCAGGTCCTTGACCAGCTGGCGGGCGATCTCGTACTCGCAGCCGGCCCACTCCAGCTTGTCGTTCTTGTAGGACCAGGGCGGTACGTTGGGGTCGAGCGCGACGCGGATCTTGCCGCGCGTGCGCACGTCGTCCAGCGTATCGGCCATGGCCAGAGGCGCCAGCGTGCCGGCGGCGGCCAGTGCGGCCGATTGGATGAGGAAATCGCGACGTGACAACATGATGTCTCCCTGATGGATGTTGTGGTGGGTGAAGCGGATAGGGGCCGGGCGCGGTTCAGGCCAGCACGAAGTCGCGCAGCTCCGGCGTGGCAGACGCGTCCAGGATGGCGGCCGGGCCGCTCTCGTGGACCACGCCGTTGCGCATGTAGATCACCTGGCTGGCAACCTTGCGGGCGAAGGCCATCTCGTGCGTCACCAAGACCATGGTCATGCCTTCGGCGGCCAGCTCTTCCATCACGCGCAGTACTTCGCCGGTCAGTTGCGGGTCCAGTGCCGAGGTGACTTCATCGAAGAGCATCAGCTTGGGCTCCATGGCCAGGCTGCGGGCAATGGCCACGCGCTGCTGCTGGCCGCCGGAGAGCTGCTGCGGGTAGGCATCGAGCTTGGCGCCCAGGCCGACCTTGGCGAGCACGCCCTGGGCGATCTCGTTGGCTTGCGCCGCCTTCATGCGCTTGACCGACTTGAGCGCCAGGGTCACGTTCTGTTGCACCGTCAGGTGAGGGAACAGGTTGTAGCTCTGGAAGACGATGCCCACATCGCGGCGCAACGCCTTGCGGTCCACATGGGGCGCATGCAGTGCATGGTCGCACACGGACAACTGGCCGGCGTCGATGCTTTCCAGCCAGCCCATGCAACGCAGGGTGGTGCTCTTGCCGGAACCGCTCTGGCCGATGATGGCGACGACTTCGCCGCGATGGATCTGCATGTCCACGCCGGCCAGCACCTGGTTGGTGCCGAAGGCCTTGCGCACGCCTTGCATCTTAACGACTGCTGACATTGAGTTTCCTTTCCAGTGCACGAGCCTGCATCGACAGGGGATAGCAGACCGCGAAATACAAGAGTCCTGCCAGGCCGAAATAGATGAACGGCTGGAAGGTAGCGTTGTTGATGACCTTGGCGTTGTAGCTGAGCTCGGCAAAGCCCACCACCAGCGAGGCCGTGGAGGTGTTCTTGACGATCTGCACCATGAAGCCCACCGTGGGCGGCGTGGCCAGGCGCAGTCCTTGCGGCAGGATCACCTGGCGCATGCGCTGCCAGCGCGACAGACCCAGGCATTCGGCCGCTTCCCACTGGGCACGCGGGACCGATTGCAGACAGCCGCGCCAGATATCGGCCAGATAGGCGCTGGCATAGATGGACATGGCCAGGGTCGCGGCCGACAGGGGCGCCACCGCATCCATGCCCAGCAGGTCGGGACCGAAGAAGCACAGTCCCATGAGTACCAGCAGCGGCGTGCCCTGCACCAGCTGGATATAGAGCGAGGCGGCGCCGCGCACGACGCCGTTGCCGGAGATGCGTGCCAGGCAGAGCACGAATCCCAATGCGCCACCGCAGGCGAAGGTCAGTACCGAGAGCAGGGCCGTGCCAAGCAGGCCTTGCAATAGCGACGTGAGGAAGATCGAATTCATGATGATGTGCTTCTCCTCAGGCATTGCCCAGCTTGCGCTGGCGCGGGAACAGCAGCATCCCCAGGAGCGCAAAGCCGATCTTGAGCAACAGCGCCAGCGCCAGGTAGATCGCCCCCAGCACCACGAAGACCTCGAAGTTCCGATAGGTCAGGCTCTGTACACGATTGGAGACCCCAAACAGTTCTTCCACCCCCACGGCCGAGAGGATGCTTGACCCCAGCATCAGCAAGACATACTGGCTGGCCAGTGCCGGATAGACCTTTTCCATGGCCGGCTGCAGGATCACGTGCAGGTAGATCTGCCAGCGCGACAGGCCCAGGCAATCGGCTGCTTCGATCTGGCCCGGATGGATGGCATCCATGCCGGCACGCATGATCTCGCTGGTGTAGGCACTGATATTGACCACCAGGGCGATGGTGGCACCCATCAGGATCGGTACCCGAACACCGCTGCTGGCCAGGCCGAAGATGAGGAAGTAGGCCTGGATCAGCAGGGGCGTATTGCGGATCACCTCGACATAGGCACCCAGCAGCTTGCGCAGCCAGGCCGGACCATTGCCACGCCCGATGGCGCACAGCGTGCCACCGATGAAGCCGAGCAGGATGGCCAGCAGGATCATCTGCACCGTCACCCACGCACCGCGCAGGAAGATGGGCCATTGTTCCATTACTGTCTGGAAATCGAATTGATAGCTCATGGCGCCTCTCCACGTTGCGGCGGCGGGGTCGACCCGTCGCCGGACGTAGCGCGCCATGCTGCAGCGGGGGCAGTCATGGGAGTCTCCGGATTGAAATGATTGTTGGATGTCGAGCGATTCTAGGGAGCGCAGGCTTGTCCGGCCAGTCGCCCGGGACAGCGACTGCACCTCACTATTCCAATGGGTGGAACCCGGCGCGCAACAGGGGAGGCAGGACGTGGAGGATGCGCGGCTTCGTTCCAGTGAGTGGGATGAGGACGGATTTTGCATTGGCTGGACGGTTCCCGGCTCGCAATTGCTTCACTACTATCGGCCTTGCATACCGGTTGCCACGACCTCCATGTCGCTGCACCGGTCAACGATTCCAAGGAAAACCCCCATGACCCAGCCCACCCACGAGACACAACAGCGCTATGCGGCCCTGATCCGCCGTTACTTCGATGCCTGCAACGCCGCCGACTACCAGGCGTTGGTATCCTGCTTCACCCCGGATGCGGTGCATTACTTTCCCGCCGGCTTGCCCGAGATCCCCTGGCGCAGCGCCGATACCATCGCCCGCAAATGGGTCTGGTGCGTGGAAAACCTGGGATCGCAGTGGACCATCGAGAAGATGCTGGTCAGCCACGACAGTCATGAAGCCGTGATCGAGTGGACCCACTGGAAAGGCAAGCTGGGCACGGCCCTGCGTGGCGATGAATGGTATGTCTTCGACCAGGACAGCGGGCTGATCAAGGAAATCCGTGCCTTCTACGCCTCGCCGGCCGACAAGGAAGTGGCCATCAACCAGCTGGTCGATTTCGACTACGCCGGTCGCGGTTATCACCTGGGGCCGGCCAAACAGGGAGTCAAGTGATGATGCGCCATGTGGTGATGTTCCGCCGCCTGGCGGCGGTGGAGAGGGATGTGGCGCGCCAGACGGCACTGGCCGAGCGCATGCGCGTGCTGGTCGGGGAGATCGACTTCATCCGCGACTGGAAGGTCTCGGCCAACGTGCTGGATCGCCCGATCTGCTGGGACTACCTGCTGGAGTCGTCCTTCGATGACGCCGATGCCGTGCAGCGCTACCTGGTACATCCGGCACATGTGGCCCTGATCCAGGACCTGAAACAGTATTTCGAGTGGGCAGCGGTAGACTACGTCCAATCCTGATCGGTGGGCTCGCATTCATGGCGACGCACATCACGCAATTTTTATCCAGACCGGCCGGCGCGACGCCAGGCTGGCTTTAGTTCAGCCGCGCCCCCCTGGTGGGGAGACGGCCATGCCAGCGGCTCGATCCGCCCGGCAACGGAGACAGACATGAAGACAAGCAAATATCGCTGGGCGATCCTGGCCCTGCTGACCCTGGCGATGATGGTCAACTACATGGATCGTGCCGCGCTGTCGGTGGCGATTCCCTTCATCACCAAGGACTTCCACCTCACCGCCGCCGAGAAGGGGCTGATCTTCAGTTGCTTCTTCATCGGCTATGCGGCCTTCAACTTCATTGGCGGTTATCTGTCGGACCGTTTCGGCCCCAAGAGCGTGTTCACCTGGTCCATGGTGATCTGGTCGCTGCTGTGCGGCGCGACCGCCGGGGTGTTCAACTTCTGGTCGCTGCTGACGGCGCGGGTGTTGTTCGGTCTGGGAGAAGGACCGGTCTCGGCCATTTCCAACAAGACCATCAATAACTGGTTCCCGGTGCGCGAGCGCGCCCGCGCCATCGGCATCAACCAGGCTGGCGGTCCCATCGGCGGTGCACTGGCCGGTCCCGTGGTGGGTCTGCTGGCACTGTGGCTGGGCTGGCGCACGGCCTTCGTCATCATTGCCGTACTGGGCCTGCTGTGGGCGCTGGTGTGGCATCGCATGTCGCGTGACCTGCCGGCCCAGAGCGAGCATGTGAGCCCGGCCGAGTTGCAGCTGATCAATGCAGAGCGTCCGAGCGTGGCCGCGACGTCCAGCGCAGAGAAGGTCAGCCTGTTGACCATCATCACCCAGCGTGAAGTGCTGGTCACCGGTGGCGCGCTGTTCTGCTACAACTACATCCTATTCTTCTTCATGACCTGGTTCCCCAGCTACCTGATCGACGCACGCGGCGTGAGCCTGAAGGAGATGAGCTTCTTCTCGGCGCTGCCCTGGCTGATGGGCGCGCTCGGTTTCCTGTGCGGTGGCTGGCTCATCGACACGCTCTATCGCATCACCGGCAAGCTGCTGTTCTCGCGCAAGGTGGTGCTGGTGTGCAGCCTGCTGACCTCGTCGTTGTGCATCGGCGTGGTCGGTCTCATCGACGACACCATGCAGATCGTGGCGGTGATGACCCTGGCCATCGGCGCATTGATGCTCGCCGGTCCCGGCTTCTGGGCCTTGATCCAGGACAGCGTGGCGCCTTCGCGCATGGGGACCGCAGGCGGCTTCATGCACATGCTCTCCAACCTGTCGGGCATCATCGCCCCGGCGGCGACGGGCTTCATCATCCAGAGCGCCAAGACCTATACCGGTGGCTTTGTCCTGGCAGCAGTACTGGGACTGGTGGGCGCGCTGGTCATCGTGATCTTTATCCACCAGCGGCCTTCATCGGCCATGCCGGTGGTCAAGCCGGCCTGATTCCTTCCGGGCGGTTCTTTCCTCGCATTACGTCTTGATGCCGGCGCGTGGCGCCGGCAGCTGGCGCACGGCCGTGCGCAGCGGCTGGCGCCTGCCCGTCGCCTGCGCACGACCACCCTCGGGAGTCCGGTATGGGACCGGCCTCCCCACATCCACAATCACAACAAGGGAGATGGCATGAAACGTTACATCATCGGAGCATCAATGGCAGGCATGGCCGCATTGGGCACGGGCGCAGCCCAGGCACAGTCGTCGGTGACGATCTATGGCTTGCTCGACACCGGCTTTACCCACGAGTCGGGCGGTGCCGGTGGTTCCATCAACAAGATCTCCAGCGGCATCTTCAACGGCTCGCGCATTGGCTTCAAGGGGGCGGAAGACCTGGGTGGCGGGCTCTCGGCGGTGTTCCTCCTGGAAAGCGGCTTCCAGGTCGATACCGGTGCCATGGGGCAGGGCGGATTGCTGTTCGGCCGCCAGTCCTATGTCGGTCTCAATGGTGACTTCGGCAGCGTGCGCGTGGGTCGCCAGTACACCCCCTTCGATGTACTGGCCGGTACCTCCGATCCCTTCTTTGCCGGTTCGGCCGCGCGCATGACCAACCTGTTCGGTGAGAACTATGTGGGTGGCGTCAACGGCTACTACAACAACCGCATCAACAATAGCGTGACCTGGAGTTCACCGGTCTTCGGTGGCGGTTACTCGGGGGATGTCGGCTACGGTTTTGGCGAGACCGCCGGCAACATGGCCGCCGGTCGCTACGTGGGCGCCTCCTTCGGCTACGCATCGGGTCCGCTCTACCTGCGAGTGGCACACCAGAACATCAACACCGTCAACGACGATGGCGCGGCCAAGAACACCGGTTTTGGTGCCTACTATGATTTCGGCGTGCTGCGCTTGCATGGGGCGGCGGCCATCAACAAGAGCACCGCTGCGGGCGTGACCACGGTGGACAGTCGCGACCTGATGGTGGGGGCGGTGATCCCGGCAGGTATCGGACGGGTGATGGTGTCCTACGTCAGGAAGCGCGACCGGCTGGCCGCCGCCCAGCACGCCAGCCAGGTCGGCCTGGGTTACATCTACCCGATGTCCAAGCGCACCGACCTGTTTGCCGCCTATGGCCGTATCAACAACAGCAACGGCGCCAGCTACAAGGTGGGTAATGCCATCGAAGTCGGTTCGGGCAACCAGGCCTGGAACCTGGGCATCCAGCACCGCTTCTGAGATGGACACGCGGATCCTGGAAAACGCCAGCCTGCGCGCCGAATTCCTGCCGGAGTTCGGTGGCCGCATGGCACGCCTGCTGTTCAAGGGCCCGCCGGGGTGCCAGCGCGAGGTGTTGCAGCCCTATGTGCAGACCAGCTTCGATGCGCTGGCCTGGCCCAAGTGCGGCATGTATCCGCTGGCGCCTTATTCCAACCGTATCCGCGATGCACGCCTGCCCTTCGCGGGGCAGGTGCATGTGCTGCCGCCGCATCCGGCGGCCTTGCCGCATACCCTGCATGGCTGCGCCCATACACTGGCCTGGCGGGTGAGCGCGCAAGACCCTCGCCTGCTGGAGATGGACGTGCACTACACCGGGCCGCACTGGCCCTGGCCCTTGCATTGCCGGCAGCGTGTGGTCATCGGAGAGGGTTGGCTGGAATGCACACTGGAGGTTCGCAATCTGGATGCCACGCGCAGCATGCCCGTCGGTGGCGGCCTGCATCCTTTCCTCAGCGCCGATGGACTGCGTGAGATGCGCTTTGTCGCCGGACGACGCTGGCAGCATGATGCGCAATGCCTGCCCGATGGGTTGAGCACACCGCTGCAGGGGGGGCAATGCTGGTCGCCGTCCATGGCCGATGAGGCGGAGCAACTGGGTTATTTCTCGCAATGGGATGGCCAGATGCAATTGCAATACGACCAGGGAATACTGCAGCTGTCGGCCAGCCAGGGGCTGTCGCACCTCGTGATGTTCATCCCGCGTGGCGCGCCCTATGTCTGTGTGGAGCCGGTATCGCATCTGGCCAATGCCTTTGCCATGCCGCAGCTGGATCCCCGCGACAGTGGCGTGGCGCTGGCAGCGCCCGGCCAGTCGGTGCACTACTCCATGCGCCTGGCCTGGCAGCCGAACTGAGGCGGAGCCAGGTGCAGGTGCGCGGGCAGCGTCAGGCGCTCTCGCGTGGCACCACCGTAAAACCGAGGTCGACGGTACTGGCCGACGGATCACCGGCCAGCCGGCGCAGCAGCAACTCGGCCGCCACCTCACCCATACGGCGGCGCGGCACGCTCACCGTGGTCAAACGGGGCCAGCAGGCTCCTGCCACCGGGAGGTCGCCGAAACCCATCACCGCCATCTGTTGTGGCACCTTCAGGCGCAACCGCTGACATTCGAACAACAAGGCTGCGGCCAGCAGATCGTTGTTGCAGAACACGGCCGTCATCGCCGGCGCCTGGCGGCGCAAGTCGGCCAGCTGGGCGGCAGCGGTATCGACACCGGCCGGCGGCGGCGCCAGCGAGACCACCACCTGTCCTCCCACGGCCGAAAAGGCGCGGCGAAAACCCTTGAGCCGCAGGCGCGAGCGACGCTCGTCGGCACCGATGAATCCCACCACACGGTGCCCCTGGCCGGCCAGGTAGACGCCGGCCTTGTGACCGGCATCGGCGTTGGAGAAACCGACCTGCATGTCGATCGCCGCCGAGGAGAAATCCCAGGTCTGTACCACCGGCAGGCCGGCACGACGCAGCTTGTCGGCGACGTCCTCGTTGGTGATCCCCATGAGTGCCATGCCATCCACACGCCGGCCGAGGAAGGTATCGACGATACGTACCTCGTCGGCGGCGCAATAGTTGGTCTGCGCCAGCAGGACCTGATAGCCGCGCGCATTCAGGGCCAGGCTCATGGCCTCGATGGTTTCCGAGAACACCAGGTTGGAGAGGGTGGGCACCATGGCTGCGATGGTGCGTGAGCGGTTCGAGGCCAGGCCGCCGGCCAGCTGGTTGGGCACGTAGCCGAGCGTGTCGATGGCGGCGCGCACGGCGGCCAGCGTGGCCGGTGCCACCTTGTCAGGCTGGTTCACGGCGCGCGAGACCGTCACCAGCGAGACGCCGGCGATGCGGGCCACGTCGCTCATGCGCATGGGGCCGTCGGGCGGGGTGATGGCGGAAGCTTTCATGGCGGGGCTGTTCTGTGGGTTCATCAAGACAAGGCTTGCCATCATAACGCGGCACTTGTCGGCAACGTTCCAGAGCGTGGGAAATACACGTCCGTGCGTGGCGCGATGGCGTGGGCAACGCCTTGCGCCAGGGTGAGCGGGGATTGATGATGAAAGCGCTTTCATCGGCATCACAACAGGTGTGGTGCCGCTCCGGATTCTTTCTCCGGTTTCTTTCTCCCGTCTCATTTTCAAGGAATAGCATGTCCGTCGAATCCAATATCGTCTCCTACGCCAAGGTTGCCGCCGATGCCCGTACCGCCGCCGAGTCTGGCGACCGCATCGAGTGGGTCAAGGTCTCGCTGATCTATCTGCCGCTGGCAACGCCGGTCTCCGATGCCAAGGTGCTGACCGGGCGCCAGAAGCCGCTCACCGAGATCGCCTTCATCTTCGCCGAGATCCGCACCCGCGACGGTCATGAGGGGATCGGTTTCGGCTACTCCAAGCGTGCCGGTGGTCCGGGCATGTATGCCCATGCCAAGGAGATCGCTCCCAACCTGCTGGGTGAGGATCCCAGCGACATCTCTAGGATCTTTACCAAGCTGTTGTGGGCCGGCGCCTCTATGGGACGCAGCGGCCTGACCACGCAGGCCATCGCGCCATTCGACATTGCCCTGTGGGATCTCAAGGCCAAGCGTGCCGGCTTGCCGCTGGCCAAGCTGCTGGGGGCGCATCGTGATTCGGTGCAGTGCTACAACACCTCGGGTGGCTATCTGCATACACCGCTGGAGCAGGTGCTCAAGAACGTGGCGATCTCGCGCGAGAGTGGTATCGGCGGCATCAAGCTCAAGGTCGGCCAGCCGGACCTGGCCATCGATATCGGCCGCGTGGGCGAGGTCCGCAAGCTCCTGGGCGAGGGCTTCCCCCTGATGGTCGATGCCAACCAGCAATGGGACCGGCAGCAGGCCACGCGTGCCTGCCGCGCCCTCGAACAGTTCGACCTGACCTGGATCGAGGAACCGCTGGACGCCTACGACTTCGAGGGCCATGCGCAACTGGCCAATCGTTTCGACACCGCCATCGCCACCGGCGAGATGCTCACCAGCGCAGGTGAGCATGCACAGCTGATCCTGGCCGAAGGCAGTGACTTCATCCAGCCCGATGCGCCGCGCGTGGGGGGGATCACGCCCTTCCTGGAGATCATGGCGCTGGGCGCGCTCAAGGGACGCAAGCTGGCGCCTCACTTCGCCATGGAAATCCACCTGCACCTGGCGGCCGCCTATCCGATCGAGCCGTGGCTGGAGCACTTCGAATGGCTGGGCCCGATGTTCAACGAGCAGATGCAGCTCAAGAACGGCCGCATGTACGTGTCGGATCGCCCTGGCCTGGGCTTCTCCCTGTCCGAGCAGGCGTTGCGCTGGCGCGCTGACGCCGCCGAGTTCGGCAAGGCGCCCTGAGGCGTTGAACCGCGTTGGCGCGGCCCGCCGGCAGGCAGGGCCGCGCATCCCAGGACCATAACAATCAAGGAGACCCACGATGCCACGTACGCGGCAGCGCTATTTCATCCTGGCTTTGATCACCATCGTGCTGGCCTTCAGTACCGGTGACCGGGCCACGCTTTCCATCGCAGGATCGGGCATGTCCCGGGAACTGGGACTGGACCCGGTACAGATGGGCTGGCTGTTCTCGGCCTTTGCCTGGGCCTATGTGATGGCCCATATTCCGGCCGGCTGGCTGGTGGACCGTTTCGGTGTCAGGCTCACCGTCATGGCCGGGCTGCTTGCCTGGTCGCTGTGCACCATGTTCATGGGAGCGGCAGCGTGGTTCGTGCAGGTATTCGCGGCGCTGCTGGTGCTGCGCTTCCTGCTGGGGACCTTCGAGGCGCCGGTCGGGCCGGCGTCGGCGCGAGTGATCGCTGCGTGGTTTCCGGCCACCGAGCGTGGCCTGGCGGGGGCCATCTTCAATAGCGCCCAGTACGTCTCGCTGGCCCTGTTCACGCCGCTAATGGGCTGGCTGGACCATCGCTTTGGCTGGGAGCACGTGTTTTCCGTCATGGGCGCGCTGGGCCTGCTGCTGGCCGTGCTGTGGTGGTTTTCCTATGCGCCGCCGTCGACGCACAAGCGTATCAATGCCGAGGAACTGGACTACATCCGCCAGGGCGGCGGCCTGGTGGAGCTGGGCGCTTCCCATGCCGGACGCGGCATACCGCCGGCGCCACCACCGCCGACGCTGGCCAGCGTGCTCGGGCTCCTGCGCAGCCGCATGCTGGCAGGCATCTTCCTGTCGCAATACTGCATCTCGGCCATCACCTGGTTCTTCGTTTCGTGGTTCCCGACCTATCTGGTCAAGGATCGGGGCATGAGCATCCTCACCGCCGGGGTGGTCGCGTCGATCCCGGCCCTGTGCGGATTCTTCGGCGGCGTGGCCTCCGGCTATGTGAGCGACCATTTGTACCGCCGCACCGGCTCGCTGACCATCGCCCGCAAGATTCCCATCATCTGCGGCATGCTGCTTACCTCAGCCATGATCGGCTGCAACTTCGTCACGGCCGACTGGATGGTGATCGCCCTGATGTCGCTGGCCTTCATGGGCAAGGGCTGTGGCTCGCTGGGCTGGGCGGTGGTGGCCGATACCGCGCCCAGGAGCATGATCGGACTGACCGGCGGTGTCTTCAATGCCATCGGCAACACCGCCGGCATCACCACGCCCCTGATCATCGGCCTGATCCTGGGACGCACCGGCTCGTTCTACTGGGCACTGGTGTTTGTCGGATGCCATGGCCTGGTCGCGGTCCTGAGTTACCTGTTCGTGGTGGGTCGCATCGAGCGCTTCGATCCGGGTCTGCCCGCCGATGCGGCCACGGCAGCGACACGGCCGGATCTCATGCCGCAGGGCCGTACCGATCATCCGTGACGAAACCTGCAATCCCAGTTACTGGAACAGCCGGTCCAAGTCGCCAGCACCGCCTGTTGTGGCTGGCGACCCTGATTCACTAAGATTTTACCCATCCGGTCCTGGCAGGGCGCCACAGTTGCCTGCCTCGCCCAGACCATTTGCCTGCTCATTCAATGGAAAGTCCCACTATGAACGCCATCACTCCGCCGCCGCTGGACAGCATCCCCCAACTGGCTCCCGCTCCCCATGTGTCCGATTCGGTGCTGGAGCGCCTGGCCAAGGTCACCAGCGGTTCGCTGACTACCCAGCTCTACATCAAGGGCATCCGCCAGCCGGTACTGCACGGCTTGACGCCGGTGAACAAGAACATCAAGCCCTTCGCCGGCCGTGCCTACACCATGCGTTTCATCCCGGCACGCGAGGATGTCGACAACTACGCCAACCTGACCGTCAAGCCTGATGCCAACAACCTGCAATGGGTAGGCGTGGAGCAGATCGAACCTGGTCATGTGCTGGTCATCGACAGCAATCGCGACGGCCGTGCCGCGTCGATGGGCAACATGCTGATCACCCGCATGATGAAGCGCGGTGCGCGCGCCGTCATTACCGATGGCAGCTTCCGCGACGGCACCGAACTCTCGCAGATGGATTTCCCGATCTGGAGCACCGGCATCACGGCCACCACGCGCCTGTCCTATCACCATGTGGCTGATCTGAATGTCCCCATCGGTTGCGCAGGCGTGGCCATCTATCCGGGCGACGTGATCCATGGCGATGGCGACAACATCACTGTCATCCCGGCCCACATGGCAGAAGAAATGGCCGACCTGTGCGAGAAACGAGACGACATCGAAGCCTACCTGGCCCTGCGTGTGCAAGCCGGTGAGCCGTTGTGGGGCCTGTATCCGCCCAGCGAGGAAACCCGTGGCCAGTTCCGTGCCTGGGTCGAGGCTGGCCGTCCGGCCGTGAAGTAATCTCCGCTGTGCCGGCGTCGTGCCGCCGTCGAGGCAGCATGCGCCGGTTTTTTTATTCCTGCAAAGAGAACACCATGGCCATCACTGGCGATATGCTGATCGGTCTGTCTACGGTGCGCGGCACCGAGGGACAGCAACACTCCATCAATCCGGCCACCAACCAGGCCATTCCCATCCCGGCCTTCGGACTGGGTGGCAAGGACGAGGTCGAGCGCGCCGCCACATTGGCGGCACAAGCCTTCGACCCGTATCGCGCGCTGCCGCTGGAAACGCGTGCCCGCTTCCTCGAAGAGATCGCCGAGCAGATTCTGGCGCTGGGTGATGCCGTGATCGACCGGGCACACCAGGAATCGGGCCTGCCGCTGGCACGCCTGCAAGGCGAGCGCGGCCGTACCGTCGGGCAGTTGCGCCTGTTTGCCGCGGTGGTGCGCGAAGGCGCCTTCCAGGGCGTGGTGGTCGACCAGGCCCAGCCCGAGCGCCAGCCCCTGCCGCGCGCCGACATCCGCCTGCGCAAGATCGGCCTGGGCCCGGTGGCCGTCTTCGGCGCCAGCAATTTCCCGCTGGCGTTCTCGGTGGCCGGCGGTGATACCGCCGCTGCACTGGCGGCGGGTTGCCCGGTCATCGTCAAGGCGCATGGCGCGCATCTGGGCACCTCCGAACTGGTTGGTCGCGCCATCCAGCAGGCGGCACGCAAGCTGGAACTTCCGGACGGCGTGTTTTCATTGCTGGTGGGCGCGGGGCGCCAACTGGGCGAGGCCCTGGTGGCGCATCCGGAGATCAAGGCTGTGGGTTTCACCGGCTCGCGCCAGGGTGGCCTGGCACTGGTGAAGATTGCCAACGCACGTCCCGAGCCGATTCCGGTCTATGCGGAGATGGCCAGCATCAATCCGGTATATCTGTTCCCGGCGGCGCTGGCGGCTCGCGCCGAGGCCATTGGACGCGGCTTTGCGGCGTCGCTGACGATGGGGGCCGGTCAGTTCTGCACCAATCCCGGACTGGCATTTGCGCAGGACGGCCCCGACCTGGAACGCTTCCTCGCGGCCGCCTCGCAAGCCCTTGGCGAGGCGGCCGCGCAGACCATGCTCACCCCCGGCATCCATGATGCCTATTGCCAGGGCGTGTCGCGCCTGGACGGCCTGGCGGGTGTCGCCCGTGTGGCACAGGGCCAGCCCGCCCTGGGTGAGCATGCTCACAACGCCGCGCAGGCCGGCTTGTACCTGACCGACGCGCGCCATTTCCTGGCCCAGCCGCATCTGCGCGAGGAAGTCTTCGGCCCCGCTTCGCTGGTGGTGCGGGTGGCCAATGTGGAGGAGATGGTAGCGCTCACGCAGCAACTGGAAGGGCAGCTGACGGCCACCCTGCAGATCGATGAGGATGACCATCGCGCCGCCGGCCGCCTGTTGCCGACGCTGGAGAAGAAGGTCGGACGCATCCTGGCCAATGGCTTCCCCACCGGCGTCGAGGTATGCCATGCGATGGTGCATGGCGGACCGTTCCCGTCGACCTCCAATGCCATGTTCACGTCCGTGGGCGCGACGGCCATCGAGCGCTTCCTGCGCCCGGTCGCCTATCAGGACCTGCCGGATGGCCTGCGCCCGGCGGCCATCCAGGAGGCCAATCCACAGGGATTGCGCCGCCGTATCAATGGTGTAGTGGAAGCCTGATCAATACAAGGAGACAAGATGAGCGATAGTGAGCATGGCGCGAAGACCGGCAAGGTCAAGGTCCATAACTGGAACACGCTGCCCCGTGAATCGGTGCGGCAGGGCGTGGAGCGGGTGGCATTTCGCAGCAGCGATGCCATGCTGGTGATGAATTTCGTCTCGCCCGACATGCAGGTGCGTCCGCACCAGCATGACTACGAACAGGTCGCGATCTGCGTGCAGGGGCGCATGCGTTACCACGTCGGTGATGAAGTCTTCGAGATGGGACCAGGTTCGATGATCCGCGTCCCGGCCCACACCATGCACTATGCCGAACCGGTGGGTGATGAGCTGGTGCTGAACCTGGATCTGTTCCCCACCGTGCGGGAAGACTATCGCCATCTGGTGGCTTACCAGGACGAGGAGTTCTGACGGCAATCCGGCCCCGGCACGTTTGCGTGCCGGGGCCGGGCTGTTGTCAGCCCACCCGCACCCGTTCGAACCGCCCGGCCAGTCCGAGATAGGCCAGGATGCCCAGCACGCCATGCGCGGCCACGAACCACAGCGCATTGGTGAAGGAGCCGGTACTGGCCAGCACATAGCCGATCACGATGGGGGTGACGATGCCGGCGATATTGCCGATGCCATTGAAGACGCCACCGCTGAGGCCGACCATGTTTTCCGGCGCGGTATCGGCCAGCACGGCCCAGCCGATCGCGGCCAGGCCCTTGCCGAAGAAGGCCAGTGCCATCAGGGCGATCACCACCACATTGGAGTCCGAGAAGTTGGCGCCGACCAGCATGGTCGACAAGGCCATGCCCAGTACGAAGGGCGTCTTGCGCGCCAGCGAGGGATGCTTGCCGCGCTGGATCAGCCAGTCCGAGATGACGCCGCCGAGGATGCCGCCGCTGAAGCCGCAGATGGCCGGCAGCGCCGCGACCCAGCCGGCTTCCATGATGCTCATGCCGCGTCCCTTGATCAGATAGATCGGGAACCAGGTGATGAAGAAGTAAGTCAGCGCCGTGATGCAGTACTGGCCGATGTAGATGGCCCACAGGTTGCGGTTGCGGAACAGCACCGCGACCTCGGCCAGGCTGGTGCGCTGTTTGCGGTTGACGCGATTGCGTTCCAGGTCGACCAGTGCGCCACCGGCGCGCATGTGTTCCAGTTCGGCCGCACCCAGTTGTTTCTGCCCATGCGGCTCGCGGTAGAAGGAAAACCACACCACCCCCAGCACCAGACCGACCGCGCCCATCCAGAGGAATACATGTTCCCAGCCCATGCGGTGCGTGAGCCAGGCCATCATCGGGGTGAACAGCACCACTGCCATGTATTGCGCCGAGTTGAACAGGGCCGAGGCGGTGCCACGCTCGCGGGTGGGGAACCAGCAGGCCACGATGCGCGAATTGGCCGGAAAGGCGGGCGACTCCACCAGCCCCAGCATGAAGCGCATGAAAAACAACGCACCGGCCGCCGCCACACCCGACAAGCCCAGCCAGCCTACCGTCCCCTGCAGCATGGTGAAGACCGACCACAGCAGCAGGCTGACGCCATAGACCCGGCGCGCGCCGAAACGGTCGAGCAGCCAGCCGCCGGGGATCTGGCCGATGGCATAGGCCCAGGCGAAGGCAGAGAAGATCATGCCCAGCATCACCGGATCCAGTCCCAGTTCCTTGACCACGCCGGTGCCGGCAATGGACATGGTGGCGCGGTCGGCATAGTTGACCACGGTGACGATGAAGATCAGGGCCAGGATGCGGTAGCGGAAGCGCCCGACGGCGGCGCCCTTGGCAACGGCGCTGCCGTCACGGCGCTCGCCGATGGCCGGGGATGGGGTGCCGGATTGATGCATGGTGTCTCCTCCTGTTGCGGATGGTGTTTTAGGTAGGGTGCTGCCTGGCCACGCTCAGGCGCTCAGGCGCTCAGGCTGTCACGCTGGTCGGCGGGCGCTGGCCGGCGAAGCAGGCGGCCAGGTTCTCCAGCACGATCTCGCCCATGGCCAGCCGGGTTTCCTCGGTGGCGCTGGCGCGGTGCGGTTGCAGCACCACGTTGTCCAGGGCCAGCAGGGCAGCGG
Source organism: Herbaspirillum sp. NPDC087042 (assembly GCF_044745245.1). Lineage (NCBI taxonomy): Bacteria > Pseudomonadati > Pseudomonadota > Betaproteobacteria > Burkholderiales > Oxalobacteraceae > Herbaspirillum > Herbaspirillum sp. NPDC087042. The sequence goes on along the minus strand of NZ_JBIUZW010000006.1, from coordinate 45,419 downwards.
GTACCTGCGGCTCGTCGGCAAACACGTCCAGGCCGGCACCGGCGATGCTCTTGTGCGTGAGCGCATCGACCAGGGCAGCTTCGTCGACCAGCTTGCCACGCGCCACGTTGATGAAGTAGCCCTGCGGTCCCAGCGCGGCCAAGACCTCGCGGGTGACGATCACCTGGCCGTGGTCGGCGGAGGCCGCCAGGACCAGGATGTCGACGCTGCCGGCAAGTTCGGCGACGTCGGCCACGAAGCGGTAACCGCTGTCATCCTGGCGCTGCGGATCGCTGTAGGCAATCGACATCGAGAAGGCGGCGGCGCGCCTGGCAATGGCGTGTCCGACCCGGCCCAGGCCGATGATGCCCAGGCGCTTGCCGCTGACCTTGTGCGACAGTGCCTGGGCGGTCTTGCCCCATTGGCCGGCACGCACGATGCGCTCGCCCACGCCGAGATCGCGCAGCGCCATGATGATCAGGCCCAGCGCCATGTCGGCTACGTCCTCGGTGAGCACGCCGGGGGTGGTGGTCACGTGGATCTTGCGACGGGAGGCTTGCTGCAGGTCGACCGCATCGGTGCCGATGCCGCTGATGGCGATGATCTCCAGTGCGTCCAGGCGATCCATCAGGGCATTGGACAAGCCCTTGACGCCACCGGTGACCACGCCGCGCACGCGATGGCCGACCTGGGCCAGCAGGGCCTCGGCCTGTCCCGCCTGTTCGGCCTGGTAGAGACGGTGCACGGTGTAGCCGGCGCAGAGGCGGGCATCGATGGCGGCGGGGATGGCTTGGGTCAGGAGGATGTCGATGGGCTGGTTCACTGGAGGGCTCCATGGGGCAGGCCGGTGGAGGGGCCTGCCGGGTTGATCTGGTGGGCCCAGTATAGGAAGACGATCAATGTTCGTCTAACATAGATATCGGATGGATCAATACAAGAATTGAATTGCTGGCTGATTGATAACGACACGCCTCACGGACTTCATACATGGAACTACATCAACTTCGCTGTTTCGTGGCCGTGGCCGAGGAATTGCATTTCGGGCGGGCGGCGCAGCGCCTGTTCATGACGCAGCCACCCCTGAGCCGCCAGATCCAGATGCTGGAGCATGCGCTGGGCGTGGAGCTGCTTGAACGCAGCAGTCGCCAGGTGCACCTGACGGCGGCCGGCAGCAGCTTCCTGCGGGATGCGCGCCAGATCCTGGCCTTTTCCCAGCAGGCCGCACTCTCGGCGCAGCGCGTGGCCGGCGGCGAAGCCGGGCGTATCACGCTGGGGTTCACGGCGGTGAGTGCTTACAGCATGATTCCCGAATTGCTGGTCCAGGCGCACGCGCGCCTGCCGGAGGTGGAGCTGGTGTTGCGCGAGATGGTATCGGTGGCGCAGATGGAGGCGCTGGTGACGGGCATGATCGATGTCGGTTTCATGCGCCAGGTGGTGAGCCGCCATGCGCTCTGCCATGAGCTGGTACATCGTGAAAAGCTGCTGGTGGCGCTGCCCATGGGACATGCACTGGCGCGCCGCAAGCAGATCGCCATGCGCGACCTGGATCAGTTGCCCTTCGTCATGTACACCCAGTCCGAAGGGCGTTACTTCTACGACTGCATCGCCGGGATGTTTGCCAGCCACGGTGTGACGCCACGCTACGTGCAGCATGTCGGCCAGACCCATACCCTGCTGGGTCTGGTGCGGGCCGGAATCGGCGCGGCCATCGTGCCGGAATCGGCGCGCGAGCTGCACATGGGCCGCGTGCAGTTCCGCCCCCTGCAGGAACCGGCCGCCCATGCCGAGCTATACCTGTGCTGGCGCATGGATAACGACAATCCGGCCCTGCCGGCATTTCGCGCGCTGGTGAGCGAGTTCTTTGCCGGCCATCGCTGAGCGAAGGCCGGCCTGCTAGATCAGAAACGCGGCTTGACCGTCTTCCAGTCCGGCTTGTATTTGCGCATCTGGCCCACGTCGTCGCGCTGGCGGATGCCGCATTCCAGATAGAGCTCGTGCAGCTTGCGCAACTGGTCGTGATCCAGCTCCACGCCCAGGCCCGGGGCATCGGTGATCTGCACGCAGCCATTGCGGATGGGCAGCTTGCCGCCCTTGATGACTTCCTCGTCGGCTTCCTGCCAGGGGTAGTGGGTGTCGCAGGCATAGGACAGGTTTTCCACCGCTGCGGCCACATGCGACATGGCCATCAGGCTGATGCCCAGGTGCGAGTTGGAGTGCATCGACACACCCAGGCCGAACACGTCGCACATCTTGGCCAGGTGCTGGGTGTCGCGCAGGCCACCCCAGTAGTGGTGGTCGGCCAGCACGATCTGCACACTGTTCAGCGCCACGCTGCGGCGCAGTTCGTCAAAGTCGGTGACCACCATGTTGGTGGCCAGCGGCAGGCCGGTGCGGCGGTGCAGCTCGGACATGCCTTCCAGGCCCGGGGTCGGGTCTTCGTAGTATTGCAAGTCGTCGCCCAGCAGTTCGGCCATACGGATGGCGGTTTCCAGCGACCAGTTGCCGTTGGGGTCGATGCGCAGCGGCGCATTGGGGAAGGCCTTCTTGAGTGCCTTGATGCAGGCTACCTCATGCTCCGGCGCCAGCGCACCGGCCTTGAGCTTGATGCTCTCGAAACCGTTCTCCTCGATCATCTTGCGCGCCTGCGCCACGATCTGCTCTTCGCTCAGGGCCTCGCCCCAGGCGTCGGGCGCATAGGGGCTGTCGATGTGCTGGGCGTACTTGAAGAAGAGATAGGCGCTGAAGGGGATCTGCTTGCGGATCGCACCGCCCAGCAGTTCCACCAGCGGCACGTTGAGGTAGCGCGCCTGCGCATCCAGGCAAGCCACTTCAAAGGCGGAATAGGCGTTGGAGACCGCCTTGCTGGCATGCGAGCCCGGCGCCAGTTCGGCGCCACTATTGCTGGCCGGGGCCATGGAGGCCACCACGCGGCGCACGATGGCGCGCAGGCCGTTGAGGTTGAACGGGTCCAGGCCGATCAGCTGGCCCTTGACCAGATCCAGGATCTTCAGCGCCGGGGCATCGCCATAGCTCTCGCCCAGGCCGATGTGGCCGTTGTCGGTCTCGATCTCGATGATGGAGCGCAGGGCATAGGGTTCGTGGATGCCGCTGGCGTTGAGCAGGGGACCATCCTTGAAGGCGATGGGGGTAACGGTGACGCGGACGATTTTCATGGTGGACTCTCTACAGGCAGGGCGAGGATGAAAGCGGGTTTATCGGTGACTGGGGTAAGGGCGGGGATCAGGCCTTGCTGCCGGAACGGGCCAGGAAGACCACGCCGGCGGCCACCAGCGAGGTGATCGCCAGGCCCAGCAGGCCGCCCTCGATGGAGCCGGTGCGCTGTTCCAGGAAGCCGAAGGCGGTCGGGGCCACGAAGCCGCCGAGGTTGCCGATGGAATTGATCAGCGCGATCACGCCGGCGGCGATGCGGGCATCCAGATAGCCCTGCGGCAGCGGCCAGAACAGCGAGGAGGCCGCCTTGAAGCCGACCGCGGCAAAGCAGATCGAGACGAAGGCGAAGCTGGCATTGCCGAAGGTGGAGACGAACATGCCCACCGCCGCAATCACCAGGGCCGTGGCCGTCCACGCCTGCTGGTGCTTGAAGCGACCGGCCAGGGCGGCGAAGGCGTACATTGCCACGATCGAGATCAGCCAGGGAATGGAGTTGAACAGGCCCACCTGGAAGTCGCTGAAGCTGCCCATCTTGCGGATGATGCTGGGCAGCCAGAAGGTGGCGCCGTAGATGGTCAGTGAGATCGAGAAGTAGATGAAACAGAAGATCAGGATCTGCGGGTCGCGCAGCAGTTGCAGCACCGAGACGTGGGCCGGCTTGTTCTTCATGCGCTCGGCCTGCTCGGCCACGATGGCGCCGGTGACGGCATCGCGTTCCTGCACGCTCAGCCATTTGGCATCGGCCGGCATCGAGTCCAGCCAGAACCAGACGAAGCCGCACAGCAGCACCGAGGCCATGCCCTCGATGATGAACATCCATTGCCAGCCATGCAGGCCGCCGCCATCCAGCTGCAAGAGACCGCCCGAGATCGGGCCGGAGAGGATGGAGGCCAGCGCCGAGCCGGACAGGAAGATCGCCATGGCACGCCCGCGCTCGCTGGCCGGCAGCCACTGGGTGAAGTAGTAGATCACGCCGGGGAAGAAGCCGGCCTCGGCCGCACCCAGCAGGAAGCGCAGCAGGTAGAAGGTCGATTCGTTATGGACGAAGGCCATGGCGGTAGCTGCCAGGCCCCAGGTAGCCATGATGCGGGTGAGCCAGGCCTTGGCGCCGAAGCGCTGCAGCAGGATGTTGGAGGGGACCTCGAAGATGGCGTAGCCGATGAAGAACAGTCCCGCACCCAGGCCATAGGCAGCGGTGCTGATGCCCACGTCGGTGGCCAGGTGGCTGCGCACGAAGCCGATGTTGACCCGGTCGATGTAGTTGACGATGAACATGATCACGAACAGCGGCAGCACGCGCTGCTTGATCTTGGCCACGGCCTGCGCCAGTACGGCGGTTGCTGCGGTTGCAGCGGCAGCACTGCCTGCGGCCAGGGGGGCTGCCGGTTGCTTCAGTGATTCCACACGGGTCTCCTCGGTTGTCATGGGGCATGCCGCATGGCTTCTGCTGGCCATGGTCGTGACGGAAGCGTCCTGCATGCGTCGGTGAATGCATTAAAACACTAATATATTAGTGCGTCAATGACGCCGACGCGGTTTATCATGCAGGGTCTTGAAGGCAACATCGGCGAACTCACCGGATTGCAGCCTTCTTTGTTATTCAGGATTTCCGCATGAGCACCACGACCGCCGACCCGATTGTCATCACGCCACCGCCGCTGGACCGTTCGCGCCAGTCGGCGCCGCAGGTCTTCGAGCACCTGCGCGAACTGATCATCGCCATGCGGCTGGCGCCGGGGACGGTGTTGCAGCGTGCCGAGCTGGCCGCGCAATATGGCCTGAGCCAGACGCCGATCCGCGATGCCCTGATCAAGCTGGGCGAGGAAGGGCTGGTGGATATCTTTCCCCAGCACGCCACGGTGGTCAGCGCGGTCAATGTGACGCTGGCGCGGCAGGCGCATTTCCTGCGCCGGTCCATCGAGCTGGAGATCGTCCACACGCTGGCGCAACAGCCCGACGCGGCGCTGGTGACGCGCCTGCGCGACAGCATCGAGGTGCAGCGCGTGCTGGCCGAGCGCGAGAACTATGCCGATTTCGTGCTGGCCGACCAGGGTTTCCATCGCCAGCTGTACGAGGCCGCACAGGTGCCCGAGCTATGGGCCATGGTGCGCCGGCAGAGCGGCAACCTGGACCGCTTGCGCAACCTGCACGTTCCCATCCCCGGCAAGACCCAGCGCGTTCTGCGCGACCATACCGCCATCGTGGAGGCGATTGCCGCCGCCGATCCGCTGGCGGCACAGGCGGCCCTGCGTGAGCACCTCTCCGGCACGCTGGCGCAGCTGGAGACCATTGGCGAGCGCTTCCCGCACTACCTCAAGTATTGAGTGCAGCAGTGCTGGCGGGCTGGCGCGCCTGCAGACCGTTGCGCGCCAGGTGTTCTACCAGGCGTTGCGCCGGTACGGCCAAGGCCTCCAGATTGCGGAAGCAGATCGAGAATTCGCGCTGTGCCCAGTCGTCTTCCAGGGGGATCATCTTCACCTGCGAGGCGGAGGCATAGAGGGTGCTGATCTCGATGGGGATGATGCCCACGGCCAGGTTGGCCGAGACCACCCGGAAGGCCGCATCGAAGTTCGACACCAGCACCCGGTAGCGCACCGGCCGGCCGATACGGGCGGCGGCGCGCTGCATCATGATCACCACGGCGCTGTCGGGGCGCATGCCGACGTGTTCGTAGTCCAGCGTGTCTTCGTAGCGGATCGACTCATGGGAAGCCAGCGGATGGTCGCGATGCACCGCCAGCGCCAGCCTGTCCTTGCGGTAGGGTAGCTGCTGCAGCTCACCCAGGTCGGAATGGTTCCAGCACACGCCGATGGCGGTGCTGCCCTCGCGCATGTTGCGCAGCAGCTCATTGGTCAGGCATTCCTCGATATCGACCTTGATCTGGCTGTTCTGCGGCTCGCGCATGAAGGAGGAAATATCTTCCAGCAGGGATTCGGCCATGGCCGAGGGCGTGGCCAGGATGCGCACATTGCCCTTGATGCCGCCGGCGAAGGCGGTGACGTCGGTCTCGATGCGCTCGGCCGCGAACAGGATGGTGCGGGCATGCTCGGCCAGTGCCAGGCCGGCCGGTGTGGCCTGCACGCCACGGCGGGTGCGCACCAGCAGGCGCACGCCCAGGTTCGATTCCAGCTGTGCGATGCGCTTGCTGATGGCCGAGGCGGCGATATGCGACTGCTCGGCCACGCGCGCCATGTTCTGCTGATCCAGCACGGCCACCAGCAGGCGCAGCGTGGTCAGGTCCAGGTCTCTCATCCTCTTTTCTGCCTTTCCGTTCGGGAATGTCTGAGCTTCCAATATAACGCTATACATCCAATCGGAGAAGTCTAGAATCCGCCACATGTCCCCTGCGATCGTCCGGGGGCAACACCACACGACATCACGAACAAGACAGCCTGCCGGCCATGACCGGCGCGCAAGGAGACCATGATGAGTACACCTTCGACGGCCTTGCCGTTCCCCACTGCTGCATCCACGATCCGGGGCGCCGGTTCGGCCGCCGATATCACCGCGCGCATGGACCGCCTGCCGGTCACCCGTAGCGCTTGGATCCTGGTGCTGCTGATTTCGCTGGGCGGCTTCTTCGAGATCTATGACCTGGTCTTCACCGGCTACATCGCCCCGGGCATGGTCAAGAGCGGCCTCTTGAGCACCACCACCGCCCACTTCTTCGGCTCGCAAGGCATCGGCGCCTTCATCGCGGCGACCTTCGCGGGTTTGTTCGTGGGGACCTTCTTCCTGGGATTCCTGCCGGACAAGTATGGCCGCCGCGCCATCTTCACCGTCTCGCTGCTGTGGTATTCGGTGGGCTCGGCCATCATGGCTTGCCAGACCAGTTCGGAGGGGCTGCTGCTGTGGCGCTTCCTCACCGGTATCGGCGTAGGCATCGAGATCGTCACCATCGATAGCTACATCACCGAGATCGTCCCCCAGCACATGCGTGGTCGCGCCATGGCGCTGAACCAGGCGGCCATGTTCATGGCCGCGCCCAGTGCGGCCATCCTGTCGTGGTGGCTGGTACCCCTGTCGCCCTATGGCATCGATGGCTGGCGCTGGGTGGTGGCCATCGGCGCGGTGGGGGCGGTGCTGGTCTGGTTCATTCGCCGCTCGGTGCCGGAAAGCCCGCGCTGGCTGGCCCAGAAAGGCCGCTTCGCCGAGGCCGAGGCCGCCATGCAGCGCATTGAGGCACGCGCCCAGGCCGACTCCGGCAAGCCGCTGCCGGCACCACAGGCGGTGGTCGAGGACGTCCGCGAAGAGCGCGCCTCCTACCGTGAACTGTGGCAGCAGCCGTATCGCTCGCGCTTCCTGATGCTGGTGGTGTTCAACTTCTTCCAGGCGATCGCCTACTACGGCTTCGCCAACTGGGTGCCGACGCTGCTGATCGCCCAGGGCATCACGGTGACCAAGAGCCTGCTGTACTCCTTCATCATCGCCTTCGCCAGCCCCATCGGCCCGATGCTGGTGATGACGGTGGCCGACAAGATCCAGCGCAAGTGGCTCATCGTCGGCGCGGCTGGCGCGGTGGTGGTGTTCGGCATTGCCTTCTCGCAGATGAAAGACCCGATGCCGCTGACGGTGCTGGGCATCCTCATCAGCCTGTGCGGCTCGATGATCTCGGTGAACTACCACGCCTACCAGACCGAACTCTTCCCCACCCGCATCCGTTGCCTGGCGGTGGGCGTCGTCTACTCCTCCAGCCGGGTCGGGGCGATGCTGTCGGGCTTCCTGATCGCCTTCTTCCTGCGCGACTTCGGTGTCACGGGCGTCTTTGCCGGCATCACCTGCGCCATGCTGGCGGTAATGATCTCGATCGGCTTCTTCGGTCCCCGCACCAATGGCATGCGCCTGGAAGAACTCTCTCGTTAAGCCCTATAGCCAAGGAAACCGAGCATGCAACCCTCCCATTCCAAGGTCATCGTCCAGGAAGTCGGCCTGCGCGACGGCTTGCAAAGCATCGCGCAAGTGATGACCACCGACGACAAGCGCCGCTGGATCGATGCCGCCTATGCGGCTGGCGTGCGCCACCTGGAGGCGGCCTCCTTCGTGCCAGCCCGGCTGTTGCCGCAGATGGCCGATGCCGCCGAGGTGATCGCCCACGCGCTGACTTATCCCGATCTGGTGGTCACCGCCCTGGTACCCAACCTCAAGGGCGCAGAACGTGCGCTGGAGGCCGGCGTGCATCGCCTCGTCGCACCGGTCTCGGTGAGCGCGGCACATAGCCAGGCCAATGTGCGCAAGTCGCCGCAGGAGATGGTGGAAGAATTCCACCGCATCCGCCAGTTGATCGATCAGTCGCCGGCAGGCCAGGGCCGGCCGCGCCTCATCGCCGGCTTGTCGACGGTGTTCGGCTGTACCTTGCAGGGACGGGTGCCGCTGGCCGATATCGTGCAGGTATCGCGTAGCGTCATCGAGGCCGGTTGCGACCTGCTGGCGCTGGGAGACACCACCGGCCATGCCACGCCGGGCCAGGTCGGCGAAGTGCTGCAAGCAGTGCGCGCGGTGGCCGGCGAGTATCTGGCCATTGCCCACTTCCACGACACCCGCGGCCTCGGGCTGGCCAACACCCTGGTGGCGCTGGAACACGGCATCCGCGAATTCGACGCCACCCTGGGCGGCATCGGCGGTTGCCCGCATGCGCCGGGCGCCTCGGGCAATGTCGCCACCGAAGACCTGGTCTTCATGCTCGACAGCCTGGGCTACCACAGCGGCATCGATGTGGAGCGTCTGCTGGCTGCCCGCAAGCTGCTGGAACAGGCCCTGCCGGGCGTGACCCTGTATGGCGCACTGGCGCGTGCCGGCCTGCCGCATGGCTACGCATCAGCACACCATCACGACAACGACAGCAAGGTTCTACAAGGGGCAGCAGCATGAAGACCGCAGATTCCGCACATTGCGCACATTCCACACCGGCAGGCAGCGAAGATGACCTGCCGCTCAAGGGCATCCGCGTGGTCGAGATGTCGCACATGGTCATGGGGCCGACCTGCGGCATGATCCTGGGCGACCTGGGGGCCGATGTCATCAAGGTCGAGCCGCCGCGCGGCGATGGCACGCGCCGCCTGCTGGGCACCGGCGCCGGCTTCTTCCGTACCTTCAACCGCAACAAGCGTAGCGTCACGCTGGACATGGAGAGCGAAGAAGGCGTGGCCGCGCTGCAGAAGCTGGTCGATGGCGCCGATGTCTTCATCGAGAACTTCAAGCCGGGTCGCATGCAGCAACTGGGCATCGATTACGAGAGCGTGCGCACGCGCAATCCGAAGATCATCTACGTTTCCCACAAGGGTTTCCTCAAGGGCCCCTATGACCAGCGCCTGGCGCTGGACGAGGTGGTGCAGATGATGGCCGGCCTGGCCTACATGACCGGCCCGGTGGGGCGTCCGCTGCGGGCCGGCAGCTCGGTCAACGACATCATGGGTGGCATGTTCGGCGCCATCGGCGTGCTGGCCGCCTTGTACCAGCGCCGTGACAGTGGCCGCGGCAAGGAAGTGCAAAGCGCGCTCTTCGAGAACTGCGTGCTGCTCTCGGCCCAGCACATGCAGCAGTATGCGGTCACCGGCGAGGCCGCCGCACCGATGCCGGCGCGCATCAGCGCCTGGGCGGTGTATGACGTGTTCGAGCTGGCCGGCGGCGAGCAGATGTTCATCGCGGCCACCGGCGACACCCAGTGGCGCACGCTGTGCGAGGTGCTGGAACGGCCCGACCTGCTGGCCGATCCCCGCCTGCAGACCAACAACCAGCGCGTGCTGCTGCGCGAATGGCTGCTGCAGACCCTGCGCGCCACGCTGGCCAGCATCGATGGCAAGGCCCTGGCGCCGGAACTGGAGCGGCGCGGCATTCCCTTCGCGCCCATTTCGCGACCCGAGGAACTGTTCGACGATCCCCACCTGAAAGCCAGTGGTGGCATGGCCCGCCTGACACTGGAAGACGGCAGCCAGACCGACATGCCGCTGCTGCCCATTTCCATGGATGGTGAGCGCCTGCAACCACGCCGGCCCATCGCCGGCATCGGCGAACACACCCAGGAGGTCATGCGCGAGCTGGGCTACAGCGATGCGCAGATCGCGGCGTTCTCACAGGATCGCCTCAAGCAGGCCTCCTGAACGCATCAGGCTTCTCACATTATCGTTATCAACAGGAACTCCATGACTCTTTATGCACTGGCGCAACAGCGTCCGGACATCGACGCCAGCGCCTACGTGGCCGCCGAGGCGGTCATCATCGGCCAGGCCGTGCTGGGCCAGCAGGTCAGCGTCTGGCCCGGCGCGGTGCTGCGGGCGGACAACGAACGCATCGCCATCGGCGCCGGCAGCAACATCCAGGAGGGCGCGGTGCTGCACACCGATCCCGGTTATCCTTTGCAGGTGGGCGCGAATGTCTCCATCGGGCACCAGGCCATGCTGCATGGCTGCACCGTGGGCGAAGGCAGCCTGATCGGCATCCAGGCGGTGATCCTCAACGGTGCCGTGATCGGCAAGAATTGCCTGGTCGGTGCGGGTGCGCTGGTGACCGAGGGCAAGCACTTCCCCGACAATTCGCTCATCATCGGCTCGCCTGCCAAGGTCTTGCGCGAACTCACGCCCGAGGCCATCGCCGGCATGCATGCCAATGCAGCCGACTACGTGGCGCGCGGCGCGTTCTATCAACAGGCGCTGGTGCGCATCGACTGACGCATCATAGGAGAGCATCATGAGCGGTCTGTTTGACAATCCCATGGGCCTGATGGGCTTCGAGTTCGTCGAGTTCGCCTCGCCCGTGCCGGGCCTGCTGGAATCGGTATTTGCCGCCATGGGCTTTGCCAAGGTGGCGGTGCACCGGTCCAAGCAGGTGAGCCTGTACCGCCAGGGCGGCATCAACTTCATCATCAACCACGAGCCGCGCAGCCACGCCGCCTATTTTGCCGCCGAGCACGGCCCCTGTGCCTGCGGCATGGCCTTCCGGGTCAAGGATTCGCACCGGGCCTATGCCCGTGCGCTGGAGCTGGGCGCGCAACCGGTCGAGATCCCCACCGGGCCGATGGAATTGCACCTGCCCGCCATCAAGGGCATCGGCGGCGCGCCGCTGTACCTGATCGACCGCTTCGGCGAGGGCAAGTCCATCTATGACATCGACTTCGAATTCATCGACGGCGTGGAGCGCAATCCGCCCGGTGCTGGCCTGAAGCTGATCGACCACCTGACCCACAATGTCTATCGCGGCCGCATGAGTTACTGGGCCGGTTTCTACGAGCGTCTGTTCAATTTCCGCGAGATCCGCTACTTCGATATCAAGGGCGAGTACACCGGCCTGACCTCGCGGGCCATGTCGGCGCCCGATGGCCTCATCCGCATCCCGCTCAACGAGGAGTCTGCCAGGGGCTCGGGGCAGATCGAGGAATTCCTGATGCAGTTCAATGGCGAGGGCATCCAGCACATCGCCCTGCTGACGGACAACCTGATCGATACCTGGGACCGCCTGCAACAGGCCGGCACGCCCTTCATGACCGCGCCACCGGCGACCTACTACGCCATGCTGGAGCGACGCCTGCCGGCGCACGGCGAGCCGACCGAGCAGCTCAAGACGCGCGGCATCCTGCTCGATGGCGCCACCGGCGAGGGCGGGCAGCGGCTGCTGTTGCAGATCTTCTCCAAGCCGCAACTGGGGCCGGTGTTCTTCGAGTTCATCCAGCGCAAGGGCGACGAGGGCTTCGGGGAGGGTAATTTCAAGGCCCTGTTCGAATCCATCGAGCGTGACCAGATCGAACGCGGCGTGCTGCAGACATCCTAAGCAGGCTGCGCCGGATCACAAAGAAAAACGCCCCGCCATCGTAGGATGGCGGGGCGTTGTTCATGGAGCTGCCGTTCTTCAGGCCTTGGACTTGCTGTCCTGTGCCTTGGCCGCTGCCAGCGCGGTCATGTTGATGACACGACGCACGGTGCTCGACGGGGTCAGCACATGCGCCGGTGCAGCCGCACCCAGCAGGATGGGGCCGATGGTGGTGCCCTGGCCGCTGCTGGTCTTGAGGACGTTGAAGAGGATGTTGGCGGCATCCAGGTTGGGGCAGACCAGCACGTTGGCCGAACCGGTCAGGCCGCTGTCGGCCAGGCCGACGCTGTGGCGGACCTTCTCGGACAGGGCCGCGTCGCCGTGCAGTTCACCGGCGGACTCGATCTGCGGCGCCAGCTTCTTGAAGTGCTCGTGGGCCTGCGCCATCTTGCGGGCCGACGGACGCGAGGAGCTGCCGTGGTTGGAGTGCGACAGGAAGGCCACCTTGGGCGGCACGCCGAAGCGCGCCACTTCCTCGGCCGCCGCCAGGGCGATGCGGGCCAGTTGCTCAGCGTCCGGGGTGTCGTTGACGTAGGTGTCGGTGATGAAGAGGGTTTGCTCGGGCAGCAGCACGGCGTTCAAGGCCGCGAATTCCTGGGCGCCGTCCTTCTTGCCGATCACCTTTTCCACATGGGCCAGGTGGCCGTCGTAGTTGCCGTCCAGACCGCACAGCATGGCATCGGCGTCGCCGGCCTTGACCATCAGCGCGGCCAGCAGGCTGCCGCTGGCGCGCACGTCGGCTTCGCTGCCACCCTGGTAGTGGGCGGCGTAGCCGGCCACGCGGGCATCGGTGGCGGGATCAATGATCTGCACGTTCTGGCCCGGCTTGATGCGCAGGCCAGCCTTCTTGATGCCGGCTTCGATGGCGGCGGGACGGCCCACCAGGATGGGCGCGGCCAGGCCTTCGTCGGCCACGAACTGCACGGCGCGCAGCACGCGCTCGTCTTCACCGTCGGCGTAGACCACGCGTTGCGGCGCGCGCTTGGCGGTGTTGAAGACGGGCTGCATGAACATGCCGGTCTGGTAGATGAAGCGGGTCAGCTCGGCGCGATAGGCGTCGAAGTCGGTGATGGGGCGGGTTGCCACGCCGGACTCGGCAGCGGCCTTGGCCACGGCCGGGGCGATCTTCAGGATCAGGCGCGAATCGAACGGGGTCGGGATCAGGTAGTCCGCACCGAACACCAGTTCCTTGCCGGGATAGGCGGCGCTGACTTCGGCGCTGGTCTCGGCCTTGGCCAGGTCGGCGATCTCGCGCACGCAGGCCAGCTTCATGGCTTCGGTGATCTTGGTGGCGCCGCAATCCAGCGCGCCACGGAAGATGTAGGGGAAGCACAGCACGTTGTTGACCTGGTTCGGATAGTCCGAACGGCCGGTGGCGATGATGCAATCCGGACGCACCGACTTGGCCAGCTCGGGGCGGATTTCCGGTTCCGGATTGGCCAGTGCCAGGATGATGGGCTTGTCGGCCATGGTCTTGACCATGTCGGCGGTCAGCACGCCCGGAGCCGAGCAACCCAGGAAGACGTCGGCGCCATTGACCACGTCGGCCAGGGTGCGTGCCTCGGTCTTGATGGCGTAGCGTTGCTTGGAGGCGTCCAGGCCACCGGGGCGGCCTTCATAGATGACGCCCTTGCTGTCGACCATGTAGACGTTCTCGCGCTTCACGCCCAGGCCGATCATCACTTCCACGCAGGCAATCGCTGCCGCGCCGGCGCCGGAGACGGCGATCTTGACCGCGCCGATGTCCTTGCCCACCAGTTCCAGGCCGTTCAGCAGGGCCGCCGAGGAGATGATGGCGGTACCGTGCTGGTCGTCGTGGAAGACCGGGATGTTCATGCGCGCCGACAGCTTCTGCTCGATGTAGAAGCACTCGGGAGCCTTGATGTCTTCCAGGTTGATGCCGCCCAGGGTCGGTTCCAGCGAGGCGATGATCTCGACCAGCTTGTCCGGGTCGGTCTCGGCCAGTTCGATGTCGAAGACGTCGACACCGGCGAACTTCTTGAACAGGCAACCCTTGCCTTCCATCACCGGCTTGGAAGCCAGCGGACCGATGTTGCCCAGGCCCAGCACGGCGGTGCCGTTGGAGACCACGGCCACCAGGTTGCCGCGCGAGGTGTAGTCGAAGGCCTTCAGGGGATCGGCTTCGATATCCAGGCAGGGATAGGCCACGCCCGGCGAGTAGGCCAGCGACAGGTCGCGCTGGTTCGACAGGGGCTTGGTGGGACGCACTTCGATCTTGCCGCGCGACGGCGAGCGGTGGTATTCACGGGCGGCGTCACGAAGAAGTTGCTCTGCGGCACTGATTTGTTGGGTCATGGTCTTGATGAAGAATAGAGACGGTATAGAGACGGTATAGAGACAGGGACGAAATTCGGTAGTTCGGCGATCCGGTGACAGGGAAGGCGAGGGCGTACAACCTTGGTCCCTTCCCGATGTTCCGGCAATAGCTGTTTCCTGCTTCGAATGCGGTGGATCAATCAACGCAGCGGTCCTGGCCGCTACGGATCCGGAGTCGCGTGCGGGAACGTTGATTCTACACGCATGCTTCGGCCCGTTCCGGGGCTTGTGGCGGCCGGATCGGGAGCGGGGAGGGGATATTACCTAAATTTTCGCAACTCGGGTTTTTTGCAGCGGCTTCATGCAGCATCGGCATGAAGTGGCGGTCATCGTGTGCTGGGCCGTTGCCCTCTGCGTATGTGCAAAGGCCGGCTTGCGCCGGCCCTGTACTTGCATATCGTTGTGGCGATCCCACCGGGGATATCGGCCTGGCCCGGCAATCAGACGCCGGAGAGGAAAGCCTGCAGGGTCCGGTTGAAGGCTGCCGGGTGCGAGACGTTCATGCCATGCGAGGCGCCCTGGATGACCTGTTGCTGGTTTTCCGGAATCCATTGCGCCAGGGCGGCGATGTTGTCGCGGTACATGCGCGGGCTCTTTTCACCACCGACCAGCAGGGTCTTGCATTGCAGTTCGGCGGCATCCATCTCGTTGTAGGCCGGCAGGTGATCTCGGAACTGCAGGGGCAGGGTATTGGCGTTGGCCGTGGCCATGGCACGGAAACCGGCCGGGCTGCGGCTCCAGGCGCCGGGCATGCTGACCGAATCGACGAACATTTCCAGGCCGGCGTCGATATCACCGGCTTCGATCAGCGTGGCCACCTTGGCGCGCAAGGCCAGCGTGGCGGGGGACAGCGCACCGGCATCGGCGTTGTGGGCATGCAACGGGCCGCCCGGATCAGCCAGGGTCAGCGAGCGGATCAGCTGGGGATACTGGTGTGCCGCGTGGAAGGCCACGCAAGCGCCACGCGAGTGACCGACCAGGTGCACCGGGCCCAGGTCCAGGCCGGCGATCAGTTGTGCCACTTCGTCAGCATGGGTGGCCCAGGAGAATGTGCCCTGCGTGCCGAAGTCGGCGCCCGGCCAATAGTGGCTCAGGCTCAGCGAGACGCAGTGGAAATCACGCGACAGTACCTCGGCCTGGGCATTCCAGTAGCGGTAGTCGCACAGCGAGCCGTGCACGAAGACCACGGTCTCCCCGCTGCCCTTGGAGACATAGGGCAACTGGCCACTGGCGTGGGTGTGCATCAGGCGCAGATCGGGATCGGCAAAGACGGCGAGGTCGGTACGGGCATTCATGGGTGATTTCCTTTGAACGCACTATGCCCGATGCGATGCTGCAAGAAAATCGCGTAATATTGATCGTTGCTATCAATTTTTCTGATCGATATGAAAGCCCTGGACCTGGATGTGATGGCCATGCTCGTGGCCGTGGCCGACACCGGCAACTTCAGCCGCGCGGCCGAATTGGTGCATCGCACGCAATCGGCGGTGAGCATGCAGATCCGCACGCTGGAGCTGGCGCTGGGCAAGCCGCTGTTCTTGCGCAAGCCGCGCAGCGTCATCCCGACCCAGGACGGCGAGGTCCTGCTGACCTATGCGCGGCGCATGCTGACCCTGCGCGACGAAGCCTGGGCCGCCGTGGTGCGCCCGGACGTGACGGGCCGCGTGGTCATGGGCATGCCGGACGACTATGCCTCGTCGCTGCTGCCGCCCATTCTCAAGAAGTTCTCGGCCAGTTATCCCAAGGTGGAAATCCAGGTGGTGGGCCTGCCCAGCTCCGCACTGGCACCGATGGTCAAGGAGGGCAGCGTGGATCTGGTGTGTGCCACGCGGGTCAAGGGGATCTCGGGGGAGTTCGTGCGTTTTGAACCGATGGTCTGGGCCACCGTGCCCAGCGCGGGGGATATCTGGCGCGAGCGGCCCTTGCCCATCGCGGTGTTCCTGCCGGGCAGCGTGGCGCGCGAGAATGCCATCCACAGCCTGGAGAAGGCCAGGATAGGCTATCGCACCTCCTACGAGAGTCCCAGCCTGATGGGGCTGCTCAGCATGGTGGAGGCCGGCCTGGCGGTGGCGCCCCTGGCGCGTTGCGCGGTACCGCGCCATTTCACCCTGCTGGACCAGGCGCACGGCCTGCCCGATATCGCGCCGCTGGAAGTGGTGCTGGCGCGCAGTACCAAGTCCAAGCGGCCGCCGTGTGATTTCCTGGCGGAGAAGATCATGGCGGAGTTGCGACGCTGATTTGCGACGCCGATGCGGAAGAGGACTTGACGCGGCGCCTGGATCGTCTCTATTATGCGTACACATCGATGCATATGCATAGTTAATCAACCCGGATATCCCCATGAACAAGGAAATCTGCACCTGCACCCCGTTGCGACGCCTCACGCGCAAGATGACCTTGCTTTACGATCATCATCTGCAGCCCAATGAACTGACCATCACCCAGTACTCGCTGATCAGCCGCATCGGCCGCCGAGGACCGATCGCCAACATCACCTTGGCCGCCGACATGGGCATGGACCGCAGCACCCTGAGCCGGGCGCTGAAGCCGCTGACGACAGCCGGCTGGATCGAGACGGTCGACCTGCCCGAGGAAGAGTTGCTGGACAAGCGCTCCTTCGCCTTGCAACTGACCGCTGCCGGCCGTATCAAGCTTGAGGAGGCGCGCCCCAACTGGCGCCGCGCCCAGGACGAGATCGACCGGCAACTCGGTCCCAAGCTCTCGCGCGAGATCATGGACGTCATCCAGGACGCCTATAGCCGGCTTCAGGATCTCTGACGCCGGGCCATCTTTACATCAGTTTTTCCAATCTCGATCTTCAACCTTCAACCTCCACCCAGCGTCATCCCCTCCATCAGGATCGCAATGAACAAGCTTACCCAATCACTCGCCAATGCCGTCGCGCCACGATTCCACTATGCCTGGGTCGTGGTGGGCGTGATCTTCCTCGTGCTGTTGTGTTCGGCCGGCATCCGCGCCACGCCATCGGTGATGATCCTGCCGCTGGAGCAGGAGTTCGGCTGGAACCGTTCCACCATCTCGGTGGTGATCTCGGTCAATATCGCCCTCTATGGCCTGATCGGCCCGTTCTCGGCCGCCGCCATGCAGCGCTTCGGCATCCGTCGCGTGGTGCTGGTGGCGCTGGTGCTGCTGGCCAGCGGCACGGCGCTGTCCACGCTCATGCACATGCCCTGGCATATGCTGCTGTCCTGGGGTCTGCTGGTCGGTGCCGGCACCGGCGTGGCCGCCAATACGCTGGGCGCGACCATCGTCAGCCGCTGGTTCGAGACCCGTCGCGGTCTGGCCATGGGCTTGCTGACCGCCAGTGCGGCCACCGGCCAGATGGTGTTCCTGCCGCTGATGGCGTCCATGGTCGGCAACTATGGCTGGCGCTCGGTGGCGTTCCTGGTCTCGGCGGTGGCCTTGCTGGCCATTCCGCTGGTGTGGCTGCTGCTGCCGGAAGGTCCGGGCGCGGTCGGCCTGAAGATGGTCGGCCAGACCAGCGATAACAAGGACGAAGGCCTGTCCCGCCGGAACCCGCTGGCCATTGCCCTGGGCGCCTTGCGCACCTCGGTGCGCATGCCGGACTTCTGGCTGCTGTTCATGAGCTTCTTCGTCTGTGGCCTCTCCACCAATGGCTACATCGGTACCCAGTTCATCGCCATGTGCAATGACTATGGCATCAACGAAGTGAGCAGCGCGTCCATCCTGGCGGCCATGGGCATGCTGGATCTGGTCGGCACGACGCTCTCGGGCTGGCTCTCTGACCGCTACAACCCACGTATTTTGCTGTTCTGGTACTACGGCCTGCGCGGCCTGGCGCTGATCTTCCTGCCCTATGCCTTTGGCTTGCAGTACTACGGCCTGACCATCTTCGCGCTCTTCTATGGCCTGGACTGGATCGCGACCGTACCGCCCACCGTGCGCCTGGCCAATGACGTCTTCGGTCGCCTGGCCGCACCCGTGGTATTCGGCTGGATCGTCGCCGGCCACCAGCTGGGCGCGGCCACGGCGACCAC
Source organism: Herbaspirillum sp. NPDC087042 (assembly GCF_044745245.1). NCBI lineage: Bacteria > Pseudomonadati > Pseudomonadota > Betaproteobacteria > Burkholderiales > Oxalobacteraceae > Herbaspirillum > Herbaspirillum sp. NPDC087042. The sequence goes on along the minus strand of NZ_JBIUZW010000006.1, from coordinate 27,114 downwards.
CGTGGCGGGCTACATGCGTGCCTCGATGGGCAACTACACGGCCTCGTCGATCATGATGGGCGTGGCCTGCCTGATCGGCGCGGTGCTGGTGTTGCGCATCAAGGGCAACCAGGGCAATCCGGGCAGCGCCCAGACCGCGGCGGCCTGACGACCTAGGCGGCTGCCTTCTCCGGCTGGCGTAGCGCTGCCACTGCGCGCGCCAGCCGTCCCACCGCATCCTGCAGGACCTCATCGGCAGCCGCCGTGGAGAGCCGCAGATAGGGTGACAGGCCGAACGCGCCTCCATCCACCACCGCCAGTCCCTCCGACTCCAGCAGCCACTGCACGGCATCCTGGTCGTTGGCGATCACGGCGCCATCCGGGCGCACCTGGCCGATCAACCCACCGCAATGTACGAAGGCAAAGAAGGAGCCATCGATGCGCCGCAGCGCCAGGCCGGGAATGCCTGCGATAGCGTCTTCCACAAGCCTGGCGCGGCGTGCATAGGCTGCTCGGGCGATGACGGCAAAACTCTGGTCGGGCGACTCCAGGGCCGCCAGTGTGGCGGCCTGGGCAATCGCGTTCGGCCCGGACGAGACCTGCGACTGGATCACCACCATCGCCTGGATCAGCGTCTTGGGGCCGGCGCCCCAGCCGATGCGCCAACCTGTCATGGCATAGGTTTTCGAGGCGCCTCCTACCAATAGACTGCGCGACTTCAGGTCCGGCGCCACGTGCAGCCAGTGCGCTGGCGCCTCGGGTGTGAACCAGATGTGTTCGTACAGTTCGTCCAGCAGCACCAGCACTTGCGGATGGCGGCGCAGCACCTCGGCCAGCGCGGCCAGTTCGTCGCGCTCGTAGACGGCGCCGGACGGATTGCCCGGCGTGTTGAGCACCAGCCAGCGCGTGCGCGGGGTGATGGCCGCCTCCAGCGCCTGGGCGCTGAGCTTGTAGCCGGTCTCGATCCCGCAGGGGACGAACACCGGCACGCCATCGTTGACCAGCACCATGTCCGGGAAGGATGGCCAGTAGGGCGTGGGGACGATGACTTCGTCGCCCGCATCCAGGGTCGCGGCGAAGGCGCTGTAGATCACCTGCTTGCCACCGGCGCTGACCAGGATATCGGCCACGCCGTAGTCCAGTGCGTACTCGCGCTGGTACTTGGCACCGATGGCGCGGCGCAGGGCCAGCGTGCCAGGCGTGGGCGTGTACTTGGTCTCGCCGCGCGCCATCGCGGCGTTGGCCGCCTGCTTGATGAACTCCGGCGTGTCGAAATCGGGCTCGCCGGTGGTCAGGGAAATCACGTCGCGGCCTTCGGCAATCAGTGCGGCAGCACGTGCCGCAGCAGCGGCATTGGGCGAGAGCTTCACGCGGCGCACGCGTTGCGACAGCGGGAAAGCGGGGGAATCCTTGCTCATGAAAAAGACCTTTCTTCAGATGACATCAGGTGGACGGTCAGCGTGCGTGGCTTACTGCCTGGCCACCTTGGGAGCAGCCTCTTGCTGGGCGCTCTTGTAGACCTCGAAATCAAACGGCGCGCGGTCGAACTTCCCCTTCAGGGCGAGATCATGCCGGCTGGCGATCCACTGGTCGGGCACGCCCCATTTGCGCGCCTGCTTGAGCAGGAAGCCGGAACGGTGCCAATCCTGGATGGCCTGGTCGACGAAGGCCTGGGTGTCGCTTTCCCCCTTGCGCATCCAGACCACCGTGGGGGAGGGGATCAGTTGATCCTGTGTGCCCAGGGCGAAATCCTTCCACTGCTCGCTGCCATCTCCGTGCAGGGTGTTGTAGAGCACCGGATAGACGTGCACCGAGGCCGCGCAGGTGCCGCCCTTGAGTGCCAGCAGGGATTCGGGGATGCCGCGCAAGCCCTTGACCACCGCGCCATAGCTCTCGGCCAGCGGCTTGGCGTAGTTGCTGCCCTGGGAGACGCAGGCGACCTTGCCGCGCAGGTCTTCCCAGCGCTTGATGCCGCTGGACTTGGCCACCAGCGCGCCGCCGCCGATGAGGTCATAGGGCGTGGGGGCGAAGGCCAGGGTGTCATTGCGCTCGCGGGTCCACTGGATGTTGGCCACCAGCAGGTCGACCTTGCCGGTCTGCAGGAATTGAACGCGGGTGGAGGCGGTGACGGAGACGGTTTCCAGCGTCACGCCCAGGCGGCGCGCCAGGTCGGCAGCCAGTTCGAACTGGTAGCCGCCGGTCTTGCCGGTGGCCGGGTCCATCACGCCGAAGGGCGGACTGACGCCATCGACGCCCACCGACAGCTTGCCGCGCTGCTTGATCTTGTCGAGCGTAGTATCGGCCTGGGCGCTGTGACAGGCCAGGGTGGTGAGCAGGAGAGCCAGCAGGGGAGCAGTACGGGAGAGTGAGGGGAGGCGCATGAGGGGTATCCGGGCGGTTGCCGTGAAAAGAGCCATCCATCTTGCGCCCGCCGCCTGCGCCCTCGCAACGAAGCTTTTTGCGTTTGCTAATGCGGTTTGTGGCGCCGGCCCTGCGCCATGGACGAGGGCCGGCGTGTACCTCAGTCGATCAGCTGGATGCCGGTATGGCCTTCGCGCGCCAGCTGCGCCACCAGTCCCAGCTCCCACTCCAGATAGTCGACAAAGCCGGCATTGCGCAGGGCCAGGTCGTGGTGCAGATAGGGGCTGTAGCTCTGGTCGTCATCACCGGTGAGCACGCCCTCGCTGCCTTGGCCGATGGGCAGGCCGGCACGGCGCCATGCCTGCGTGCCACCCAGTACCGAGACGACTTCGTGGCCGCTGCGCTGTGCCGCATCCAGGCCCGAGGCGATGCTGTGGGCCAGTACGCCGTCGCCGGAGGCCAGCAGCACCGCCTGGCCGGCCGGCAAGGCGGCAATGTGCTGCACCAGGCTGCCCGGGGCGACGAAGGAGGCGGCGGCGATGTGGCCCTTTTCATAGGCGGCGCGATGGTCGATGTCGATCACCACGGCTTGTCCTGCACTGAGCCACTTGGCCGCCTGTGTGGCCGCCACTTGCGGCGCGGGGGGATTGGGGGCCAGCACGCGTACCGGTTCTGCGCCGGTCACCCGAGTGGACTGCGGGCCATGCGTTGGTGGCGTGTAGACCGAGACATCCCAACCCAGTTGCGCCAGCCATGCGCCGGTGGTCAGGGCGCGCACGCCATCCCAGTCGGCCAGCACGATGCGCGCGCCACGGGTGGCCGCGTACTCGTCGGTAGCTTGCACCAGCTGGCCACCGGGGGCCCAGCGCCAGCCTTCCAGGTGGCCGGCCTGGTATTCCTCGCGGGTGCGCACGTCGAAGCGATACAGGGTACGTTCCTGGCCGGTCTCGGCGGCGTCCTGCCAGCGCTGCAGGGTGGCGGCATCGATGCGACGCACACCGGCCCGCTCGGCCACGGCGGCGGCGCGCTCACGCGCGGTGGCCAGGTTCTCGGGCGAGGGTTCGGGCAGCGGGGTCTGGCGGCCATGGGCCAGTTCGCGCCCGGTCAGCAACCAGTCCATGGTGCCGTTGCGCAGCGAGACCACACGATTGGGAATGCCGGCATCGATGAGGGTCTGGGCGCCGACGATGCTGCGGGTGCGGCCGGCGCAATTGACCACCACCAGCGTGGCGGGATCGGGGGCCAGCTCGCCGATGCGATAGACCAGTTCCGCACCGGGCACGCTATGGGCGAAGGGCAGGCTGAAGGCGGCGAATTCCTCGGGTGTACGACTGTCGACCACCACCACGTTTTCGCCGGCCTGGACCGATCGTTCCAGTTCCTCGGAGGTGATCCACGGGGTGTGCTTCTCGTGTTCGATGACTTCGCCAAAGGCCTTGCTGGGCACGTTGGTGCCGCTGAAGATTTCCAGGCCGGCGGCAGCCCAGGCATCGGTGCCTCCGGCCAGGACCGACACATTGGTCCAGCCCAGGCGCACCAGTTGGTGGGCGGCGGCATGGGCCACGGCTTCATCACCATCGGTGAGCACCACGCGGGTCTGGCGGCGCGGCACCAGGCGGTCGATCTCCAGCGGCAGGCGCCATAACGGCGCCGAGGCGGCGAAGAGGATGTGACGACGCGCAAACACACCGGCATCGCGCACGTCGAGCAGGGCGATCTCGTCGCCGTCGGCCAGTGCCGCCTTCAGTTCGGTGGCAGAGATACGGGCGTGGCGGATACCGGCCGGCGCGCTGAAGGTGCGATAGCTGCCGCCGCTGCGGGTCTCGAATACCACGCGTTCGGGCATGCGGTCCAGGCCACGTCCATAGAAATGCAGATGCAGGCCGGTCTGCTCGCCCAGCAGTTCGATGGTGTGCACATCGGTGGGGCTGAGGATCACCGAATTACCCACCACCACATCGACCGTGCGCTCGGGCGTGAGACTGTCTCGTGCCGGGTCGCTGGTCTGGTCGCGACGATAGAAGATGTTGCGCTCGATACCCTGCACGCCGCTGATGATGGCCCAGGTGGTGTGGTCATGCGGCAGCACCGCCTTGCCCGGCAGGCCGGCCGACAGGTAGAGGGCATAGCTGCCGTCGCCCTGTTCGCTGAGGCGATAGACGACAGCGGGATGGTCGGCATCGACGGTGAAGTCTTTCTCGGGGAAGAGTTCGCGTTGTTGCGCCAGCACCTCAAGCTGGCGCGCCACCGCCTGCAATTGTCCGGCGGTGGGCTGGGCCGGATCGGGCAGCAACTGGCGGGCACTGGCGATGAAGTGCGCAACGGCAGCGGCGCGGCGGCTGCCGGTATCGGCCGGGGCGGGTGAGGGGGCGGGAACGATGGCAAGCGGGGTCGAGGTCATGGCGTCGGAAGCGGATGGATGAAAACGGATTTGTCACGGTAAGCCCCACCTCGGGGACTGGCAACGAAGAAATCCGCCGATCCATATACGTAAATCGCTGGTGGCCACGATGGCGCTTGGCAAGCTACTGGTGATCGCCGTGTGCAGTGTCACGGAGGTGCCCAGGCCGTTACTGGCCGGCGATGCACACAGGGCGACGGTGGCCGGGACTTTTCCCACGGTAATCTGCAAAACGCTGCCTCGTAGATGAGGAAGCTGAAGTGCACGTTCTTAGTAGAAAAGTTAAAATATTGTCAATGAGTACGGCGTCAAATCTGTTCACAGGCAATTGAGCTGTTCTCAAGGGTTAGCTGCCACTCAGACAAAAAAGAATTTAATCAACCACGGGGAACAAACATGTTAGGGAAGCTCAAATATGCTGCACCAATCATCCTTGTAGTCTCAGGATGCGCAACTCAGGGGGTGAGCTCGTACAGCTATACTCCAAGCTCCGTTAGTGCTGTAAAGAACGAGGCAGAGGTATCAGCGCCGTATTCCCAGGTATGGGACAAGCTTGTCAGAGAACTTTCAAAAAGCTTCTACGTTATTAATAATATTGATAAGGAATCGAGGATTATTAATCTCTCGTTCTCTACTCCCAACGCTTCTCAATACATCGATTGCGGAAAAACGCACCGGACCTACACCCGAGGTGAGACGGTGGAAAAATATGACTACGATGTCGCCGCTTCTTCACAGTTTCGCGTAGCTACTGAAAAGCAGGAGCACCCAGCGTTTTCCAACTATATCGTAGTTAAGAGGAATACAAACCTCGAAGGACGAGTCAACGTTTATCTAGCTCCGTCCGATACGAATGACAAGAGGACGATGGTCACCGTAAACACACGTTACATACTGAACATTCAGGCTCGCCGACAGATTGTTGCCGAACATTTGAATGGGAATGTCTTTGATCGCGGAACCACCAGCGAAAGCACTTCGCTTTCGTTTAACACTAATAAATCGGTTTCCCAAGATATAGGTGGGGGGCAAATGGTTACCTGCTATTCAAAAGGAAAGCTTGAGAAAGAAATATTAGACTTTATCAACTAAGTTAGCTGCCCTAAGTTACACGTTTTATGTGCCCCTCCAAAGAGTCGAGTACAAGCCCTCTTTGCGGGGGCGGTAATAGCCAATTTTCTCCATTAGTCTAGATTTAGTTGCGCCTGTTCTGTTCACGTAAGGGCGATATCCAGTGGAATGTCAAGACCGCCGAATTGCTGCCGCCGGCCCAGGTGATGTTTGCGCTCTTCCGCGGCGAATTGCGGAAGGATGGTCATTCGATCCCCGTCCCCAAGTTGACGCCGCTGTTGGTGGAAAAGTTTGACGAGGCCCCCGGCGTGCGACCGATGCCCCTGCGGGTGGATGAGCCGGGTATCGGCGAAGATGTCTATGCGCTGGGCTCGCCCCTGGGCGACACCTTCAACACCACGCTCACGCGCGGCATCCTCAGCGGCGTGCGCGTGCTCAAGGATCAGGAATTCCTGCAAAGCGACGTGGCCATCCTGCCGGGCAGCAGTGGCGGCCCCTTGCTGGACAAGTCCGGCCAGGTGGTCGGCATCACGGTAGCCGGCCTGGGTGCCAAAGGCCTGGCCGGGATGAACTTCTTCATCCCGCTGGCCAGCGCCATCGACAAGCTGAACCTGCAGTTGCAGAGCCCGGGTGTGAAGAAGGCCCAGTAAGTCCTGGCTGACCCAGACCTGCATGTCGTCCACCGGAAACGATGGACGGCATTATTTTTTATATCATTTTCGGCGTCAGGTCGACCTGCGGCAGGCGCAACTTTTGCCGGCTGCGGACCTGGACCACGGGCAGGGCCAGGTATTGCTGCTGGATCCGGTGACCGGCAAGCCAGATCAAGAAACTGCGATGCCGTTTTCAACAGCTCGCGAAAGAATAAACACGTAATCGGCAAACTCAGGCCGATGAATATCCAGATGTAGAAACATCAAATCAGCGGCAACCTCTGCCTTGCCCGCCTTGATCGCCTCGGCGATCGCGACATGCTCATGCGCAGTGGCATCGCGCCGACCGGCCACGCGGTGGATATGTTCCCGATATGGCGCTGCGCGACGGCGCAACTGCTTGGCCGAATCTTCCAGCAAGCGGTTACAACTGCCGGCGTAAATGATTTCGTGGAAACGTTTGTTTGCTGCCGAGTACACACTCGAATCTTGATCCTGTGCTGCCTGTACGGTGTCGGTCGCAGCCTGCATCAAGTGCACTACTTCATGCGGCTTCATGCGCCGTGCGGCCAAGCGCGCTGAGGCAGACTCCAGCACGGCCAACATTTCAAACAACTCGAACACGCTGGCAAGCGAAATGCGCGAGACGAACACGCCCTGACGCGCACGATGTTCGGCCAGTCCATCGGCAACCAAACGGCCAAGCGCTTCCCGGATGGGGGTGCGCGATACCCCATGCAACGCTGCCAGTTGACGCTCATCGAGACGCTCTCCAGGGCCGTAGGTGCCGTTGAGGATATCCGCTTCAATGGCGCGGCTGATGCGGTCGGCTTGCGAGGTGCTTTCGTCTTCGGACATGAGATTTTTCCTGAATTTCCTAAATGGCTTGCGCATGATATCGCATTTCATGTTTGACAAGCCCAGGCGGACGTTTTGGTGCACCTATAATAAATAACTAAAAACCTAAAATAAGTTCTTGTATACCAGGATAGGCAATAGGTATATATTCGACGCAAGCAAATCGGCATCACCTACACCAGGCATCCCGAACCAACGGGAGCCAACATCAAGGAGGAGACCTTGTCCCAAGCAAGCTTCATTGGCATGCCGGTCGACGCACGCCTGGCGGCCCTGTTCCCGCCCGACTGCCGTGTGCCGCTGCCATCCGCATCGCATCTGCGCATGATGCATGGGCGTGCCGCCGGCCGCACCGTGCTGGCGGTGGCCACCGATCCCATCGCCGACAAAGGCGCCCTGGGCCTGGCCGAATGCCAGGACTTACGACGCGCCATCCGCCTGGCGCAGTCATCTGGTGCGGTATTGCTGTTGATACTCGACTCCGCCGGCGCGCAGTTGTATGAAGGCCTTGCGATCCAGGGGGCATTGCGTCAGCTGATGACAGAACTGCTGGATGCGCGTCTGGATGGCATGCCCATGCTGGCTCTGTTAGGCCGCAACGTCTTTGGTGGCGCGAGCATGATTGCCCATGCCGCTGCGCGACGCTGTTACAGCCCCGCCACCCTGCTCGCCATGACCGGCCCTCGCGTGGTGCAACAAAGTGACCCCACGGTGCATTCGGTGGAAGAAGTGCTCGCCGTCATCAAAGGTAGCGCCCGCAGCCACTGGGGCGGGCGCGAACAATTGCTCGATGATGCAGCGAAGACCTACGCCGCAGCCATGCAGCACTGGGTGGGCAAGACCACCGTTGAACATACCGCCCCTGACATCGACGACGAACGCTGGCAACTGCAAGAACGCCTGGACGTCGTCGGCCTGGGTGGCAGTGCAACCGTCACGCTGGAAGGCAGCGCCCTGCGCGCAGCGACGCACGCTCCGACAGGTTGTGCCGATGCCCTGCAATTGGCGCAACTGGTCGATGCAGCAGGTACCGGCCCCCTGCACCTGCATCTTGCCAGCAATGGCCACAGCGCTCTTCTGGCTGACGAACGCCTGTTGCTCAGCCAATACCTGATGCACCTGGCGCGCACCATCCGGCGCCGGGTGCGCGCTGGCCAGCCAGTCCATCTGCATATCGAAGGCGACATCTCAGGTGGCATCTATATCGCCACAGCTGGTGCCGCTTCGAGCGTCAACGTCAGCGCCACCGGCAGCGTACGCACGTTGCCACCCGCCGCCCTCTCCGAGATCCTCGCGCACCCCGACCGTGTCGACGCTAGCGCCGACATCGACCCGATCCGTTATCCGGCACTGGGCGTGGCCGATACCGTTTCCACTTCTCTCTCTACCATCATGAATGCCAATATCTTTGCCAACTTTGAAGACATCGCCCGCCAGCACCCGGACGCCACCTGCATCGAAACACCTGAAGGCCAACGCCTCACCTATGGCGCAATGCTGGCGCTCACTGCCCGCTATGCCAATGCCCTGCGCGCGCTGGGTGTTACGGCAGGTGAACGGGTGGCAGTACAAGTCGACAAATCGCTGGAGAACTTCTGCCTGTATCTGGCCACCTTGCGCCTGGGCGCCATCTATCTACCGCTCAACACCGCCTATCATCCCAACGAACTACAGTACTTCATGCAGGACGCCGCACCCCACGTATTCATCTGCTCCCCGACCAACCTCGCCACGTTGGCGCCGCTGGCCGCCGCCAATGGTGTGGCTCACAGCCTGAGCCTCGGCGACGACAATCGCGGTAGCTTCATCGACTACCTTAACCAGTGTGCGACAGCGACCACTGAGTTCGACACCGTCCACACCGCTGCCGATGATGTGGCGCTGATCATCTATACCTCTGGCACCACCGGCAGGCCCAAAGGCGCGATGCTCACGCATGCCAATCTGCTCAGCAATGGGCGCGCCCTCACCAAGCTATGGCAGTTCACGCGCGAAGATGTCCTGTTGCACGCGCTCCCCCTGTTTCATGCGCATGGGCTTTTCATCTCCAGTCACTGCACCTTGTTATCGGGCAGCAGCATCCTGTTGCTGAAGAAATTCGACGCTGCACAGGTAGTTGGATTGCTCTCACGCGCTACCGTAATGGTGGGGGTACCGACCTTCTATTCTCGTCTGCTCGGGCAGAGCGACTTCACCGCCGCCAGCGCTGCAGCCATGCGCCTATTCATTTCCGGCTCGGCACCACTGCTAGCCGAGACCAATAGCGCCTTCCTGCAACGTTGTGGCCACGTGGTACTGGAACGCTATGGCATGACCGAGTCGGCCATCATCAGCTCCAACCCGTGCAGCGGCGAACGCCGCATCGGCTCGGTCGGTCCGGCCATCGAAGGCGTCGAGGTGCGCATCGCCGACGCAGACGACCTGCCGCTGGGATTCGATACCGTCGGCGGCATCCAGATCCGTGGCAGCGGCGTCATGAAAGGCTATTGGCGCAATCCACAGAAGACTGCCGACGAGTTCAGTGCCGATGGCTGGTTCCGCACGGGCGACCTCGGCACGCTGAGCGACGACGGCTACCTGACCATCGTCGGTCGCGCCAAGGACCTTGTGATTTCCGGTGGCTACAACGTCTACCCAAAAGAAGTCGAGATGGCCATTGATGCCCTGCCCGGTGTGCTTGAATCGGCCGTCATCGGCGTGCCCGACCGCGATTTCGGCGAGGCGGTCAATGCCGTGGTCGTGCTGGCCCCCACCACAGGCGAGCCAGGCCACGACGGTATCAACGATCAATCCATCATCCAATCGTTGAAGGCGCAGATGGCCAGCTACAAGGTACCCAAGCATGTTCATTTCGTCACCGAACTGCCGCGCAACGCCATGGGAAAGGTATTGAAAAACGTCTTGCGCGACACCTATGGCAAGCCCGCAGCGGCCAATTAGGCAGCTGCCCGCCCCGGTTTCACGATGTACCCACAACAGCAACCCACATCCATTGCAATGGAGGAGACCATGACCCATACCATCAACCCCACCCGCCGCCGGTTGTGTACGTCGATGGCGGCGTTGCCGCTGGCGGGCATCTGCCTGGACGCGGGCGCCCAGGGGCCGACGCCGTTCAAGATATCGCATCAGTTCCCCGGCTCCACCGGCAACGAGGGCGATTTCCGCGACCGCTTGTGCCGTATCTTCGCAGCGGAAGCCGACAAGCGTTCAGGGGGCGCACTCAAGTTCAGCGTCTATCCCGGCTCGTCGCTGATGAAAACCAACGCCCAATTCAGCGCCCTGCGTCGCGGTGCGCTGGATATGAGTTTCTTTCCGGTGTCGTACGCCGGCGGCGAGGTACCGGAACTCAACATCGCCCTGATGCCCGGGCTGGTGACCACCTACGAACAAGGGCTGGCCTGGAAGAAGGCCGAGATCGGCAAGGCCCTTAACGACCTGTTGATCGACAAGGGCGCGGTTCCGATTGCCTGGGTCTGGGAGAGCGGCTGCATCGCCGGCAAGAACGGCGCCGTGGTCGCGCCAAACGATGTCAGGGGCATCAAGATCCGTGGTGGCAGTCGCGAAGTGGACATGATGCTCAAGGCCGCCGGCTCTGCCGTGGTCACGCTGCCGTCCAACGAACTGTACGCCGCCATGCAGACCGGCGCGGTCGACGCCGTCATCACTTCCTCCACCAGCCTGCTGTCGTTTCGCCTTGAGGAAGTCGCAAAACATCTCACCACCGGCCGCAACGAATCGTTCTGGTTCATGGCGGTACCGCTACTGATGTCGCGCGCTGTCTTTGAAAAACTTCCCAGATCCCAGCAGGACTTGATCTTGCAGATCGGTAACGAGATCGAGAAGATCGGCCTTGACGGGGTCCGTACCGACGATCGCAACGTCGCCACCGTTTACCAGAAGGCGGGCGCCCGATTGTACGATCTGGATGCCGCCACCGTTGAAAAATGGCGTGCCATCGCCCGCGACACAGCCTGGAAGGACTACGCCGCCAAGTCATCCAACTGTGCGCGCCTGCTGCAACTGGCCGAGAAGGTGACGGCATGAACACGCATACCGATACACTGCCGACGTCGGCAGCCCGTCCCGCCAACGGCCTGCTGGCACAAATCGAATACTTACTGAGCATTCTCAACCGCACCATCCTCGGCCTGTCCATGCTGGCCTTGCTGGCCGCAGCCGGCATCCTCAGCACCAGCGTGTTCCTGCGTTACTACTTGCACGCACCGACCGACTGGCAAGACGAGGCGGCGGTGTTCCTGCTGGTGGGGGCAAGCTTCTTGTGCGGTGCCTTCGTGCAGCAGCAGCGCGGCCACGTCAGCATTGAATCACTGGCAGGACTGATGCCGCCGTGGGCTAATCGTTTGCGGCAGCTGTTCTGCGACGTCGCCTCGTTCCTGTTCTGTCTGTTCTTCGCCTGGAAGTCGTGGACCCTGTGTCACGAAGCCTGGATCGATGGCCAGACCACCTCTTCCACCTGGGCGCCACCGCTGTGGATTCCCTATAGCGTGATGGCGTTCGGCATGAGCCTTCTGACACTACAACTGCTGGTGCAGTCATTGCGCCAGGTCGTGATCTGCAGGCAAGGCCGACCACAAGAAGGAGCATCGACATGAGTTTCGACATGAGTATTGGCATGATCGGTCTGCTGTATGGTGGTGGCACCTTGCTATTGATGTTTTCGGGGATGCCGATTGCATTTGCGCTGGGCTTGATCGCCGTGGTGTTCATGTACTTCTTCATGCCGACATCGGCGCTTGATACGGTGACGCAGAATGTTTATGAGGAGATGGCCAGCATCACCCTGCTGTCGATACTGCTGTTCATCCTCAAGGGCGCTGCCATTGGAAAGTCGCGTGCGGGTGCCGATCTGTATTCGGCAATCCACGCCTGGATGCAAAAGATCCCGGGCGGCTTAGGCATCGCCAACGTGTTCGCCTGCGCCCTGTTTGCCGCCATGGCCGGCTCCAGTCCGGCGACCTGCTCAGCCATCGGCAGCGCCGGCATCCCGGAAATGCGTGCACGCGGCTATTCCCCGGGCTTCGCCGCCGGAATCATCGCAGCCGGGGGCACCCTGGGCATCCTGCTACCGCCATCGATCACCATGATCCTGTTTGCTGTCGCGGCTGAACAATCTTTGGGGCGTCTGTTCCTGGCCGGCGTCGGCCCCGGTCTGCTACTGGTGGCGTTATTTTCCCTGTATGCAGCTTGGCGCTACAAGAGGGAGTATCGGCAAGCCGTAGCGACTCTAGCCGCCGGCGGCGAAAAATCAGCCTACCTGTACCAGTCAACCCTGACGCTGGCACAAAAGACCCGTATGCTGCCGCGCGTGCTCCCCTTTGTGGTGATACTGATCGGCGTGATGATTGCTCTCTACGGAGGCTACTCGACTCCGTCCGAAACCGCTGGCCTGGGTGGTCTGATGGCGCTGGGACTGATCGCTCTGGTCTACGATATCTGGCGCCCCAGGCAACTGATCCCGATCCTGGCCAGCGCCCTGAAAGAGTCGACCATGCTCATGTTCATCATCGGCATGTCCTTGCTGTATTCCTACGTAATGAGCTACCTGCACATCAGCCAGTCGGCTGCTCAATGGATTGTCGACCAGCATCTGTCGAAGTGGATGTTGCTGACAACGGTGCTAGGCCTGATCATCGTGCTGGGATTCTTCCTGCCGCCGGTGTCTCTGATCCTGATGACGGCACCGATCATTTTGCCGCCGTTGAAGGCCGCCGGTTTTGACCTGATCTGGTTTGGCGTAGTGATGACGGTGGTCATGGAAATGGGACTGATCCATCCGCCGGTAGGATTGAACATTTTCGTGATCAAGAACGTGGCCCCCGATATTCCACTTAAACAAGTGATCTATGGAGTGCTTCCGTTTCTGGGGTTAATGTTCATGGCGGTACTGTTACTTTGTTTGCTTCCCGAGATTGCTACTTGGGTTCCGAACAGGGTGATGGGGATTGGCAAGGAATGAGATAGGGGAACACTGCCCATGGAAATTACCAACTTCAACGGCGCAGTGAAAGCACCAAGAGGTAAAAGCGCTTAACACTCATTTTCGCCAGCTGATGCTTGCCATGTAAGATTCCCTGGTCGCTGCCTGAGGCTGATTTATCGTTTTTTTGCTTCGCCCCCTGGCTTGCTTTTCCTGGGGGCGGCTTTCCAGGTTACCGTACATCCTGCTCAATACGCATTGCTCGCTGCCAGCTGTCCATCGACTTGAGATGGGGTGCAAGGCGCGAACTTGAGTCAAGAATAGGCGTCTTGACCCAAGTTCGTAACGCAGCAGTTCGCCCTTTCTGGGCAGAACGCATCCCGAGCTTATTGATGAAATGACGAAGTGGGTTCTAGAACTAGCAAGCGCTCAAATACTTGAGCGTGCTTGGCGGCATGTCATTGAGCGCTATTCCAAATGCCTGCGAACGCTTATTCATCCCACTGCGGCGCAAAGCCCGGATTGGCCAGGCGTTCGCCGCGATCCAGTCGGGCGATGGCGCTCATGTCCTCGTCCGACAGCCGGATCTTCACCGCCTCCAGATTGGCGGCGAGGTTGTCGCGCTTGGTGGAAGAGGGGATCACTGCAAAGCCCTGCTGCAGCGACCAGGCCAGCGCTACCTGGGCCGGCGTGACGCCATGGCGGGCGGCAATCTGCTGCAGGGTGGCATCCTGCATGACCCGGCCGTAGGCCAGTGGCATGTAGGCGGTCAGGTGGATGCCATGGGCGCGGGCGAATTCGATGACCTTGCGGTTCTGCAGGAAGGGATGAATCTCGACCTGGTTGGTGGCGATCTCGGCGGCGCCCACGGCGGCGATGGCCTGTTCCATATGCGCCACGGTGAAATTGGAGATGCCGGTCAGGCGCGTCAGGCCCAGTGCCTTGGCTTCGGCCAGCGCCTGCATGGTCTCTTTCAGGGGGACGGCATCGTCCGGCGAGGGCCAGTGGATCAATGTCAGATCGACCTGTGGCAGGCGCAGCTTGTGCAGGCTGTCCTTGAGGCTGGGGATGAGACGGTCGCCAGCCAGGTTCTCGGTCCAGATCTTGGTGGTGACGAAGAGCGAATCGCGTGCGACATCACCCTCGGCGATGGCCTGGCCGACCTCGGCTTCGTTGCCATAGATCTGCGCCGTGTCGATATGGCGGTAGCCCAGTTCCAGGCCCATGCGGACCGAATCGATGACCTGCTGGCCTTGCAGGCGGAAGGTGCCCAGGCCGAAGGCGGGGAGGGAGGAGGTATTCATGCAGTCCTTTGTACGGTATCGGGGAGCAAGCTTGTGCTTGACGTCATTGCCTGTCAGGGACAGGCAGGGCAGGCCAGTATCGGCCACATCCGCTCTTGCAAGAAGCACCGGTGGGGCAAAACATTATTGATCCTGGATCAATAATCCTGCTGGATTGCGATGCAGACATTGCGACCGGATTTATACCGTCCGGGTGCGGACCGTGCAGGCGGGCAGGGCGTTCATGCCGTCCTCGCAGTCGTTGATGAAAGTGACGCGGTGGATGAGTAGCAGGAGGCAGAAAATCACGTCGTTCAGGTGGTATCCCCTGCATCGACTGTCGTGAGAGATTTGCTGGCAAAGCTGATTTGACATCGGTGACAAATCTGACCTTGGCCGCTGTCGAAGTCCCTTGCCCTGCCATTGGTTAGAATCTGTCCCACCCGGTTTCTCAATGAAGGAGCGACGATGCAGAAAACACAGTTCCAGTCCGCCGTGGGGATCGCGCATCCCATCGTGCAAGGTCCGATGAATGGTGCTTCGCCGCCGGCGCTGGCAGCGGCGGTGAGCAATGCTGGCGGCCTGGGGTCCTGCGCGGCGGCGTTGCTGGCACCGTCGGCCATCCTGGAGACGGCGGCGCATCTGCGCACGCTGACGGACCAGCCCTTCAACATGAACCTGTTCCTGTTGCCGGAACTGCAGACGCCGCCCGCACTGGAACAGGCGCAGGCCTTGCTGCAGCCGCTGCGCGAGGAACTGGGCCTGCCGCCGGCACAGACACCGCAACGCTTTTCGGAGAACTGCCGGGACCAGGTCGCGGCCTTGCTGGAGGCTGCCCCGCCGGTGGCCAGCTTTACCTTCGGACTGCTCGATGCGGAGGTGGTGCGGCAATTCCGCAAGAAGGATATCCAGGTCATCGGCACGGCCACTACCGTGGCCGAGGCGCGTGCCTGGGAGGAGGCCGGGGCCGACTTCATCTGCGCCCTGGGCAGCGAGGCGGGTGGACATCGCGCGACCTTCCTGGGGGACTTCGAGCAATCCTGCATCGGCCTCATGGCGTTGTTGCCGCAGGTGGCCCATGCGGTCAGGGTGCCAGTGATCGCAGCCGGCGGCCTGATGAGCGGGCGTGCCATCGCGGCGGCATTGCTGCTGGGGGCGCAGGCGGCGCAGATGGGGACGGCCTTCCTGTGTTGTCCTGAATCGGGTATCGCCCCGGCCTGGCGCGCGGCGCTGGCCGCTGCCCGTGACGACAGCACGCGCCTGACCAGGAGCTTCAGCGGTCGCTGGGCGCGTGGCATCGTCAATGAATTCATGGAGCGCATGCGGCCTTTCGAACAGGTGTTGCCGGGCTATCCGGTGCAGAACGCACTGACCACCGAGTTGCGCCAGGCCGCCACCCGGGCTGGACGGCCCGATCTCATGTCCTTGTGGGCGGGGCAGGGCGTGGCCATGGGGCGGCCCATGCCGGCGGCGCAACTGGTGGATACGCTGGTGGAAGAACTGCGTCTGGCGCGTTGAGCGCCAGGCTGCGTCGGGGCGTTGTCGGTGTCGGTTTTGCTGATAACGCTACCAACCCCAATGCTAGAATGCGCGCATGTCCGAGAACCGCACCACGTCCCCCGATTCCCTTCCCGATCCCCAGCGCAGTGAGCGCGAGGGGGAGGCTGCCGAACCACGTCGTCGCGGCAGTCGCAAGAGTGCCGGTGGCATCACCCTGCGCGATGTCGCACAACTGGCTGGCGTGGCGCCGATCACTGCGTCGCGCGCCTTGAATACGCCCTCGGCGGTGTCGCCCAAGGTCTTGCAGAAGGTGCGCGAGGCGGTGGAGAAGACCGGTTACGTGCCCAACCTCCTGGCCGGTGGCCTGGCCTCCAACAAGAGCCGGCTGGTGGCGGTGGTGGTGCCGACCGTGATCGGGCCGGTGTTCCAGGAAATCGTCCATACCCTCACCGAGACCCTGGCCGCTGCCGGCTACCAGGTGATGCTGGGTCAGAGCGGCTATGAGAATTCGCGTGAGGATGCGCTGCTCGAAGCCATCATCGGCCGTCGTCCCGATGGCGTGGTGCTGACCGGCATCATGCGCTCGGCCGAGGCCAGGAAGCGCCTGCTGGCCAGCGGCATCCCGGTGGTCGAGACCTGGGATCTGACGCCCACGCCCATCGATATGCTGGTCGGTTTTTCGCACGAACAGATCGGCCGCGAGGTGGCGCGCTACCTGCACGGTATCGGTCGCCGCCAGGTGGCGGTGGTGGGTGGGCGCGACGAGCGCAGCCAGCGCCGCATGAATGCCTTCGCGCAGCAGGCGCAGGCGCTGGGCATGCATGCCGGTAGCGCGCCGCTGCCCATGCATCATGTGGTGGCGCCGACCACGCTGGGCCAGGGACGCAATGGCCTGGCCGACCTGTTGCAGCGCCAGCCCGATATCGATGCCATCTTCTGCAGCTCCGATCTGCTGGCGCTGGGGGTGATGATCGAGGCGCAGAGCAGGGGCATCAGCATTCCTGGGCAGCTGGCCGTGGTGGGCTTCGGTGATCTGGAGTTCTCGCGCGACCTGCAACCCAAGCTGACCACCGTGCGCATCGATGGCACCGGCATCGGCCAGCGCGCGGCGCGCTTCATCATCGACCGTGCCGCGGGCATCGAGGTGGCCGAGCGCATCGTCGATGTGGGCTTCACCATCATCCATCGCGAAAGCGCCTGATCCGCTTTCCCCTTTTTTGTTGCTCCTGATGCAAGGTAAAAAATCTGGTTGACACCTAAATTTGGTACCGCTACCATGCATTTCATTGAGATTTGGTACCGCTACCAAATGCTTGGTTGGCGTTTCCATCCCAGCCGATGGCGGCCTTGCCAGGCATCACCATCAACCCGACAACCCCGAGACCGCCATCCCTGGCGTGAAAGAGAGCAGAGCCATGAGTGCCACCGCATCTTCCGTTGCATCCCCGTCCAACCTCGTTCAGGGCGCGCCCCGCATCACCGACATGCGCGTGGTCCCGGTGGCTGGTCATGACAGCATGTTGTTGAACCTGTCGGGCGCCCATGGTCCCTATTTCACCCGCAACATCGTCATCCTCACCGACAGCGCCGGCAACACCGGCGTGGGCGAGGTGCCGGGCGGCGAGGGCATCCGCCAGACGCTGGAAGATGCGCGCACGCTGCTGGTGGGCCAGTCCATCGGCAACTACCAGGGCATCCTGAACCGGGCGCGTGCGGCCTTTGCGGATCGCGATGTCGGCGGTCGCGGCTTGCAGACCTTCGACCTGCGCATCGCCATCCACGCTGTCACCGCGCTGGAAGCGGCGCTGCTGGATCTGCTGGGCAAGTTCCTGGAGGTGCCGGTGGCGGCCCTGCTGGGCGAAGGCCAGCAGCGCGACGAGGTGGAGATGCTGGGTTACCTGTTCTACGTGGGCGAGCGCAACAAGACCGACCTGCCTTACCAGTCGGCCCTGGGGGAGAGCGACGACTGGCTGCGCCTGCGCCACGAGGCGGCGCTGACCCCGGAAGCGGTGGTGCGCCTGGCGGAAGCAGCCTATGCCCGTTACGGTTTCAATGACTTCAAGCTCAAGGGTGGCGTCATGCGCGGCGAGGAAGAAATCGCCGCCGTCACCGCGCTGGCCGAGCGCTTCCCGCAGGCGCGCATCACGCTGGATCCCAATGGTGGCTGGCTGCTCAAGGATGCCATCCGCCTGTGCCGCGACCAGCATGACGTGCTGGCCTATGCCGAAGATCCCTGCGGTGCCGAGGACGGTTATTCGGGCCGCGAGGTGATGGCCGAGTTCCGCCGCGCTACCGGCCTGCAGACCGCGACCAACATGGTGGCCACCGACTGGCGCCAGATGGGCCATGCGATCTCGCTGCAGTCGGTCGATATTCCGCTGGCTGACCCGCACTTCTGGACCATGCAGGGTTCGGTGCGGGTGGCGCAGATGTGCAACGACTGGGGCCTGACCTGGGGTTCGCACTCCAACAACCACTTCGATATCTCGCTGGCGATGTTCACCCACGTGGCTGCGGCCGCGCCGGGCAAGATCACCGCCATCGATACCCACTGGATCTGGCAGGACGGCCAGCGCCTGACCCGCGAACCGCTGCAGATCGCGGGCGGCAAGGTCAAGGTGCCGGCCAAGCCGGGCCTGGGCGTGGAGCTGGACATGGCGCAGCTTGAGGCGGCGCATCAGACCTACCGCAACATGGGCCTGGGCGCGCGTGACGACGCGGTGGCCATGCAATACCTGATTCCTGGCTGGAAGTTCGATAACAAGAAGCCCTGCCTGGTGCGCTGAATCCCGGCCCGGCTGGCAAGAACAAGAGCGCGCCCGACGCGCCTGTGCCGGTTCGCCTGTGATGGCATCCGTGACCGGCCCTCCGATCAACCTGCAGCACCGAGTCCTGAAGAGGAGACAACTCGTGAATCCTTCCCAAGCATCTGCCAAGGCAGACCTGCTGCTCACCTCGGCGGTGAGCAAGATCAAGTGGCGCATCCTGCCGTTGTTCGTGGCGATGTTCATCATCAATTACATCGACCGCGTCAATATCGGTTTCGTGCGCAGCCACCTGGCCACCGACCTGGGCATTGGCGCGGCAGCCTTCGGGCTGGGCGCGGGCCTGTTCTTCGTGGGCTATGCCATCTTCGAAGTCCCCTCCAACATGCTGCTGCAGCGCTTCGGCGCACGCGCCTGGCTGACCCGCATCATGTTCACCTGGGGCCTGGTGGCCGCCTGCATGGCCTTCGTGCATAGCGAGACCAGCTTCTATTTCATGCGCTTCCTGCTGGGCGTGACCGAGGCCGGTTTCTTCCCGGGCGTGGTGTACTACTTCACGCAATGGCTGCCCAATCACGAGCGCGGCCGGGCGATGGCGATCTTCCTGTCAGGGTCGGCTATCGCCTCGATCCTGTCGGGGCCGGTGACGGGAGCCTTGTTGCTCATCGAGGGGGGCGGCCTGCATGGCTGGCAGTGGATGTTCCTCATCGAAGGGGGCGCATCGATGCTGTTCTGCGTGGTGGTGTGGCGTCTGCTGGACTCCAGCCCGCGTGAGGCCAAGTGGCTCTCGCCGGAGCAGCGCGAGGCACTGGCCACCGTGATCGCGGCCGAGCAGGAGCAGCGCGCGGCCAGCCGTCCGGCGCATGTGTCGGCGCTGACGCTGTTGCGTGATCCGCAGATCGTGCTGTTCTGCTTTATCTACTTTGCCATCCAGCTGACCATCTATGGCGCTACCTTCTGGCTGCCGACCATCATCAAGAAGATGGGGCATTTCAATGACTTCCAGGTGGGCCTGTTCAACTCGATTCCCTGGATCGTCGCCATTGCCGCGATGTACCTCTTCGCCGTGCTGGCGGCACGCTTCAAGAGGCCGCAATTCTGGGTCGCTGTCACGCTGGTGATCTCGGCCATCGGCATGGCGGTGTCGGCCTTCTCGGGCCCGGTGATCGGTTTCGTGGCGGTGTGCTTTGCCGGTATCGGCTTCAAGGCGGCGTCCTCGCTGTTCTGGCCGATTCCGCAGGCCTACCTCGATGCCCGTATCGCCGCCGCCGTGCTGGCGCTGATCAATTCGCTGGGCAATCTGGGCGGCTTCTTTGCACCGGCCACCTTCGGCTACCTGGAGCAGAAGACCGGCTCCATCCAGGGCGGCCTGTATGCCCTGTCGGTGGCGTCCCTGCTGGCGGCGGTGCTGGTGTTCCTGGCCCGCACCCGGCCTAGCGTCGAGGATGGTGGCGGCCCGGCCGCTGGCGAGGTCAAGGTGGCCAAGCAGCCGGCCTGATCCAGACGATTTTCTCCGAGGTCTCCCTCGTTTGCGCCCTGTGGGCCTGTTTTACGACAGGCGCCGGGGCGCTTTTTATTGGGTGTCCCTATCTGGCCGGTTTTGTCCAAGCACGCCGGCGCCGCCAAACCTATAATGGCAGCCTGCAACCCGCCACCACGGCGGAGCAGAGGCCGCATTCCCTGCGGCAAGACATCAAGGCGGCCTGGCCATGGAAACCCTGTATCACCTGATCGAGCAGTATGGTTTGCTCATCGTCTTCGTCAACGTGCTGGTGGAGCAACTGGGTGCGCCGGTGCCGGCCTATCCCACCCTGATCATTACCGGTGCGCTGGCGCAGGGCGGGCGCTATTCTCCGGCGCTGCTGCTGTTGCTGGCGGTGTGCGCGGCGCTGGTGGCCGATTACGTGTGGTACCTGGCGGGCCGTCGCTACGGGCGCCAGATCATGTCGCGCCTGTGCCGCATTTCGCTCTCGCCCGACTCCTGCGTGCGCCAGACCGAATCGATCTACCTGCGCTGGGGCGCGCGCTCACTGCTGCTGGCCAAGTTCATTCCCGGCTTTGCCTCGATTGCCAGTGCGCTGTCGGGCACCATGGGGACGCGCCGCGTCAGCTTCCTGTTGTGGGATGCGGCCGGCAGCGCCTTGTGGGCGGGCCTGGGGATTTTCCTGGGGTCGCTGTTCAGCTCGGCCGTGGATGACCTGCTCAATGTGCTGGCGCAACTGGGCCACTACGGCATGATGATGATCGCCGTGGCACTGGCCGCCTTCATCGCCAACAAGTGGTGGCAGCGCCGGCGTTTCCGCAAGTCGCTGGAGATGGCGCGCATCTCGGTGGATGAATTGAATACCCTGCTCGAAGAAGGCAATGCGCCCACCATCATCGATGTGCGCTCGCCGCTGTCGCAGCAGGATGGCCGCATTCCCGGGGCGGTGACGATCTCCAACCAGGAGATCCAGACCTTCGTCTTCGAGGGCCCCATCGAGGATGAGGTGGTGGTCTATTGCGCCTGTCCCAACGAGGCCTCGGCGGCCATGGTGGCGCGCCAGCTGATGGCGCGCGGCTACAAGAAGGTGCGCCCGCTCACCGGTGGCATCGATGCCTGGCGCGCGGCCGGTTACGCGATCGATGTCTGAATCGCGGTGCCCTGGCGGATGGTCTTGGTGACCGGGGTCTTTTCGCAGATCTCGGCCAGGCGCGTGAGTTGCTCGGCGCTCAGGGTGTTGCCGAAACTGATCTTGCGGGTGATGGTTTCCAGCCCGCTGTCGTCGCGGCCGAAGTGGGCGTCCACGGCGATGCTGCCCAGGTCCCAGCCCTTGCGGTCGGCGTACATGCGCAGCGTTAGCGAGGTGCAGGAAGCCAGTGCGGCCAGCAGCAATTCATAGGGGGCGGGGCCGGTATCCTGGCCGCCGTTGCTCTCGGGCTCGTCGGACTTCAGCTGATGGATGCGTGCCTTGATGTCCTGGGCGTAGCCGGCGGCATTGTGCAGGGTGACGTGGGCCATGGGTTCTCCGTTGGGCAAGTGGTTGATGTGAGCGATGTCAGCGATGTGATGGGGAATTGTGTCACAAGGCTCACACCAGCGTGCGCACCGAATTGGAAATCGCGCGGGCGCATTCCAGCACCAGCGGGCCCAGTTTCTTTTCGGCGTCTTCCACGCTCCAGCGGCTGGTCGGCGCCACCACATGGACCGACGCCACCGGCGTGCGCTCGCTGTTGAAGATCGGCGAGGCAATGGTCATGTCCCCCAGGAAAAGCTCTTCCCGGTTGCTGGCAAAGCCGCGCTCGCGGCTGGCGGTCAGCACCTGCATGATGTCTTCTACGTTGGTGCGGGTATGGGGCGTGTGCACCGTGCGCTCGCTGGACTCCAGGATGGCCCGCGCCTCGGCGGGTTCCAGCGCGCTCAGGTAGGCGCGGCCCGAGGCCGTGCAATACATGGGGATGCGGCTGCCGATGGGCATGTGGATGGGAATGAACTTGCTGGCCACGAAGCGCGCCACGTAGACCATCTCGCGGTCATAGGGCTCGGTCAGGTTGACGGTCTCGCCGGTGATGTTGGCCAGCTCCGAAAGGAAGGGATTGGCCACATCCACCAGGATATCGGCGGCCAGGTAGTTGTAGCCCACTTCCATCACCTTGGGCGTGAGCTGGTAGCGCCGTGTCTTGGGATGCTTGCAGACATAGCCCAGCGTCTCCAGCGTATGCACCATGCGTTGCGCCGAACTCTTGGAAATGCCGGTGGCGCTGGCCACGTCGCCCAGGGTCATGGTGCGGCGCTGGGCGTTGAAGGCGCGCAGCACGGCCAGGCCCTTTTCCAGCGATTGATTGAACAACAGGTCCGAGGCGGTCTCGTCGGGTTCGTTCATGCGCGCTCCTGGAGAGTGGAGTGGGTGGGAGGAATGCCCGATTCTAAGGCAATTCTCGTTTTGTGTATCGAATATCGATACATAAATATCTATTGACGATACACATAAACCAAATATACTTGTTTCAACGCGTCATATTGATCTCCGCGCGCTGCATCGAGGCCACACCGGGCAGTCCGATGCAGGAGCGCTTGCGGTGTTGCAGCATCCGGTTCCGTCAGGGGCCGCAGCAGTTCATACAGGTTCACGCAGATTCACGCAGGTCCATGCATGTCCACGCACCGCCGAGGGGTCTTTTGCACCGTCGCGCGGACTTCCAGCCGTCCATCCTGATCGCGCCTGGTCGCGATCTCGCGCCAAAGGGGAGTCGTATGAAGCCGTTCCATTGCCTGTTCAAACACCTGGTGGGCAGCGTCGCGCTGGCCGCACTGGCCGCCACGCTCGGTGCCGCACCCGCCATGGCCCAGTCGAGCTACAACGTCGGCGCCACCTCCACGGGCGTGCCCTTCACCTTCCTCGATATCAAGACCAACAAGCTGCAGGGCATGATGGTCGATACCGTCACGGCGGTGGGCAGCAAGGCCGGCTTCTCGGTCAACATCCAGCAGACGCCCTTTGCGGCGCTGATCCCCTCGCTGACCGGCAACAAGATCGACATCATCGCCGCGGCCATGCTGAAGACCGAGGCCCGCGCCCAGATCGTGGACTTCAGCGATCCGGTGTATTCCTACGGTGAGGGCCTGTTCGTCAACGCCCAGGATACGAAGAGCTACAAGAACCTCGATGACCTCAAGGGCGAGATCGTCGGCGCCCAGGTCGGTACCGTCTTCGTGGATGCGCTGAACAAGAAGGGTGGCTTCAAGGAAGTGAAGACCTACGATTCGGTGGCCGACATGATGCGCGACGTCGGCCTGGGCCGTATCAAGGCCGGCTTCGGCGACCGCCCCATCGTGGCCTACCAGCTCTCGCAGGGGGCCAATCCGCAGGTGCGCCTGGTCAAGGAATACCAGTCCACCCTCATGGGGGATGTCTGCCTGGTCATCCGCAAGGGCGACCCCAAGCTGGTGGAGCGGCTCAACAAGGCAATTGCCGAGCTCAAGGCCGATGGCACGCTGGCACGCATCGTGGAGCAGTGGAAGCTGAACTGATCCCGGGGTCAGATCCACCTGCACCTTCAGCTTCACCTTCATCGTTACAGGGCAAGGCGGGCGCCGCTCCATCGGCGTTCGGCCGGCCTGCTGCCATCGTCATCGTTCGCTACCGCCCATGCTCCTGCAAACCGTGCTGGACTTCCTGCCCATCCTCCTCAAGGGAGCGCTGGTCACTGTCGAAGTCACGATCTATTCCTTCCTGCTCAGTTCGGTGATCGGACTGCTGCTGGCCCTGATGAAAGTCTCTCGCGTCAAGCCGGTGGCGCTGGCCGGGGCCACCATCGTCAACATCATCCGTGGGCTGCCCATCATCGTGCAGCTGTTCTACATCTATTTCGTGCTGCCCGACATCGGCATCCAGCTCTCGGCCTTCCAGGCCGGCGTGATCGGCCTGGGCATCGCCTATTCGGCCTACCAGGCGGAGAATTTCCGCGCCGGCATCGAGGCGGTGGATGTGGGCCAGATCGAGGCGGCGCAATCGATTGGCATGCGCGGGCCCATGATCATGCGCCGCGTGATCCTGCCGCAGGCCTTCCGCATCGCCTTGCCGCCCTATGGCAATACGCTGGTGATGATGTTGAAGGATTCCTCGCTGGTCTCGACCATCACGGTGCTGGAGATGACCCGCGCCGGCCAGATGATCGCCTCCAGCACCTTCCAGAACATGACGGTCTATACCACCGTGGCGGTGCTGTACTTGCTGCTGTCGCTGCCGCTGGTGTTCCTGATCCGTCGCCTGGAGATCCGCAACAGCAAGGGGAGGGCGCGATGATCGAGGTCAAGCGTATTTCGAAGTGCTTCGGCCAGCACGAGGTGCTCAAGGATGTGTCGCTGTCGGTGGCCGAGGGCGAAGTGGTCTGCCTGATCGGGCCGTCGGGGTCGGGCAAGTCGACGGTGCTGCGTTGTATCAACGGGCTGGAGTCCTACGAGCGCGGCGATATCCTGATCGATGGCCAGCGCGTGGATCGCGATGGCGCGGATATCCACCGCCTGCGCACCCGGGTGGGAATGGTGTTCCAGCGCTTCAACCTGTTCCCGCATCGCACGGTGCTGGAGAACGTGACCGAGGGGCCGATCTTCGTCAACCGCGTGCCGCGTGAACAGGCGCGGGAGCAGGCTATGGCGCTGCTGGACAAGGTAGGGCTGGCGGCGCGCTGCGATGCCTATCCCGCCCAGCTGTCCGGCGGCCAGCAGCAGCGCGTGGCGATTGCCCGCTCGCTGGCCATGCAACCCGAAGCGATTCTCTTCGACGAACCGACCTCGGCGCTGGACCCCGAACTGGTGGGCGAGGTGCTGGCGGTGATGCGCACGCTGGCTGCCGATGGCATGACCATGATCGTGGTCACGCACGAAATGGGCTTTGCCCGCGAGGTGGCCGACCGCGTGTGTTTCCTGCATAGCGGCAGCATCGTCGAGTCCGGTGCGGCGGCGCAGGTGCTGTCCGAACCGCAGCATGCGCGCACGCAGGATTTCCTGCGCCGCGTGATCGGCAAGTGAGAGCGAGGTCTTGCCCATGACACAGCATTCCAACGTCGCTTTTCCGCTTTCACTGTGGGCCGCCACCGGTGGCGAATTGCCCGAGGCGCCAGCGCTGCAGGCCAGCGCGCGCTATGACGTGGCCATCGTCGGCGCCGGCTATACCGGCCTGTCCACCGCCCTGCATCTGGCCGAGGCCGGGGTATCAGTATGCGTGCTGGATGCCCACGCGCCCGGCTGGGGCGCCTCCGGTCGCAATGGCGGACAGGTCATCCCCGGTCTCAAGTACGATCCCGACCAGCTGCGGGTGATGTTCGGCAGCGCGGTCGCCGATCCCCTGATCGCGGCCATTGGTTCGGCGGCCGATACGGTGTTCGACCTGATCGCCCGGCATGGCATCGATTGCGATGCGCAACGCGCCGGCTGGATCCAGCCCACCCACTCGCCCAAGGTGATGCGTGCGCTGGAAGCGCGCGCGCGCCAGTGGATGGCCGAGGGGGCGCCGGCCCAGCTGATGGATGGCGCCGAAGTGGCGCGCCGCATCGGTACCGGCGCCTATGTGGGGGGATGGAAGGATGAACGGGCCGGCAGCCTGCATCCCCTGAAATATTGCCGGGGACTGGCGCAAGCGGCGCAGCGGCTGGGCGTGGCCATCCACGGCGGCACGCGGGTGGCGAAGCTGGAACGTCGCCAGGGCGGCTGGCGCCTGCACAGTGCGCAGGGCGCGCACATCGATGCCGAACGCGTGGTGCTCGCCACCAATGGCTACACCGATGATCTGTGGCCGCACCTGCGGCAATCGGTGATCGCCGCCAACAGCTTCATCGTCGCCACCCGACCCTTGCCGGCGGCGCTGGGCGCCAGCATCCTGCCGGGCGGCGAGGTCACGTCCGATTCGCGCCGCCTGTTGCTGTACTACCGGCGCGATGCGCAGGGGCGCCTGCTCATGGGCGGACGCGGGCCCTTCAGCGAACCACGCGGGCCGGAAGACTTCGCGCACCTGGAGCGCTCGGTGGCCTTGCTGTTCCCGCAGCTGGCCGGGGTGGAGTTTGAATACCGCTGGTCGGGGCGGGTCGCCATCACGCGCGACTTCCTGCCGCATGTGCATGAGCCGGCCGCCGGCTTGAGCATTGCGCTGGGCTACAACGGACGCGGCATTGCCATGTCCAGTACCATGGGCCGCTGCCTGGCGCAGCGCCTGACGGGGCAGGCAGGGGCGGTGTTTCCCTTCCCGGTCAGCACCATCCAGCCCATCCCGCTGCATGGGCTGCAGCGCTTCTACATCGCCGCCGGGGTGGCCTGGTACAGCGTGCTGGACCGATTCTCCTGAAGGTTGCTGCGGATCGTACAGGCGAAAAAAAACCACGCTCGCGCGTGGTTTTTTCTTGCCGGGAAGGCGAGAGCGCAAGATCAGGCGAAGTTCTTGGCCACGAAGTCCCAGTTGATGATGCCCCAGTAGTTCTCGACATACTTGGCGCGTGCGTTGCGGTAGTCGATGTAGTAGGCGTGTTCCCACACGTCGACGGTCAGCAGCGGCTTGCTGTCGGTGGTCAGCGGGGTGCCGGCGCCGGTGGTGTTGACGATGTCCAGGGTGCCGTCAGCCTTCTTGACCAGCCAGGTCCAGCCGGAACCGAAGTTGGCCAGGCCTTGCTTGGTGAACTCGGCCTTGAAGGCGTCGAAGCCGCCCCACTTGGCGTTGATGGCGTCAGCCAGCGCACCGCTCGGAGCGCCTGGCCCTTCGGGGTCAGGCCGTTCCAGTAGAAGGTGTGGTTCCACACCTGGGCAGCGTTGTTGAAGATGCCGCCGGAGGAG